>DAIOGN010000123.1:6509-9481 GCA_036745245.1 Candidatus Zixiibacteriota bacterium
CATCACGCCGTTCTCGATGCGCGGGTCGACGCTCACGTCGGAAATGTTGATGCGATCGCCGGTCTTGGCCACGTGCCCCACGAGGCCTTCGCCGATTTTCAGGTGCAGGTTGTCCAGCGCTTCCGAATCGTATCCGATCTGCGTGGTGTGCACCACTTCTCCGGCTCTGGGGTCGATGAGGAAGATGCCCCCGGCGTCGTACTGCACCACGCGACGAAGGATTTCGAAGATGCGCTTGAGTACCTCGTCGCGCTCGAACGACTGGGCCAGAAGCCGGCCGGTTTCGTCGAGCAGTTCCCGTTCGAGCTTGCGCTGCGCCCAGCGCTCGCGCCACCAGATCTGTGCCGTCACCGCCGAAAGCGCCTGGCGCAGCATCTCCTTGTCGGACAGGGCCGGCTGAAGCACCGATTCGTCGTACCAGAGAACGGCCACACCCCGCGCACGTGTGCCGGAGGGCACGAGGGCCCACACGTCCACGTGAACCCCTGCGATGTGCGATTCCAGCACATGCGGGGGCAGGTCAGTCCGGAGGAGTTCAACGATGCGGCCGCGATCCTGCCAGATGGAAGCCCAGGCGCCATCGGGCGAGGGCCCGGCGAGCTGTTGTGGCGGCTCGGCACCCACGGTGATCCAGTGACGGATTGGATACTCGGCCCGGACGCTCCACCAGATGCGTGCGCCGGACGCACCCGTGGCCTTCACGATCTCAGAGAGGATGTACTCCAGGTTGGAGCGCTCAGACACCGTGCGCAAAATATGACCCAGGGCCGCCACCGTTGTTTCGGCGGGCCGTCCTGGAGTGGTTTCAACTTTGGGCAGCATATCGGATGTGAACAATACGAGGCTCCTCACGAAAGGGTCAATGGCGTTACAGCCCAATAGCTTTCATGAGGATATCGGACAAGGATGACGCGGATTTGAGAGGAGAATTACGATTGACCTCTATGGCCAATCTACGTATAGATCGCGACCCGGGAACCGCGACCCCATCGTCTAGCCCGGTCTAGGACACCGCCCTTTCACGGCGATAACACGGGTTCGAATCCCGTTGGGGTCGCCAGGTGTGCGGTGGACTCACGTTCTTACTCGAGCCATAGGGATGATCCCACTTGGCAGCTGATGCCCGGCCAAATTCATGGCACAATGGCATAGCTGATGAGATACATCACGCCCCGATTCCCGACATAATCGGTCCCGCCGCCATCGTGATTGCCTTCAGAGTAGGCAATCCTCGCGAAACCAATCTGCGGGACAACCCACTCCGTCCGTCGCCAGAAGCCCTCGAAGTAATAGCCCCGCCGCTCGACCACGAAGGCCGTACCCAGCGGCTGGCCATTCATGAACACCGTCTCGCTGTCTGCCGTACGGGCGTGCCACTCGAAGGTGCAGCTCCTGTCGCACCACTCTTGTCCCACTTCCAGTGGAAGGGGCAGGCGGAAGGTGGGGAACGTCGCAGACTCCTGAACGTAAATCCACATCGTGTCCGCGGCCTGTCCAAAGGATGCGAAGGTGGAATAAAATCGTTCGAACAGAATCATGGCCGGCATGGATGCGTCGAACTGCCATACCGATGCTGGCGCGCCTGACACGTGAAGGGTATCGAGACCGACTACGGAGAGAACCACCGTATCCACGCTGGCACTTTGCCAGTAGATGCTATCCGTGTCCCCGTTGAAGTGGACGGCGGTATCATGAACTTCAAAGGTCCAGGAACTTCCCACGGTCGAGGGGAAGTAGGCCGAGTTGGCCAGATACTCGCCGCACCACCAGCCCGAGGGGGCCGCAAGGCAAACATTGCATGGTCGCGACCCGCCTTTGAATACACGACCGATCAGGGCTATGAGGTCGGAAGAATTCACGACTCCATTGCAGTTGACGTCACCCGAAGCCACAGACGGCAACGGAGCGGGACCTGACCTGAAGAGATAGTTCACACCCCAGATGATATCGCTGCCCGCCAGCCGCCCGTCTGCGTTAGCGTCACCGGACAGAGCTACCGTATTCATCTGGTCGTCATTGGTGATGGCCGGGCAGTTGTCGCAGGCGTCGCCCAGGGAATCGAAATCGACATTAAGCTGATCCGAGTTGGCGATGGCGGTGCAGTTGTCGAGCGAATCGGCGATCCCGTCACTGTCCTGATCGATCGCCGCCGCGTTGGCGGGCCAGCACACCGCAAGCGCACTCGCGGTGGCCATCGCGACGATTGAATCCAAACACCTCATACCGGCCTCCGCCCGCATAGCGCGAAGAAACTGTGACTCTGTAACATAGGCCCTGAAGATCGGGTTTTCAAGCAGGAAGCGTGTGCCCAGGGGCACTCGAGTGGAGTGTCCTGACCGGTGTCAGCCGATGCCGAGTACTGAGCGACGCTTTAGCGCCGCGACCGTCAGTATCCCACTACGATCTGAAACGCCGCCAGATCGTGGTCGAGGTCCGGTGCGTCGGCAAAGCGATTCATCTGACCCACGAGCTTCATGATCGTGGCGCGATTCGGCTTGAAGCCCACGCCGAACTCGTAACGCATCACGTCGTAATCCCAGCCGGAGGTCACGCCGGAAGCGTTGGTGACATCGCCGGGCAGAAACCAGTCCACGCGACCGGCAACGTACCAGCCCGCCCTCACGGTGTACTTTCCTTCTGCGTAGCCCGACAGCACATCCAGGCGCGGCAGATACGGGTGTTCCCAGTAGGAGAAAAAGCCTTCGGAGTGAATCTCCAGGAGCCGGTGGCCAAAGTAGAGCTCGTAGCCGGCGCCGGCGTTGATGAAGTCACTGAAGGACGCACCCGTCGGGAGTGAGTCGTTGAACCCGTTTTCGTAGAGGTACGGTCCGTAGTAAGCCGATCCACCCAGACGCAGCCCCGGGCTGAAGTTGTACGCCAGATGCACGGTCGGCTGAACGCCGCCGGTCTGGTCCTGGATCGTCATGTATGACACGGAGCCGGTGAGCACTCCGAGGGAGTAGTCGAGTTTT
>DAIOGN010000124.1:0-9276 GCA_036745245.1 Candidatus Zixiibacteriota bacterium
AAGCAGGACAGTCTCGTTCTGCGGAATTTCTGTCGGCGTGCCCGCCGGGCACATGGGGTACAGCCAATCCCGAAACGCGTTCAGGCTCTCCTTCGCCGGCCGCGAAAACTCCAGAAGCGAACTCGGATTGTAGGGGATGAGGTTGATCTTGCACGGCACGCCGTGGATCAGCTTCGCCAGGCGCCGCGCGTCGGCCTCCGAGTCGTTCTCCCCCGCAAGCACCACGTATTCGAACGTGATGCGGTTGTCGATGGCGCGAGCGTAGTACTTCGCCGCCTCCATCAGTTTGTCCAGCGGATAGCGGCGGTTCACCGGCATCGTGCGCGATCGCTCGCGATCGGAGGTCGCATTGAGTGAAATCGCGAGCTTCACTCCCAATCCCGAATCGGCCAGCTCGTAAATCTCCGGCACGAGGCCCACGGTGGATACCGTGATCCGTCGCGGGCCCAGATCCATGCCAGGCTGCCCGGTCATGACACGCACGGCCTGCGACACGGCCTCCAGATTGTGCAGCGGCTCGCCCATGCCCATGAAGACCACGTTGGTGAGTCGGCGTGGCGCCACGCGCGACTGCGCGATGTAGAGCTGCGCCACGATCTCGCCGGACGTGAGATTGCGCTTCAGACCCAGAGTGGCCGTGGCACAGAAGGTGCACCCCAGCCCGCAGCCCACCTGCGTCGACAGGCAGGCCGTGATGCGCTCGGCCTTTTCGCCTTCTGCCGGGCGCATGGGCATGATGACAGTTTCCACGGCCTCGCCGTCCAGGAGGCGCAGTCGCAGTTTCTCGGTGCCATCCCGGCTCCGGCGTGCCAGGTCCACCTGCGGCAGCCGGATGGGACATTCCTCGTCCCAGGCGCGCCGAACCGGGGCGGGCAGGTCGGTCATGGCCTCAAAGCGCGTCTGGCGGCGGGCATACATCCACACCGCGATCTGACGGCCTCGATAGGCCGGCTGACCGCGCTCGGCGCACCAGGCTTCGAGTTCCGGTACTGTAAGGCCGAAGGGGCCGGGGTTCATGCCTCCATTATAGTGCAGCTGGGCGGACTTCGGGCCTACGAAGTGCGCCACAAATGCTTCAGGGCAGGGAGCGGGCGGCCGATAGGAGAATTGAGCCACGGCTCAGGAGAACCACTATGGCCAAGGAACGGCAGCCGAAGATTCTGGTGATCGACGACGAACCTGAGATCACCGATATCGTGGAAACGTACTTCGAGAATCTCGGCTACACGGTCGAGACCGCCAACGGCGGCCACGAGGGCGTGGAAACGGCTCGCAAGTTCAAGCCGAACCTGGTCCTGCTCGACATCATGATGCCCGAAACCACCGGCTATGAGATCTGCACCGAGCTCAAGCGCATGCCGGAACTAGCGGGCGTGCCCGTGGTCTTCCTCACCGGCCGGGATACCCGCGAAGATTCTGGCCGCAGCTTTCAGTCGGGCGGCGACATGTTCGTGAAGAAGCCGTTCTCCTGTGAGCGGCTCGCCGAGCTTGTGAAGATCGCGCTCGCGTCGGCCGCGAAGTAAGCGAACTCTCAGGGCGGCGAATCGGATTCGCCGCTTGCAAGTCGCAGCGCGGCTCCCGCCAGCGCCACCAGTGCCCCCGCCAGATACAGTCTGAATCCCAGGCCCAGGATCACGTGCAGATCCTGCATCATTCGCGCCAGGTCGCCTGAACCTGCCGCTAGTTCCGCTTGGTACGCGGCCAGCTCGTCCTTCCTGAACCAGAGATAACACCACGCTCCCACAGCCGCGACCGCACTCACAGCGGACGTGATGGCGAGCGACCTGCGTGGTCTGCGCACACTCCACAGCCCGCACACGAGGATCACCAGGATGGGCACCAGCAGCAGGTACATGCGCTCGTCGTACCGGGCCAGCTGCCAGTAGTCCGGCTCCGTCCGGATTTGCGAACAACGCACGTCGGCCCAGGGCAGCCACAGGCCTGCGATCATCGCCAGCACGCCGGCGGGGGTGAGTAACGGCTTCAGGAGTCTCATTGAGGGAGAGCTTGGCACTTGATCGCCATGCGGTCAACCCGGCTGATCCATGCTCCGTCGGGAGGCTCTGGTCCGGTGCTACCGCAGCAATCGGTACAGGAGAGGCAGCGTAACAAAGCTCGCCACGATCCCGAATCCCACCAGCGCCGCCGAGAGCCTAGGGACCAGATTCGCGGAGATCGCCAGCGCGCCCGCCGTAATCATGGGCGGCATCCCGGCTTCGAAGATGGACACCTGTACCGGTTCGCCATCGAGACCGGCCACTCTGCACAGAAGCAAAGCTAGAAGTGGCGCCACTACAAGTTTGAGACCCAGCCCTGCGCCGAGAGCCGATACGTCGTCTCGGCTCAGTCGCAGACTGAGCTGAAACCCCACGGCGATCATCACCACAGGTACGAGAGTCGCTGCCAGTGCTCCAAACAGGCCTGCGAGCGCCGCGGGATACGTCCATCCCTTCAGCGCCAGAGCGAGCACCAGGGCCAGGAAGGCGGGAAACGTCACGACCTTCTTTAGGATGCCGGCCGCTGTGGGCCGCACTCCGCCAGCGGCGTACAACGCCAGGATCAGGGCTCCGTACGTGGCCACGGCCAGAAACGACCCGAGTTGATCGTAGAGCACGGCATATGGCACAGCCTGCTCCCCGAAGAACGCGGTGACCATGGGGATGCCCAGAAACGACGTGTTTCCCAACGGCACGAGCAGGAGAAGGCAACCTGTGGTGGCGCGATCCCAGCCGGCCATCCTGGACACAACGAACACAAGTGCGGCCGAGAGAAGCAGCATGATCCAGGGCAGAAGCACCGGCACGAACAGGTGCGATGAAAATACAAGATCCGGGATTCTGAACAGAACCAGCGCAGGCAGAGACACGTGGATCACGAATTGATTCAGCACGCTCCCTGTGGCGTCTGGCATGGCGGGAAAGCGCCTGAGTGCGAGGCCGATCAGAAGATAGGCTACGGTGATGATGAATGGTTCCATGCCGAGTTGCGATGCGGCGGTGGCGCTCTTAAAGTGCCCCCGGGTCAACGAATACCCTCCTCGATCCGATCGCGCAACTCCGCGCTCATGAGGTGGTCCACCGTCCGGGGCTTGACGCCCTGCCCGCCCCCGGGTAGCTTCGTCCCCCATGAGCCTCGCCCTGCTCCTCTCCGCGGTGGCGGCCCTCGCCACCGTGGCGGGCGGCGTGTTCGTCATTCGTCATCTGCGTGGGCGACTTGTGTGGCTCAAATCGTTCATTGCCTTTGGAGCGGGCTTCCTGTTGGCGGCAAGCCTGCTGGCGATGGTTCCCGAGTCCTTCAAGGCTCTCGGACACGAGGCGGCCATTTGTATCCTGGCCGGGTACCTGCTCACGCACCTGTTCGAGCACACCATGGTGCCACACCTTCACTTCGGCGAAGAGACGCACGGAGAATCAGAAGCGCTGAGCGGCCGCTCGTTTGCGGCTACCATGGTGGGACTCCTGGTGCACAGCTTCTTCGACGGTGTGGCCATCGGTTCAGGATTCGCCTTGAGTCCAGGACTCGGCTGGCTTCTGTTCCTCGCGATCGCCTTGCACAAACTCCCCGATGGTTTCACACTTGCGTCGGTGGCGCTGGCCTCCGGCCAGAGTGCACGCACTGCGTTGATTGGCGTAATTGCACTGGCTGTGGCCACTGTGGTCGGAACACTCCTTGTATCCGCCGCCGTGGATCAAGCGGCGCCCGCACTCGCCCTGGCCGCCGGCGTGGCGATCTATGTAGCTGCCACCGACCTCATGCCTGAAGTCAACCGTGAACGAGGCAAACGCTGGTCGCTTTTGTCCTTTGCCGGCGTGGCGGCGTTTTACCTCACCGACCTGTTACTTCATCATTAATTGGGGTCAGAGGCAATTTAGAAAAAGGGGCCAGCACACTTTTCCCAGCAGCGGCAGTCTCGCTGACCTTGGAGCGACCGGGAAAAGTGTGCTGGCCCCTTTCTTTGTCGGCCTAATTTGCCTCTGACCCCATTTCCGAAGTCTCCCGGGAGCCGAAGCCACCTCCGCTGGTACAATGAGCGTTGACTCGGCCGGGGCGGCGGGCCTATCGTCAGGCTAGCAGCCATTCGACCGGCCGGAATCCTAAGGGGGGATTTCCAATGGTGCGTAGATTCACTTCAACGTTCTTCGTAACGCTCGCGGTATGGTGCGCCACATCGCCATCCGCCAGGGCACAGTTACTGGGCAACCTGTCCACGGCTTCGGTGGAAGAAGTGGGCGCCAAAAAGGTGGGCGGCTATCTCGGCCTCACCGGTGACTACGTAAGTCTCATGGGTCAGTTTCGCTATGGAGTGGCGCCCTCGTTCGATCTCGGTATCAAGGCCGCCTTCGTCGACTTCTCGAACAACGCGGGCTCGAGTGTGGCCTTCAACGCCGACGCCAAGATCCAGCTGCTCGACGTGTTTCTTCAGGATCCTGTCGACCTGGCCATCGGCCCGGAAATCACCTATTTCCAGTTCAGCGATGTCTCGAATTGGTACTTCGGCGGGTTTCTCACGCTCTCCAAAGAGTTCACTCTCGACAACGGCAGGCCGCTGACCCCGTACTCGCGAGTGGGCGCCCGCATGCAGCGCATCGAAGCCCCCACCGGCGACTCCGACGAATTCGACGTGGGGTTTGCCGGCGGTGTGGAATACGGGATCTCAGGCTACACGCAGATCTACGGCGAAGTGGTGATCGAAGACTCGGGCACCGGAATGTATGTAGGCGCCCAGTACCAGCTTCCGTAAGGGCGAAGCGGTCAGCCTTTCTCCGTTCATGCTCCTGTGACCTACGCCCAGGCGGCCGTGCTCGGCCTCATCCAGGGGCTCACGGAATTCCTGCCGGTCTCCAGTTCGGGGCATCTGGTGCTCGCGCAATCTCTCTACGGCTGGAAGGAGGCCGACATCACCTTCGACATCGCCGTACACCTCGCCACACTTGTGGCCATCGTGGCGTACTATCGGCGCGATGTGTGCGTCATCCTGAAAGGCGGCCTCACTGGCCAAACCGAACCCTGGGCGGGATTGTCTCCCCGCACCTGGTGTGGCCTGCTCATTCTGGGGACGCTTCCGGCCGTCGTGTTGAGCCTTGGATTCAAGTCGGAGATTGAAGCGCAGTTCGCCGACCCCGTGTTGAACGGCTGGCAGTTGATCCTCTCCGCGGCCCTGCTGTTCTCCACCGTGCCGCTCCGAACCTTTCGCAACACTCTCACCTGGGGTCGCGCGTTCTGGATCGGCGTGGCTCAGGCGATCTCCATTCTCCCGGGGATTTCGCGCTCCGGCGCCACCATCGCTACGGCCATGCACCTGGGGATTTCGCGCGAGCAGGCCGCACGCTACTCCTTCCTGCTCTCCATGCCGGCTATTTTCGGGGCGTTTGTGCTCCAGGTTGTCTACATAGCCCGGTCCCCGGAGCCCTTTGCCCCCCAGTGGGGCCCGCTGTTACTTGGGTTCCTCACCAGCCTGGTGTCGGGCTACTTCGCCGTAGCGTGGTTCGTGCGCTTCCTGGTGCGCGGACACTTCGCTGTGTTCGGCTGGTGGTGTCTTCTCCTCGGAGCATGGTCCATTTGGTGGTTCAGATGAAGTTCGCCCTCATTCGTTTCGACACACTCGGGGACGTGATCCTCACGACCCCCGTGATCCGCAACCTCCGTCAGGAGTACCCGGACGCTTCCATCACGGTGGTCACGCGGCGTCCCTACGACGAACTGTTTCACGCCGACCCGGACGTCAACCGTGTGGTGGCACTGGCAGGCCACATTGATCGTGATGGTCTCCCGGGCTTACGCGCCGCGGCGAATGCGTTGTCCAACGAGCGCTTCGACGCCGTGCTCGATTTGCAGTGCAGCTACGACAGCCGCCTGCTCTCCAGCTTGATCCGCGCACGCAAGCGGGCCCGGCCGCCTCAGCTGCACTGGGCTGAATTCAAGCTGATTCACATGAAGCGCTTCGCCAAACCGCTGGCTCCCAAGGTGGACCGCTTCAACGCGGTGCTGCCGCAGGTGAAGGCCGACATCCGCACCCGCCGGCCGGACATCCGGCTGTCGCGCGCAGCCCGAGCCTGGGCCGCCAACGAATCGGCGCGCACGCGCCGCGAAAGCCAATACACGACGGTCGGCGCTCATCCCGGGGCGAACTGGGCGACCAAGCGCTGGCCCGTGGAATCATTCGCCGAATGCCTGTCGCGCGTGGCCAACAAGGAACGTTCACGCGTACTGCTGTTTGGCTCGTCCCCGGAGCGGCCCTTGCTCGAGCGCACAGCAGCGCTCATGCCGGAAGTGCACACGGTGGTGTACAGTGGCCTGCCGTTGCAGCGCGTAGGCGCACTGGTGGAACAATGCGACGTGTTTCTGGCCAACGACTCGGGCCTCATGCACCTGTCGGCGGCTCTGTCGGTCCCCACCTTGTCCTTGTTCGGTCCCACGCACCCGGCGCTTGGCTTCACGCCCCAGGGTCCACGTAACCGCATCTACTTTGGTTACGCGCACTGCTCTCCGTGCAGCATGCACGGCGAGCGCGCCTGCTACCAGCGACGCCGCTTCTGTCTCGAGCGCATCGAAGCCTCCAAGGTTGCGGAGACTCTCTCCGAACTGTTGTCCGAAGGCAAAGTGATCGAAAACGTGAGCATGACATGAGCCGCCCCGCCGTATTCGTCGATCGCGACGGCACCCTCATCGAGGAACGCGGCTATCTGTTCAATCCGTCCGAAGTACGCCTGATTCAGGGGGCCTCCGCAGCCTTGCGGCGCCTGAAAGAAGCGGGCTTCGCAGTGGTGGTGCTCACCAACCAGAGCGGCGTGGCGCGCGGCTACTTCGGCCTCGCCGACGTGGAAGCCGTGCACAAGCGCCTTCGCGACGCCCTGTCGGAGGATCGGGTCGTGGTGGATGGCATCTACTTCTGCCCACACCTGCCATCGGCGCCCGGCTCGGCGTTCGGTGGCGTGTGCCTCTGCCGCAAACCCTACCCTGGGCTGGCCGTTGAAGCCGCACAGGTACTCGAGCTCGACCTGGCTGCTTCGTATGTGGTAGGCGACAAGCTCGACGACATCGGCCTCGCCAATCAGCTCAACGTGCCAGGCGTGCTGGTGCGGACCGGCTTCGGCCACGATTCCGAGTTTCTCCTGGGGCGGCCGGGTGCTCCCAAGGCCTCCCTGGTCGTTCCGCACCTCGAGACCGCGGCCGACTGGATCCTGTCGCGCTGAGACCCCGGCCCGCGGCAGTCGCCCAAGATTCAATGGCTCAGTAAGTTACAGTCGCCCTTCTGGCCCCCACCCCGCCTCTTTTCCCGCTTGCAGCGCTGACCGGCGGTAGTATATTCAGCGGTTCCGAGGAAACTACTATGTCGAGAATCTGCGATGTCTGTGGAAAGAAGCCGAGCGTGGGAAACAACGTCAGCCACGCGCACAACCTTACCCTGCGGCGGTTCCTTCCGAATCTCCAGCCTGTGCGTGCGTCCGTCAACGGACGCGTGAAGCGCATGCGCGTTTGTACGCGGTGCATCAAGGCCGGCAAAGTCGCCAAGGCAGGCAAGGGCACCAGGGCTGGTAAGGTCACCAAGGCAGCCTGAAGCCAGCCATTCTACTGCATCAGAAACGGCCGACAGGCCGTTTTTTTTATCCCGCCAGCAACCCCAGCACCAGGCTGAGCGACGAACAGGCTAAGTTTACTCCCTCGTTTGACAGTCCGCCGCGCATGGTGCGCGCGAGACTCCCGCAGTGGATTCGCCGTTCGGTGGAGCGGCCGCACACAGTACACTCGCCGCGCCATTGAAACACAGCCCCTAATACCGAATCCACGATCGATCCTCCCCACGCGATCGAAGCCAGCAGGATCCACTGGCCCACGCCACCATCAAGCGCCACAGCCCCCACACCGGAGATAAACAATGCGCCTGCACCGCCGGCCAGCGTCCCACGGAGGGTCATTCCTCCCGATTGTCCGGGTGTCAGCTCGCGTCCGAATCCTAGCAGGCGCGGCGGGCTCTTCGAAGTCTGGCCCCAATCGGTAGACCAGGTGTCGGCCGTGGCGAATCCGATCGCGGCGGCCATGGCCCACAGCCAGCGCTCCTCACCCGAGAACGCGGCCGCGAGCGCAGCCAGGGCCGGCAAGAGGCCCACGGCCAGCACCTGACGGGCGTCTCGCGGTGATGCCTGCTCGCGTGTGAGTTCGGTTTCGCGCGAAACTTTGGCCACACGCGCAAGCGCCGCCGACGAGAAGAAGAACAAGAGCAGGAGAATCACCGCCGCCCACCCGCCCAGAAACGTGGCCGTGCCGACCGCCGCGGCGGCATACGCTCCGGAAGTCGACAACAAGCGGCGGGAGCAGGCGCCCCATGCTACACCGGCGGCCAATGCGCCGGCGATCAGAGCATCTGATGACGACGGCGAAGAATCCACTCGGCGGCCAGGGAGAGCACCAGAACAGTCAGAAGCAGTGGATGATCCCACACCCGGAACGTCCCGTACTGAATCTGGACGCGCTCCTCTTTGGGAAGGTCGTCCAATTCCTGCGACCAGGTGGTCACACCGAGCCTGCGTCCACCCGTGGCGGCCGCCAGACGATCGAGGCTGGCCGGGCGTGAGGCCGGCGACAAGGCCTCACGAGACAAGGACGATACCAGAAGCGGTCCCGATTGTTGCGCGAGCACCAGCGTGTCGCGGCGCGCCAGGATGTCGAAGGTGTACTCACCGGCGTCCATCGGTCGACCCGCGCCCTGGTAGCGGCCCCCGCCAGTGGAGACGAGTTCGAAGGTCTGCACCACATTGGAGTCGCGATCGCGTACGATGGCGGTAATCGTCGCCCCCGCGTCGGGCCGCCACGTTTCATCCACGAGAACTGCCTGGAAGTCCGGAGCCGTGAACAGGGGGATAGCTTCGTTCGTCCTCTCCACAGTGAGTCGCGAAGTCTGAGTGCTCGTGGAGAGCCACGTGATTGCGCGATGCCAGAACTGCTCATACGACTCGGTGGTCGTGGGAGCGCCGGGCGCAAATCCCGCCTGCCACACCGGAAAACAAACGGCCGTGAGCACTCTTCCCTGACCCACGGGAGCGGCTGCCAGTGCAGGCCACGACACCGGTCCCGCGCTTTCGAGCAATCGCTGCACTCCGGGCCGAAGTTGAACCGGGATCAGATTCGTCATGCGTGACAGATCGCCCAGCGCCGACTGACCCTCCGCCGACGCCGTCACCGGATGGTAAGCGCCCGCCGCAGCCAGCCGCAGCGGTTGATCCAGCGCGAGCGATCCCGGCGGATTCACCGGGGCAGACACGCCGAGAAGCGCTTCCT
>DAIOGN010000125.1:0-9062 GCA_036745245.1 Candidatus Zixiibacteriota bacterium
AGGCCAGCTCGGAGGGGCCCAGCACCACCCCTACCGTGGGAAACAGCAGGTTCTGTACGATCGGGCGCAGGAGAACGTTGGGAGAAAAGTGCCCGGGCTGAAGGCGGATCTGCTCGAGCAGCGCGTCTTTCGTGACCGGCCCTGAGCCGTCCCAGACGAACTGCGGGCCCGAGGTGTGAATGCTCCTGCGCTTGCCCTCCTGGCTGAACAGAAACGTCTGGTCGGCCGCTTTGTGGACCTGAGCATGATACCCCAGCGCCAACAGCGCGTCCGATTGCCTGCGGTAGGCCCGGTACAAGTCGCCGTCGTCCGAGAGCGCCCGGCACAGCACAGGGGCTGCCCCGCGCGCCAGCGCACCCTCCCCCGGAAGCACGAACACGAGGCGCGATTCCGGGAACATCTCGTACCAGAGTCTGCCCACAGCCGTTACAAATCTTTGCCCGGGTGCATACGCCCGTCGTAACGTTGCCAGCACGGCGGGCTTGAACTCCGAATCGGGAAGCCATGCGGCCAGCGAGGCAACGACGTGCTCAATACCGTCGTCCACTCGAACGCGCCCCACCGGTTCTCCCGCGGGAGCCAGCCGCGGCTCGAATCGCACCGTCTGAAACTGTCCCCCCACCGGGAGCCCCGCCCACTCGACTTCGGCGAAATCATGATCGTCCGACGAGAGCCAGAACAACGGCAACACCGGCGTTCCCAGGCGCGCCGACAAGTCGTGCGCCCAGCGCTCTACCGTGAGCGCCTTGTAGATCGTGTACAACGGCCCGGTGAACAGGCCGGGTTGCTGGCCTGCAAACACCACGAGCGACCCTTGGCGCCGGAATTCTTCGAGCGTGGCCAGGGCGGCCGGCGGGGCACCGGTTTCCCGGGCTTGTTCCAAAAGCGTGGTGTAGAGCCCCTCGCGATCGTGCGACCGTGCGCGCACTTCCCTGACAAGAGAGTGAAGCCCTGCGCTGTCGTCGAACTCTGCCCCGAAAAACGGCCGCAGGGCGGCCGTCCCGTGCAGGAAGTCCTTGAACAGTCGGGAGGCCCCGCCCAGCCGCTCGAAGGGTACGCTGCGATAGGGTGCGTGGGCGACGTTCACGGAGGGAATGTTGCGATGTGTCGCACGACAGGGCCAGCGGGAACTTCCGCTATGAATTCTGTTCGGTGATCTCTTTATCGGGGCGCACGCCGCTCAGGGTTCGCGCATAGCGGACGTAGTGGTACAGGCCCACGCAGGCGATGGGCACATAGGTGGTGGCCTGCAGCACGATCCCATAGCTTACGGCATCGGTCTTGTCCACGCCGAACAGTGAGAGCCCCACCACCGTGGCCACTTGATAGGTTCCCACGTTCCCGGGCGTAATGGGGATCACCAGGAGAAGCGTGTTCATCACCATGAGCACGAGGGCGGCCCCGGTGGGAAGCACCAGGCCGAAGGCGTACAAGAGCAGGGAGATCACGGCCAGCTGGCCCAGCCAGGAAGCAAACGAAGTCACGAGGGCGAGGATCAGGTGCCTGATGCTTCGCAGCGACGATACACCCTCCTGAAAATTCGTCCACAGGTGCGACACGCGTGTATGCCAGCGGTCGGAGAGGCGCGTACGCAACCTCTCCACCTTGCGGCCGAGGCGATCCCGAAGCGCGATCGAGGCCACCAGGAGAGCAAAGATCGCGGTGATCACCACGGCGCCATACGTCTGCCCACGCTGGAGCCAGTCGGGCAGCACCAGCATCACGGAAGCGCCTGCCAGAAACACCATGAGAGACAGTCCGTCCAGCAGGGTCTCGAGCATCACCGTGGAGGCCCCGCCGGTTTTCGACACCCCCTCCGATTTGTGCAGAATCAGAACGCGAAGTGCTGTTCCGGTGCCCGCCGGGAACAGGAGATTGCCCAGCTGCCCGAGAGAATAGATCGAGAACATTCTCGTGCCGCTCACGGCCTTCATGGGATTCACCAGGATCCGCCAGCGCACGCTGCGGATAAACAGAACCCCCACCACCACGAACATGGCCCAGATGAGATAACCGTATTTGAGGCGCGCAACGATCTGACCCACCTGTTGCAGGTCGAGATCGTGCACGCACCACACCAGAAGCACCAGGGCCAGAACGGTCGCCCAGAGGCGCTTGCGTTTGAGTAGAGAGGTCAAGAAAGCTGTGTCCGCACCGGAAGAAGTTAGCTCCGGGGGACCGGCGGGCAACGGTTCAAGATTCCACGAGTTTGAGATCGGTCGCCGGGATCCAACCCACGCGGCCGTTCGCCAGCTCGACCAACAGGTAGTCGCCCCGCTGGCCGCGCACCAGGCACTCCATGCCGGCATGCCCGGTGAAGGCCACGTCTTCGTCCGGCGCCGGCGCCGAGCGCGCCTGCGTTTCGACGGCGATCACCACCCCCGACTGAGTATTGCGCTCTGCAAGATAACGAACGGTAAGTGTGGAGGCGGAGACGAGCCAGGCCAGAGCCAGCAGCCGGATCACAGGAAGCGTCCAGGATCGCACGGACGGCAGGAAGACGGCGATGGCCACCACGGCCCACAACGACCACCACAGCCAGGTCACAAGGAGCGTCCCTTCGGCCACACTCAACACGCTGCTGGCGGTGCGCCACACCTGTTTCACAAGTCCTGGAGGCGCGACCTCGATCTTGTCACGACAGGCCAGGCGCGCCACGGTGAGGTTGGCCTCGATGTCGACGTCTCGCGGCGCCAGGTTGAATGCTGAGCGATAGGCCCAGATGGCCTGGCCCAGCGAACCCGCGCGGAACTGCGCATTGCCGAGGTTGAAGTACACCTGCGGCTGTTTGTACCCTGCGCGAAGCAGACTGTCGTAGAGTCTGGAGGCCTCCACAAAGCGGCCCGCATCGTAGTGGCCGCTGGCTTCGGTAAAGAGCCGATCCGGCTCTTCTGTGGCAAGCGCGGGCGCGGCCAGTGCCAGCCAGAGCAAGAGACTCAGGCGGCGCACTTGTCGAGCCTCTGCATGAGATTCAAAACCATCTCCGGCGTGACGGTGCGGTCAACGCCACCGCCGAAACGCGCGCGGTCGGCCCATTCGAGCACCTGGCGAATCTCCCGAAGCTCGTGATCCTCACACCCCTTCGTGGCCAGCGAGTCCTGCCACTCGGCATCGAGCAGTTCGCCGGGCGGCAAAGCGAATCTCGCCACCAGATACTGCCGGAACGCCGTGGAGATCTCGCGTGCCGCCGTGAGTCCGTCAGCCGCCGACATGGCACTCACGCGCCGCCGCGCGGTTTTGATCTCCCGTTCGCGCGCGCCGCGGAGTCGTGCCTGAGGAGTTTCACGCTGCCTGCGCCAGATCCAGCCGGCCACCACAAACACCGGCGGCGCCACCTGCAGAACGACAAACAGTGTGCCCGGGGCCTGGGGACCAGGTTCCCACTCGGAGGGCGACGGCTTGAGGTACCGGATGGTGGATGAAGCCGGGGAGATCGTGGCGGTGGGAGTCGCGACGGCGAAGCCGGCCCGGGGCGGTCCAACCTCCAGAGTCAATTCGCGTGCGCGCGCCGTTTCGTAGCGCCTTGAGGCCGGGTTGAAGTACGTGAGTTCGGGTGCGGGAATGACGACGCGCCCCTGACGTCTCGCCACGAGAGCGATGGAGAACACCTTGGTCTCCGCGACGATGTCGTTGCGCACGGTGGACTGAATATTCGTGGTGGGTGGATACGTCTCGATCCCTTCGGGCCAGCGAATCACCGGGGCATCCACCACATCCTTGCGCCCCTTGCCGCTCACCGTGAGCGTGAGGGTCACCGGATCGCCGAGACTCATCGAGTGCGAGGACAAATCGGAGGCCAGAGAGCACTCGCCCACCGCACCGGAGAACGACTTTCCCGCCGGCGGCGACGGCAGCGGCCGCACGTGGATCCGGAGGGCCTCCGTGGCCAAATCCTTCGGCTCCCCTTCCGTGAGCGGGCGCCCGCCCTGTCCGCGAAAAATCGAAAACGGATCACGCCCCAGCAGATTGGAGATCAGATCGGGCACCACGCGCAGGCGAGCCGGACCGATCGAAAGATCGCCCGGGCGGGTGGGAAACATCGCCGTGAGCACCTCCACTACACGATACGTCTCACCGTCCACGATGCGCGTGAGCTTGCGCTGGGGCGGGAGATCGACGGAGATGAACCCTGACGTCTGGGGGGGCGTGTAATTGTTGGTCTCGGAGACGGCGGCACTGCGGTAGTAGCGGAACGTGTACGTGACCTGCTCGCCGAGGTAGACGGTGTCGCTGGACACTTCGGCTTCGATGAAGAAGGGCTCGGGGGCCCCTCGCCGTGCGGTACGGTTCTGGGCCGTCTGATTCCTGGGGGCCTCGTAGCGCGCCTCCGTGACCGTGATGTGGATGGGCTGAGTGGAGATCTGCCCGGTGGACGTGTGCAGCGTGATGGGCGGGATCACCAGCGCGCCGGCCCTGCGCGGAATGAGCGAATACGTGTAGCTCGTGGAGTTCTCGATGGTTCCGCCCGAGACCACCATGTTCTGCCTTGAGCCGGTGGCCTGTACGATGAAGTCGGTGAGGGCCGGCATCACGGGCCGGAGGGCCTCCTGCGAACCGGATACGGTGACCGTGAGCGTGACGTGCCCTTTGGTATCGATTCGGTCGAAGTCGACCTCGGCAGCCAACTCCGGCTCAGCCGCGACCGGCCTGGAGAGAGCCAACACCATGCCCAGAATGAAGAGCGTGCGCCGCATCTACCAGTCCTTCCCACCCGGTGCGGGGAGCGCGTTCGTCTTCTTGGCCTGGCTGCGCAGGCGTGCGTCTTCATCTGCAAGTGCGCGCAGAATTCGTTCCGCCTGTTCCCGCGAAAGTGTGGAGTCGGCCTGGTCGCCCGGTTTCGGCTTGGGCGGCTGTCCGGTGGAATCCTGCTCGGGCTCCCCCTGCTGATTCTCTTTCTGCTTCTGGTCTTCCGGCGAGTCCTGCTGCTTCTGCTCCTGATCCTTCTGTTGTTGTTGATCCTGCTTCTGCTCCTGATCCTGCTTCGTGGAATCGTTCTCGCCGCCCGGCTGGTTCTGCGACGAGTCCTGAGGCTTCTGCAGTTCGCGCAGCGCCAGCTCGAGATTGTGCTTGGCCTCCAGGTCGCGGGGATTGCGCATGAGCGCTTCCCGGTAGGCGCGGGCGGCCTCCGCGAACTTGCCGTTGGCCATCTGCACGTTGCCGACGTTGTACAGGGCGGCAGCCGCCACCTCGGGCGTGGCCAGACGCGAGGTGGCACTGAGGTTATTCAGCGCTTCCTCGTACTTCTCGTCCAGAGCTTCCGACAGCCCCAGGTCGTATCGCCAGCGTGCGTCGTCCGGCGCCGCAATGGTGGCCTGGCGGAAGGCCTCTGCCGCTTCGGTGTAGGAGCTCTCGGCGAACAAAGCCGCCCCTTTGCGAGCCTCCGCTGGAACCTCTGCGCGGGCCGTCCGGGACGGACCCGCCAGGCTCAACGCCAAAAGCGCGAGGGCGGCCAGAGCCGGGGCGAGCCGGGCCCGGTTCGGGCTTATTCTAAGGGTGGGGGCAGTCATTACGTCTTCTCTCATCCTATCGACACCTCGCCTTTTCGTTCCCACACGAAGAAAGCCGCAAACAGCGCCAGGGCCGCCAGACCCAGGGGCCACTGGTAGCGGTTCTTGTGCCGAAACAGGGACCGCTCGGCGTAGGCTCCCTTCTGAAGCGCACCGATTTCCACCAGGACCTGCTCTGCAGAGGTGCCGCCGGGGTTGACCACGAATAGGCGACCGCCGGTTTCGTCGGCCACCTGTTGCAGGAGCGTCACAGCCAGACGCGACTGCACCAGTTCACCCGACCGGTCTTTGTGGTAGCCGCGCAGGCCCCCCCCTTGATCGTACTCGGGAATCAGCGAACCCTCCGATGATCCGATCCCCACCGCGTACACTTTGATCCCGCGGCCCGCCAGTTCAGACAGCTGCGCATCCACTTCACCCGCGTGATCCTCGCCGTCGGTGATGAGAATCACGGCCTGATCGCGATCGCCTTCCCCTTCAAGCAGGCGTGCCGAAAGCAGCAGGGCGTCGCCGATATTGGTTCCCGGCTGAGGGATGTATCCCGGCACCGCCATCTCCAGGAAGAGCAAGGTCGCGTTGTAGTCGGACGTCAGCGGGCACATGATCGTCGCGGCGCCGGAAAACGCCACCAGCCCCACGCGATCTCCCTTGAGACCTGCCAGAAGCGACTGAATGGCACGCTTCGCTTCTTCGAGACGTGTCGGTTTGAAGTCTTCGGCCAGCATGCTGCGGGAGATGTCCAGAGCGATCACGAGGTCGGCACCTACGCGCTCAACCTCCAAAAGCTCCGTGCCGAGGCGTGGCCCTGTGAGGGCCAGCACGGCGAACAGCAGCGCAAGGACCAGGAGGCGCCGGCGCCACCGCCGGGCGCGCTCCCACACCGAACCGGCGAGCGCCGGCCAATGCGCCTCGTGAATGAACCGCGCCAGGAGGGCGCGGCGGCGGGCCCGCGCAAAGCGAAACATCTGCCACACGAGGGGCAGAAGCAGGAGGCCCCAGAGCAATTCGGGATGCTCGAATGCGGTCACGGCTGCGTCCTCAACCAGGTGGCGGCCAGGCCAAAGTCCACCACCAGAAGCACGAGCCCCAGTGCCAGCGGCCAGTGGTAGAGGTCCTCATAGCGAATGGATTGTTCCACCTCCACCGGCGTGGTCTCAAGTTCGGAGATCTCACGGTAGATCGCGGACAGAGCTTCGGCATCGGTGGCGCGATAGTATCGGCCGCCCGTGATTTTGGCGATCTGCGCGAGCGTGGCTTCGTCGATTTCCGACTCGCGGCTGACGTAGCGGCGACCGAAGACGGGATCGTCCACCGGGTACTTCACCATGCCGCGCTGCCCTACACCCACGCAATACACCTTGATCCCCAGCGTATGGGCGAGCTGTGCCGCCGTGATCGGGTCGATTTCGCCGCGGTTGTTGACGCCGTCGGTGAGGAGAATGACCACTTTCGACTTCGACTGGGACTCGCGCAGACGATTGGCGGAACCCGCCAGGGCCATGCCGATCGCGGTGCCGTCGGGGATGTCGCCAAATTCGGTCTGTTCCAGAAACTCGAGGAGGATGTCGTAATCGAATGTGAGCGGACACTCCGTGTAGGCGTCGCGCGCGAAGCACACCAGGCCCAGGCGGTCCTCCTTGCGCCCTTCGATGAATTCGCGCAGTACCTGCTTGGCCACGTACAGGCGGTCGTTCGGTTGAAAATCGATCGCCTTCATGCTGCCTGAGATGTCGAGTGCCAGCATGATGTCGAGTGCGTTCACGTCGACCTTACGCACCTGCGAACCGGCCTGCGGGCGTGCCAACGCCACGATCCACAGCGAAAGCACGCACAATTCCAGCACAAACAGAAGGTGCCGCAGCCGCGCGCGCACGCCAGGATGGGGCGATGCAAAGCGCGACAAGGACGAGATCACAAGCACGGGCCTGCGCCGCTCCCGCCAGAGGTAACCCGCCGTGGCCGCGGCCAGGGCCAGAAGCGCCCAGAGCCACTCCGGCTGCTCCCACCGCATCATTTCGATTCCACCGGCACCGGCGCCGCCGGTATCGTCTCCGCCACGAATTGCCGGGCCGCAGAAAGCGAGGCGGCCAGGTCGGCCGCAGGCCAGTGAAAGTTGGCGTACTTCGACAGGTCACAGCCCGAGAGCAGTCGCAGGACGGCATCCTTCTGCGCCGTCGTCAGCTCGACGTGGCGCAGCGCGTCGTTGATTTCAGAGGTGGTCTGCTCGAGCGCCAGAAACCCGAATCGCTGCTCGAGGTAGAGACGCATGATTTCGGAGAGTGAGATGGCGAACGGACGCGGTTCGCCCCTCAGGTGATGCTTGCGTTCGGCGAGCGCATCCAGGCGCTCGAGCGCCACCTCCCACGGTGCACGAGTCACGGGTGCCGGCACGCGAGACCTCTGACGGGGTGTGCGCAGCCTTCGCCACAGATACCAAAGGGCGATGAGCACGGCGACCCCACCCGCCAAAAGCCACCAGGGCACCCTTGAAGGCGGTTCAATCAACCCCTTGTACGGCGCGGTGGGAATGGAGTCGACTCCGGCTGGTAACACGCTGGCCACGGTCACGCTCTCGGGTGGAAACAGCACGTACAGTGAGTCTCCGTTGGGTCCAAGAAGCAGGACATCGCTTGGCCCGGCGGCAAGGCGTCCGAGAACGAAGAGCGCCACCCGCGTGGTCACGCGCCAGTTGGAATCACCCTTCACCTCGAACGCGAGCGAATCGAGCGCGCGCAGCGTATCGGTACCCGCGGACCATCCCGCCCTCGCCAGCTTATGCGTGGCCGGCGCCGTGAAGCGCATCTGCACACCAATGGGATCGCCCACCGTGACCGAATCACGGTCGAGAGAAACGGTCCCCAGATCACCGGCATGTCCCGGACCCGCCGTGGGGAGCAGGGCCAGCAACAGGCCACAGGCGCACGGGCCCGCGAAGGACGTGACTACGCCCGGGGCACGAAGCAGATGTTGTAGGGAGAGGACCGCAGGACCCACCCTGCGGGAACGGAACCACCGATGGGCGAAGGCGAGAAGCCCGCCGTCAGCTCTTCGGCTCGTCCTTGGCCGAATCCATGGCCTTGTTGGTTTCGGCGTCAATTTCCCTGACGCCCTTCTTGAACTCTGTGATACTGCGGCCCAGCCCCCGCGCGATTTCGGGAATGCGCTTGGCGCCGAACAGCACCAGCACGATCACCAGGATCAAGAGCAGTTCCTGTGCACCCATGCCGAACATCCAGGACTCGCTTTCCGGGGACACGTCCCCAACCGCTCAAAGTATACGCTGAGGGCGGCCTCATGCCCACACCAATTTGCGCGCGCGCCGCCTGAAAAACCGCTCCAGCTCCACCACGAACGACTCGCCGGCCACAAGCCGCACGCGTTCGGTGCCGGTTCGTCGCAGCACGGCCTGAAGCTCCGCCTCGGATCGGGCCGCGTGGGACCGGACATGCTCGGCCCAGGCGCGCGTGTCGGTGTCGATCCAGCGTTCGAAGCCCGACTCCGCATCGGCCACGCGTATGAGACCGGCGCCCACCGGGACCTCTTCCCGTCGATCCA
>DAIOGN010000126.1:0-7637 GCA_036745245.1 Candidatus Zixiibacteriota bacterium
CTTCCTCGCAGAGAACGCCGATTTCGCGGAAATCTGCGCCGCGTCCAACCTCCGCTTCATCGGACCCTCCCCGTCGGCGATCCGGTCCATGGGCGACAAGGCGCTGGCCAAGAAGCGTATGAAGGAAGCGGGCGTGCCCGTGGTGCCGGGTTCCGAGGGTGTGGTCGCCGACTACACACAGGCCCGGGCCATTGCAGCCGAGATCGGCTACCCGCTCATCGTGAAGGCCTCCGCCGGAGGTGGTGGCCGTGGGATGCGCCTGGTGGAGCTGCCGGCCGACTTGCAGTCGGCGTTCGACACGGCACGCGCCGAAGCCCAGGCGGCATTCGGCAACGCCGAGGTGTATCTCGAACGCTACGTGCGCAATCCCCGACACGTGGAGATCCAATTGCTCGCCGATCACCACGGCAACGTGGTGCACTTCGGTGAGCGCGACTGCTCGCTTCAGCGCAGACACCAGAAACTCCTGGAGGAGTCGCCCTCCCCCGTAATGACGCCTTCGCTGCGCGCGCGCATGGGCGACGCCGCCGTCTCCGGAGCGCGTCACGTGGACTACCACGGCGCCGGCACCGTGGAGTTCCTGCTGGATCCGGACGGACAGTTCTACTTCATGGAGATGAACACGCGAATCCAGGTGGAGCATCCGGTCACCGAAGAGCAGACCGACGTCGACCTCATCAAGGAGCAGATCCGCGTGGCCGCCGGAGAACCGCTGGGCTATTCGCAGGAAGACATCGAATGGCACGGGCACACGATCGAGTGCCGCATCAATGCGGAGGATCCCGAACACGATTTCAGGCCCGTGCCGGGCACGATCACTTCGTTCCATGTGCCGGGCGGGCACGGCGTGCGCGTCGACACGCACGCCTACGCCGGCTACGTGGTGCCCCCGCACTACGACAGCATGATCGCCAAACTGATCGTACACGGCCGTTCAAGAAACGAGGCCATCTGCATTCTGCGGCGGGCTTTGGACGAATTCGTGGTGGAGGGGATCCCCACCACCATTCCATTCCATCGCCGGGTGATGGACCATCCGGATTTCATCGAGGGTCGGTTCGACACCTCGTTTGTGGAGCGTTTTCTCCGCCGCGCTCAGGACGCGCGCGTGGAGGTGTAACCGCGGGCCGACCCGCCGGGGAGGTTCCGGACGGGCGCACCGCGATGGACCTGTGGGGAGGAGGAAGTGCATTGAAGATTCCGTCGGATTTGAACTATACGAGCGAACACGAGTGGGTGCGCGAAGAGGGGGGCGTGGCCACGGTGGGCATTACCGACTACGCCCAGGGCGAACTGGGTGACATCGTCTTTCTCGAACTCCCCAAGGTGGGATCGCAGGTGAAAGCCGGCGCCGAATGCGGCACGATCGAGGCCGTGAAGACCGTGGCGCAATTGTTCGCTCCCGTGACCGGCAAGGTGATCGAAGTGAACGAGGGCCTGGAGAACGAAGCCTCGCTCGTGAACCAGGATCCCTATGGCGACGGCTGGATGATGAAAATCAAGATGACGGAGCACTCGGAGATGGGCGAGCTGTTGTCGGCCGCCGACTACGAGGCGCGGATCGGCTGAGCATGGCCTACATCGCACACACCGAAGCCGATCGCCGGCGCATTCTCGAGCGGCTGGGCGTACGACGCATCGAGGACCTGCTTTTGGCCGTGCCCGAGTCGGTGCGACTCACGTCTCCCCTGGCCGTTCCGGCCGCCGCTCCCGAATGGGAGGTGAAGCGGCAGCTTGCCGCCCTGGCCGGAAAGAACCGGCACACCGATGAGATGGTAAGCTTCCTCGGTGCGGGCGCGTACGACCATTTCATTCCGGCGGCCGTGGCGCACATCACCCGTCGCAGCGAATTCGCCACGGCGTACACGCCCTATCAGCCGGAAGTGTCGCAAGGCACCCTTCAGGCCATTTTCGAATTCCAAACCGCCATCGCGCGACTTGTGGGCCTGCCCATTGCCAACGCTTCGATGTACGACGGCGCCACGGCGGCGGCGGAAGCCTGCCTCGTGAGCTCGGCGCACACGGGCAAAGACGGCGTGGTGGTGTCGGAGGCGGTTCATCCGCACACGCGTTCCGTGATCTCCACGTACCTGTCGGGCCACGATCACCGCGCGAAAGTTGTGAAGACCCCTTCCGGTGTCACCGATCCGGACCTGTTGCGTGCCCAGCTTTCCCGCAAGACGGCCTGCGTGGTGGTGAGCCAGCCTAACGTCTTTGGGCAGATCGAGGATCTGAAGGCTTTAGCCGCCGTGGCTCACGAGCACGATGCGCTGTTCGTTGTGGTGGTCGACCCCGTGGCTCTCGGGATTCTCGAAGCGCCCGGCCTCCAGGGCGCCGACATCGTGGTGGGCGAAGGACAATCGCTCGGCCTGGCCCAGAGTTTCGGCGGGCCCTATCTCGGGTTCTTCGCGGCCGGCAAGGATCTTGTGCGCAGGCTGCCCGGGCGCCTCGTGGGACTGTCGGTGGACGCGCGGGGTCAGCGGGCTTACGTGATGACACTGCAAACACGAGAACAGCACATCAAGCGTGAGCGAGCCACCAGCAACATCTGCACCAACCAGGGGTTGTGCGCCCTGGCCGCCACCGTCTACCTCTCACTTGTGGGACGGGAGGGCCTGGCCGCCACGGCGACTCTGTGCCTGCAGAAGGCACACTATTTCGCCGAACAGCTGGCCGGCCTCACCGGCTTCCGGCTGCGCTTCGGCGGACCGTTCTTCAAGGAATTCGTGCTGGAGGGCCCCACCCCGCCTTCGACTTTGGTTCGCAGGCTCGCGCGCGAAGGGATCCTGGCGGGCGTCGACCTGGCCAGACTCTCCAGGACCTGGCGCGGCGGTCTTCTGGTCGCCGTCACCGAGAAACGCACCAAAGGCGAGATGGATCGCTTCGTGGACCTTCTGCGGCCGCTCGAAGCGCGTGCACAGATCACCCAGGCCCTGGCCCGCCGGCTGGAGAATGCAGCCGCAGCGCCGACGGCGCCGAATCGCAGCAAGGACGCGAAGGACCCAACCGACCTCGAGACCTCGTGGAGAACCAATCGATGAAGACACTGAGTCGCTGGAAACAACACGGCCTCCTTACCCTTGTGATCTGTGCCGCGCCGGCCGCGCTGGCCGTGTGCGCGCGTCAGAATGCCGAGGTGCAGCTGCTGCCCGAAACGCGCGAGGGGATGTTCTACCTGAACTACGCCGAGGCGAAACAGGTGGCCCAGGCGGAGGGCAAACACCTCCTGGTGGATTTCTGGCGCCCTGGCTGACGCTGGTGCGACTCGCTGGATGCGAGAACGTGGCCCGATTCGTCGGTGCAGGCACTGGCAAAGAACATCGTGTTCGTGAAAGTGAACGGCTGGGAAGACACATCGATGGCACAGACGTGGGGCGTCAATGGCTATCCGGCACTGGTGCTCATGACGGCTGCCGGTGAGGAGGTGGACCGCCTTCCCGGTTTCTTCCCGCCGGAAGAGTTCCGCGCGGAGATCGAGGGATTTCTCGCCGGGCGCGGCACCCTGGCCGACCTCTTGTCGAGGTGGCAGGCGTTTCCCGACAGCCTGGAACTCCTGTCACAGATCGGCGACAAGTATCAGAACCGCGGTCAACGGGCCCAGGCAGAGTCCTGTTACACCGAGCTGCTCACTCGTGACCCGGCCAATGCGCATGGACAATCGGCCGGCGCCCTCCACAGCATGGGCGTGATGGCTTACGGTGCGGGGAAGGAGAGCTACGACACGGCCCTGGCGCGCTTCCAGGCCGTGATTGATCGTTTCCCCGGCACGGACCAGGCGATCGATGCGGAAACGTGGGTCCCGTACATCATGGCCCGGCTCGATCGGTACGATGAAGCCCTGGCCCGGTTCGAACAGTTCAAGGTAGATCACCCCACCTCCACCGAGATCGAGTGGGTGAACCGCCAGATCGCAGACATCCAAAAGAAGAAAGGCGAGCAGAGCGGGACGTAAGTTCCGCCTCCGGCACTCCACCTATGTCCACACTACCCGAAGGCACGCCGCTCGAACCCTCGATTTACGAACTGTCCCGACCGGGGAGACGCGGCGTGTTCCTCCCCGTCTGCGACGTGCCGGTCCGGCCGCTCGAGCTGCTCCTCCCCGCCGCGCAACTGCGTCGCGAGAGCGCGGCACTGCCCGAAGTCGCCGAGCCCGAGGTGGTGCGCCACTTCACGCGGCTGTCGAACTTCAATCATCACATCGACAAGGGACCCTATCCTCTGGGCTCCTGCACGATGAAGTACAATCCCAAGATCAATGAGGAGACCGCCTCGTTGCCGGGATTCGCGCAATTGCATCCGCTGCAGCCCGAAGAGACAGTGCAGGGCGCGCTGGAACTCATCTACAACCTGTGCGGCCTGTTGGCAGAGATCGCCGGCATGGATGCGGTGAGTGTGGCGCCCGTGGCCGGAGCGCAATCCGAGTTCGCGGCCTTGCTCATGACCCGGAGCTACTTCCGCGACCGCGGGGAAACGTCGCGCCGCGAGGTGATGATTCCCGACTCGGCGCACGGCACCAACCCCGCGTCGGCCGCCATGGCGGGATTCGACGTGATCACCCTGCCCTCGGCAGACAACGGACTGGTCGACGTGGAAGCGCTCAAGGCGCGTCTGTCGGAGCGCACCGCGTGTTTCATGCTCACCAATCCCAACACGCTGGGCCTGTTCGAGCGCCAGATCCTGGAGATCGCGGAGGCGGTGCACGGGGCAGGCGGGCTGCTCTACATGGACGGCGCCAACCTCAATGCGCTTCTGGGGATCGTCCGGCCGGGCGACATGGGCTTTGATCTGTGCCACTTCAATCTGCACAAGACCTTCTCCACGCCGCACGGCGGCGGCGGACCGGGCTCCGGCGCCGTGGGGTGCAAACGGGCTCTCGAACGCTATCTGCCCTCGCCGCGCGTGGAAAGAATCGAAGCCAAAGAAGGCGCACGCTACGAACTGACCACCCACGACGACAGCGTGGGGCGTGTGCACCAGTTCTTCGGCAACTTCGGCATGTTCGTGCGCGCGTACACGTACATTCTCTCGCAGGGGCACGAGGGACTTCGGGCCATCGCCGAGAACGCCATCCTCAACGCCAATTACCTGGCCGCGGAATTGCAGGCGGACTACGACCTGCCCCACGCGGGCCCGTGTCAGCACGAGTTCGTGTTGTCGGCGTCCCGCCAGAAAAAGGCATCCGGCATTCGTGCCGCCGACATTTCCAAGCGCCTTCTCGACTTCGGCATCCACGCCCCCACAACGTACTTCCCACTCATCGTGCCCGAGGCGCTCATGATCGAGCCCACCGAGTCGGAGACCGTGGAAACGCTCGACCGCATCGTCTCCGCCATGAAGCAGATCGCTCGCGAGGCCGAAACGGAACCCGACACACTGCGCAGCGCTCCGCGCACCACCCCGGTGGGGCGCATCGACGAGGCGAAGGCGGCACGCGACTTGATCGTCGCATGGCCGGCCTAGTGCGAGCCGTCCGTCCGGTGCGACTCCTGGTGCGCACCCTCGTTGTGTGCGCGCTTCTTCTGGCAGGATGTGGAAAGCGCGAACCGGTCGGCGGTGTGTTCGGCTATTCCTGGGGCACGCCCATCGATTCGGTGCTGGCCGACTCCGCCAACATCGCCCTGCGGCTGTCGGAGGCCGGTTTCAAAATCGTTCGTCAACCGGGCCAGCTGGTTCTCACCCACGTTCAATACGGCCTGGGCTTCGGCGATGTGCGTCTCGACTTCGACGAATCCGGAGCGCTCTGGCACGGTTCGATCCGTGTGCAGGCAGATGCGTCGGCCGCCGATTCCATCAAGGACGAGTGGCACAATAGGCACGGGCGCGAGTCTACTCCCGGGCGCATCGACACCGACAGCGGGTACACCACCTTCTGGGCCACAGGCTCGACCGTGGACCGTCATTTCTTCGCCCCTGGGTCGGACGCCCGGACTCCTGGAGGGGTGCGTGCCCTGGAGTTGTTCCATGGCGGCTGCCTGGCGGGCTGTCCTCTCTACTCGGTGAGATTGTTTCCCGACGGCACCGCGATCTTCATGGGTCTGCGCGAAGTGGATCCTCTGGGAGGATTTGCCGGCACGTGGCCCGGCGAGCGCTGGGCCGAGCTGGCCGGTCGCGCGAGTGCGCAGGAGGTGTGGTCTCTCGAATCCGAGTTTTCCCCCACACCCGAAAAGGGCGAGCCACGCCGCGGGCTGGCCACCCTGCTGGCAACCGGAGAGCGTCGAACCTACACGTCAGTGAACCAGACGGCGCCGCCGGCCCTGGAGGGTCTTCTGGCAACGATGGATTCGGTGGCGTCGTCGGTGGTGTGGGACCGTCCCGTGTTCACATGGGACACGCTGGACGTGAGAGCCGTCCAGTGGCTCGATCTGGATTCGCTCGAACAACTCGCCTTTCCCTGACCTGAGCACCTCGCGGCGCCGCGGCCGCACCGACTTTACAACAGAAACGCCAGCCCCGCGCGCACATCGAAAAACTGGATCGGGGCCGCGTCACTGCGACTGGCGGTGTGAAACTTTCCTTCCAGGAACACGAGTACGTTGTCGTCGGACACCATCTGCACCCCGGCGCCGAGCGCCACACCCAGGTACCCCTGCGTCAGTGTGTTCGTGACGGTGCCGCCCAACTGCATCTCGCTCCACTTCACTTCCTGCAGGTACAAACCGGCCAATCCCGTGAGGTAGGGCGATACTTTGTCCACCTGGAGCTGGAACTTGACGTAGGGTGTGAGAATACGGTACACCCTGAAGCCTGCTTCGGAGCCCAGCAGTGAATCCGCTTCTTCGGTGCCGGTGTGCCAGTGGCCGCCCCAGTCGGCACCGAAGGAGAGCCTCGGACTGGAATAGTACCCTACGATGATCCCGCCCGTACCCGAGAGCGCCGCCCAGTCGGCGTAGTCGCCCACCGGCACCGACACGCCTCCTGCGACCCCCAGCTCGATGGACCCATCACGCACCCCTTTCAGGGTGTCCGTCTGCGCCACGGCATTCGATCCCAGAAGCAGAACTCCCGCCACCACAGCCGCCAACCGCTTCATCGTAGTCCTCTCCCTTTGTGTACAAGTTTGGCGACCGGGAAGGTGCGAGCAGCGACTCAGCCGGTCAAGAGGCCGCCCCCGCGCCCGGCGCGGCGCCGACCGCGCAAAAAAAGGGCGCCCTTTCGGACGCCCTGGTGATTCAAAGCCGATCCGTACCGACTAGCGATAGTCGTACTTGATCGAAATCCAGCCGAACATGTCGCCAGCGCTCGAACCCGACAGCAAGTACGGGCCCGCGTTGAACCAATTCGGGTTGACTTCCAGGTCGAACTGCAGGTCGCCCACCATGACGCCGGCACCCACCATGTATTCGAAGCCCGCGCCGCTGAACTTCGTCTCAGGAGTGGTCGCATTGTCGGTGAACGAATCCCATGTCTTCTCCGCGCCGAAGCGGAACTGAAGCCAGTTCTTCACCTGGATTTCCGTACCGAGCGCGATGTACGGCATATGCGAGTCGGACTCATCGAGGATGGGGGCCACCGCCGTGTCCGTGACTTCCGAGGTGACGGAGCGCACGCCGATCGACGTGAGGAACTCGGTTCCCTGCAGCGGTACCGTGTTGCAGCCGATGCCCAGGTCCCAGCCCGTGGTGGAAGCTTCGATGCCC
>DAIOGN010000126.1:7647-8943 GCA_036745245.1 Candidatus Zixiibacteriota bacterium
GCCGTGACCACTTCGGATACCTTCTGCGTGCGATACTGGAACGCCGGCACCAGCGTAACCATGCTGTTGTAGGCGATCAGGTAGCGCGCATTCAGACCGATGTCGGATCCGGAGTCCTTCTCGTTGATCACCGTGGGAGCCACGGGACCCGACAGGGTCTCGTTGGTCCACGAGATCGTCTTGTACATCACGTTGGCTTCGAGCATGTTGCCGCTCAGGTTGAAGCCCACGCCCGCGTTGAGGCCCAGAGACGACTGGTCCTGCTTGCCTCCGAACTCAACGCCCCGACCGGCATAGTCGATGCGCACACCGAGGTCGAAGTTCGAAGCACGGTAGCCCCAGAACAGGTCGATCTTCTGATCGGCCTCATCCGGTTCCAGACCATACTCGTAGTCGAAGTCACTGATGAACGCGCCCAACACCATGTTCTTCATGAAAGGCACGATCATGCCGACGCGGGTGCCGCCATCGACATCTTCGCCCACGCCGAACGCAAGTTCATCGGCGTCGACGGAATGGTCGATGATCAGGTGCCGCGGGTAGTTGTTAACGGTGGACGTGAACCCCCAGATGTTGTAGTCGTCTTGACCGTACACCACCTGGTTGCCCATGGTCACCACGCGCGTCCAAGTCGCAAAGGCCGGCGCGGTCATGAATACCGCCAGGGCCAGAGCGAGAATGAGTACGCACAAACGCTTCATAAAAGGTCCCCTCCTGTGGGATATCCTAGTTCACTGCTGTGGTAAAGCCTCTCTCCGTTCGCACAGACCGCTCCTGCCCGGTCCCACCCGGACCCTGCAGGGCATGCGTTCGGAGCTTTATTGCTGAGATCTCTCACAACGTGTGCGCCGGACCCCTCCTTCCTCAGGTGCGAGGCGGTTGCCTCCGTTCCAAGAGCCACATCTCGAGTATTCATTTGTGTGTTTCGGTGCGCGCGGTGGATGTTTGTCCCTCCCGGCCTGCACCCCTCGTGCAAAACCCGGAACACCGCGCACTTCTGGCAAAGCTATATGGTGGGCCTAAGTGGAGTTGAACCACTGACCTCGCGCTTATCAGGCGCGCGCTCTAACCACCTGAGCTATAGGCCCCCAATGGGTACGCGCTTCCTGATAGGCGGAACAACGCACGACTGTGATGGGAGACACCTGGAGACGACCTGGAGACTGGATGCAACGTGCGCTAGAAGCGGATCTCGAGGACCCGCGACTTCGAATGGCTCGATTCGCGACGGCACCAATGTCACCTAGAAAGGAGGTGATCCAGCCGCACCTTCCGGTACGGCTACCTTGTTACGAC
>DAIOGN010000127.1:0-4689 GCA_036745245.1 Candidatus Zixiibacteriota bacterium
ACAACGAAGTCATGTCTGCCATCGACAAGCAGTTCACGTACAACGCGGAGGCCGGCGAAGTGGGGACGCTCCTGGGCGACTCCTCGCTGCTCTTCATCCAGAACCGGCTGCGCGCACGCGTGTCGGGCACCGTGGAGGGACTGGAAGGCAACCTTCGCCTCCTGTCGTCCCTGGGAATCCGCCCCGACGGCAAAGGCCAGCTGAAGATCGACGAAAGCAAACTCGACAAGGCGGTGGGAGAAAACTGGGAGGCCGTGCGTTCGCTGTTTTCCCGCACGGGCGGCAGTTCCAACAAGCTCATCACGTTCGTCTCGGCCACCTCCGGCACGCGCAACACGCAAACCGGTTACGACATCGACATTACGCAGGCCGCCACGCGCGGTAGCTACGTCGGCAAGACCATCGCGGATCCTGCCGCCACGCCGCTAACGATTTCGGCGGGCAGCAACACGCTGGTGGTGAGCGCCGACGGCGTCACCTCTGAAACCATCACCCTTACCGCCAAGACGTATGCAACCGGCGCCGATCTGGCGGCCGAGTTGCAATCCAAAATCGACGCCGACACCAAACTGGCCGGCCGCGGCATCAAGGTGGAGTGGGTGGCCGGAACCGGCCTGGGGCACCTGCTCCTCACGTCCGGCTCGTTCGGAGAAAGCTCCGCGGTCTCGGTGGCGGCCGGCCCCACGGGCTCGGCAGCGGATGCGCTGGGCCTGTCGGGAGCGACTGTCGTGAAGGGGCTCAACGTGGCCGGCACGATCAATGGCGAGCAGGCCAAAGGGATCGGCCAGCTTCTCACGGGCGACGACAAGAACAAGACCACCTCGGGGCTCGTTCTGAAGGTGGAGATTTCGGCCGACCAGCTCGGGGCCGGGGCCGAAGGTCGAATCACCTACACCCGTGGCGTGGCCGCGGCGCTCGACTCCGAACTGGAAGCCCTCACCGACTCCCAGCAGGGCTTCGTGCGCGCGCGCCGCAAAGGGGTGGAGTCGCAGATTGCCGACATTCAGGACCAGATCCAGCGGTTCGACACCCGCCTTCTCATCCGTCGTGCAGCTTTGCTTCGCAAGTTCACCGCCATGGAGGAGGCGATCGGGCAGTTTCAGAATCAGAGCGCCTGGCTTCAGAGTCAGATCGGGGCTCTGTCCTCGCAGTACGGCAAGATCGGCGCGAAGAAGTAATCGCCATGAAGAACTCAAGCGCCTACCGGTCCCAGAGCCTGCAGAACGCCACCGGCCCTCAGCTGGTGGAGGCCTGCTTTCGCGAGGCTCGCGTACAACTTGCCCACGTCCGGCGAAACCTCGAAGCCGGCACGACGGCCTCCACGTACGAGCCGCTCGAACGCGTCCGAAAGATCTACACGCATCTGTACAGCACGCTCGACCTCGAGGCGGGCGGCGATCTGGCGCAGCGCCTGCAGGCCCTGTACGCCTTCGTCATCGAGACCACGCTCGAGATCTCGTCCACCTACGACGAGGGGACTCTGGCCACTCTCGACAAGATCAACACCGACATGCTCAACGCCTGGTCACACGTGGCGCACCGTGAATGGCCCGCGACGGCGGCCCGGATCCCGACGGGCCCCTTCCAGGTGCGCGCCTGATGGACTACGATGCCTGTCGTGAGTTGCAGCGGGAGCTGGTGTACCGCCTCAAACGGGAATTGACTTTCTATCGCTCGCTTTACGTACTTATTCAAAGGCAACGCGACGCGGCGCTGCGCGGCGACGAGGCCGAACTGGCGCAGTCTTACGGCGAGCTCGACACCATCCTGGCAGGCCTGAGGGAGAGCCAGTTCGCCATCTCGGTGCTCAAGGACAAGGAGCCCGAACTCTTCGCAAAGGCCAGCCGCGTGGACCCGGTGCCTGAACTGGTGGCGGCGGCGCACGAAGTGCTGGAGGCAGCCAAGACGGCCCTCGAGGAGGGCCAGCGGGCCGCCCGGCAGCACTATCGTAAGCTTCAGGCAGAGCTGGCCCGGCTGGGCCGGGAGGACGAAGCCCTCAAGGCGTACCAGTCCGCTCAGAGCCCCGGCCGATTGTTGGACGGAACTCGTTGATTTCGGTCGACGGAGCCTCAAGGGAACGGCGATCTCTTCCGACATTATGTAACAGAGGAACCAGATGAAGGTTGATCCCGCAGGGAAGCTGCCCGGTTTGAGTTCCAAGCCGGAAATGCAGAAGGCGGAACCGGCAAACGTGACGCCGCCCGCCGACAAGGTGGAGATCTCGGGGAGTGCCCCGAGAGGCGCCACGTACGGGCGCTTTCCCGTGGATACGTCGCCTTCGAGTTCCTCGTCGGAGGTGTCCATGGTTGCCGACGCTCGCGCGCAGAAATTGGCAGAGATCCGGTCGCGCGTGGAATCGGGCGCTTACAATTCGCGCGAGATGATCGAAAAGGTGGTCGACCGGCTGCTTTCCTCGTGGAAGCTCGGGTCCAAGGGAAGCCCGGATGCCAACGCCTGACAGCGCGCAGACGTCCAGTCAGGATCGGGCCGCCCTCCTCATCGAAGACATCCGCGACCTGCCCACGCCGCCTCTGGTGTTTACGCAGATCGTGAAGGTGGTCGACGACCCCGACACGTCCGCCTACGAAGTGGCGGCCATCATTGCCGAAGATCCGGCCATGTCGGCCAAGGTGCTGCGCATCACCAATTCCGCATTCTATGGTCTGTCGGGCACCGTGACGTCGGTGAAGCAGGCCGTGGTCATCATCGGGCTCAACGGCGTCAAGTCGCTCGTGGTGTCCACCTCGGTCATCGACATGTTCAAGGGCGACCGCGTGGGCCGGGAGTTTCAGGATCTGTTCTGGCGGCATTCGCTGGCTGCGGCGTTCGGCTGCCGCATGCTCATGCGCACGCTGCGCCCCGGAGACTTCGGCGCGAGCGAGCTGGCCTTCTCCACCGGCCTGTTGCACGACATCGGCAAGATGGTGATGTACATGACGGCGCCCGAGGCGTGCCAGCGCATCTTCGCCGCGCACGGCACCCCGGACGATGAACTGCGTTCCGAGCGGGAGGCGTTCGGCTGCACCCACCTCGAGGTGGGAGACAAGCTCACGAAAAAGTGGAATCTGCCCGCGGAACTGTCGGCCGCGATCGCCCATCATCACGTGCCCATGAGCCAGGAAGGCGAGGGGTGCCACCTCACCGACGTGCTTCACGTGGCCGATGCGCTGGCCTACCACCTGCTGGCCAACGGCGCTCAGGAGGTCACCGCGCCGAGGATCGACCCTTCCGTGTTCGAGCGGTCGGGCCTCAAGCTGGAAGCGGCCGGCGAATACATGGATATGATGAAGGCCGAATACCTGCAGGCCGAGACCTTCCTGAACATGGCCCGGGGCGCGGCCTAGACGGCTACGCGCACCTTTGGTATTGACTCAGCGGGCGCGGCCCGATATGCTTTCGATACGGCTCCGGCCAGCCGCCGGCGGCCCCACAGACTTATGACCTACTCACATTCCAACGGGCGATTAGCTCAGGTGGCTAGAGCGCTTGCTTGACATGCAAGAGGTCACTGGTTCAAGTCCAGTATCGCCCACCATGGATCGTCCGTTCCGCATTCGCATTCTTGGTTCAAGCTTCCGTGCAACTCGCTGATTCCAGCTCCCTGTTCTCGCTGTGAGCTGTTTCTCCCACCCGGGGTCCTGTCGATTTGACTGTGCGTGCGCCCTGGGCGTCTGGCCGCGCGGCCTGTAACGCATGCAGATCCTTCTTCCCGACGGCAGCACTCGGCAGGTGAAATCGGGCGAAACAGGCGCGGGCCTGGCGTCCGAAATTGGTCCCGGGCTGGCTCGCGCAGCCCTGGCCCTGTCCATGAACGGCCGGGTGCGCGACCTCTTCACTCCTCTGGAGGACGGCGCACAGGTATCGATCCTCACGTTCAACGACCCGCGCGGGCGCGAGGTGTTCTGGCACTCCACGGCGCACGTCATGGCGCAGGCCGTGCGCGACCTCTTTCCGGAGACACGTCTCGCGATCGGCCCCCCCATCGAGGAGGGCTTCTACTACGACTTCGACCGCCCCACGCCCTTTTCCCCGCCCGACCTGGAGGCCATCGAATCGCGCATGGCCGAAATCGTGAAAGGCGATCACACGTTTGCCTGCCGCGAACTCCCCGTGGGCGAGGCGCGCACGAAACTGGAAGCGGAAAAGGAACCCTACAAGCTGGAAATCCTGCGCGATCTGCCCGCGGGCGAGCGCATCACCTTCTACACGCACGACACCTTCACCGATCTCTGCCGCGGTCCGCATATCCCTTCCACCGGCAAAATCAAGGCGTTCAAGCTCACGTCCATCGCCGGGGCCTACTGGCGGGGCGACTCAACGCGCCCCATGCTGCAGCGCATTTACGGGGTGTCGTATCCCGACAGAAAGCAGCTCGACGAATACCTCAAGCGCCTGGAAGAGGCCAAGAAGCGGGATCACCGCAAGCTCGGGAAGGAACTCGACCTGTTCTCCCTGCACGAGGAGGCCGGTCCGGGTCTGGTGTTCTGGCATCCCAAAGGGGCGCGCATCCGCGGAGTCGTGGAAGACTACTGGCGAGCCCGCCACTACGAAGGCGGCTACGAGCTGGTGTATTCGCCGCATGTGGCCAAGACGGGCCTGTGGGACACGTCGGGACACACGGGCTTTTACAAGGAGAGCATGTTCGCTCCCATGGAGGTGGATGAAATCACCTACCAGTTGAAGCCCATG
>DAIOGN010000127.1:4699-8851 GCA_036745245.1 Candidatus Zixiibacteriota bacterium
CATGTACAAGTCGTCCCTGCGGTCGTACCGCGATCTGCCCATCCGGTGGGCGGAGCTCGGCACCGTGTACCGCTACGAACTTCCCGGTGTGCTGCACGGGCTGTTGCGCGTGCGCGGCTTCACCCAGGACGACGCGCACCTGTTCTGTACCCCGGAGCAGATGGAGAGCGAAATTCGCGGCGTGCTCGACTTCACTCTCTCCATGTTGCGCGACTTTGGATTTCACGATTACAAAATCATGCTCTCCACCCGGCCCGAGAAGTCGGTGGGCGAACTCGCCGACTGGGACTCGGCGGAGGCGGCCTTGAAGGCGGCGCTCGAAGGCGCCGGGCTCGAGTACGGCGTGGACGCCGGCGGGGGCGCGTTCTACGGGCCCAAGATCGACGTGCAGGTGAAGGACGTGATGGGCCGGGCCTGGCAGTGCTCCACGATTCAGTTCGATTTCAACCTGCCGAATCGGTTCGGGCTGGAATTCGTCGACAAAGACGGTCAGAGGCGCAGGCCCTTCATGGTGCACCGCGCACTGCTGGGATCGCTCGAGCGCTTCTTCGGCATTCTCATCGAACACTACGCGGGCGCGTTCCCGCTGTGGCTCGCTCCCGTGCAGGTGGCCGTGATCCCCATCACGGATCATCAGCTCGAGTATGCCCGCACCGTGGCGAAAACACTCCAGGGAGCGGGGCTGCGGGCCGAAGTGAACGACAAAAACGACAAGCTCGGAGCAAAAATCCGTCACGAGGAAACACAGAAGGTGCCGGTCATGCTGGTGGTAGGCGCCCAGGAAGCCGAACAGGGGAAGGTGGCCGTGCGACGGCATGGCCTGGGAGACCTGGGCACGCTCACCGTGGACGAATGCGTCCGAAGCCTGACGGAAGAGAACCGGAGTCGACAGCCGGCTCCAGTCAGCCAAAAGGAGTAATCAAATTACCAGACCCAAAGAAATCCGCATCAACGAGCGAATCCGGATCCCGGAGGTCCGGGTGGTGGATCAGAACGGCAAGCAACTGGGCGTGATCAACACACACGAGGCGCGCCGCATCGCCGAAGAGGCGGGTCTCGACCTGGTGGAGGTGGCCCCTACGGCGCGTCCCCCGGTGTGCCGGATCATGGACTTCGGGAAGTACAAGTACGAACAGGCCAAGAAGGCCAAGGAGTCCAAGAAGAAGCAGCACACGGTGGACCTCAAGGAGATGCGCTACCGCCCGAAGATCGAGGAGCACGATTTCGACTTCAAGACCCGGCACGTTCGGCAGTTTCTGCAGGACGGCAACAAGGTGCGTTGCTTCGTGCTGTTCCGGGGGCGGGAGCGGGCCCATACGGAGTTCGGGGCCCGGGTCCTGGCGAGGGTGGCCGAGGTTTTAAACGACGTGGCGCTGGTGGAGGCCCCCCCTCAATTAGAGGGAAAGAGCATGAATATGGTGCTTGCGCCCAAGTAGCCCGAACCCGATATTGCCCAGTTCAAGGGTATGCCAAAACTAAAAACCAACAAATCGGCAGCCAAACGGCTGAAACGAACCGGGTCGGGCAAGCTCATGCGCAACAAGCAGGGGCGGCGCCACCTCCTCACGAGCAAGCCCCAGAAGCGCAAGCGCCACATGCGTAAGCAGGCTCCCGTGGCGCCCGGCATGACCAAGCGCATGAACGTCCTGGTGCCGTACCTCGACAACAACTAAGCCATCCTATGCCTCGAGCTACAAACAATGTGGCGGCCAAACGCCGTCACAAGAAGGTCCTGAGCCGTGCGAAGGGGAACTACAGCGGGCGTCGGAAGCTGTACCGCACCGCCAAGGAAACCGTTCAGAAGGGAATGGTCTACGCCTACCGCGACCGTCGCGCGAAGAAGCGCGAGTTCCGGGCCCTGTGGATCGTTCGCATCAACGCGGCCGTGCAGGAAGCCGGCCTGCGTTACAACCGATTCATCTCGGGCCTGAAGAAGGCGGGAGTGGAGCTCGACCGCAAGTCCCTGGCCGAACTGGCCGTGCGCGACGAGCAGGCGTTTACCCAATTGATCCAGCTGGCCCGGGGCTCGGCCTGATCGTGTAGTGTGCCGGACCTGGGCGCAGCCTTGCTGCGCCTTTTTTCTTTATGACCTATTCGGTGCGTGACGTCGAAGTTCGGGCGGCCCAGGCCGAGGCGGAGATCGCTTCCGCGTCGCCCGATGCACTCGAGGGCCTGCGCGTGAAATTCCTGGGGAAGAAGGGGGAGATCACCGCTTTTCTCAGGTCGCTCGGGGAGGTTCCGGCCTCCGATCGCGCGGCCCTGGGCCAGGCCGCCAACCTCGCGCGCGAACGCGTGGAGAAGGCGCTTTCGGAACGCCGTGAAACGTCCGGAGCCCAGCCCACGGCCAAAGCCGGCTTCGATCCCACCCTGCCCGGCGTGCACGGATATCCCGGCACACGTCATCCCATTTCGCACACGATGGAGGAGATCGTGCGCATTTTCGAGCGCATGGGCTTCGTGGTGGCCGACGGTCCGGACGTGGAGACCGACTACTACAACTTCGAAGCGCTCAATTTCCCGCCCGATCATCCCGCGCGGGACATGCAGGACACCTTTTTCCTGGGCGGCGACCTCTTGTTGCGTACGCACACGTCGCCTGTGCAGATCCGCTCGTTTCAGAAACGCACACCGCCCGTGAAGATCGTGGCGCCCGGGCGCACGTATCGCAACGAGGCCGTGAACGCACGTTCCTACTGCCTGTTCCACCAGGTCGAGGGCTTCTATGTAGATACCAACGTCACCTTCGGCGACCTGAAGGGGGTGCTCGGCTCGTTCGCACGCGCCTATTTCGGGGCCGACGTGCGCATGCGTTTTCGCCCATGTTTTTTCCCTTTCACGGAGCCCTCCACCGAGGTGGACATAGGCTGTTTTCTCTGCGCCGGAAAGGGTTGCAGCCTGTGCAAGTTTGAAGGCTGGCTTGAAATCATGGGCGCGGGGATGATCGATCCCGAGGTGTTCCGCCACGTCGGCTACGATCCTGAAGCGGTGTCCGGTTACGCGTTCGGCATGGGGGTGGAACGCATCGCCATGCTGCGCTACCGCATCACAGACATTCGCCTGCTCTTCGAAAACGACGTGCGGTTTCTCAAGCAGTTCCGGGGCTAGGCGTGCAGACCTCTCTGCATTGGCTCCTGGAACTTTCGGGCTACGACGGACCCACCGACCGGCTGGCGCAGCTGCTCACCGCCCGCGGTCCCGCCGTGCAAAGCATCGAACCGCTCTGGACAGGCGGTGCGAAGCTTGTGGCCGCACGGGTGGAATCGGTCAAAAAACTGGAGAACAAGCCGTCCATCTCGGTGTGCCGCATTGTCACGGGGTCCGGTGAACACACCGTGGTGTGCGGTGCTCCCAACGTGCGGCCGGGACTTCTCGCCGTGTGGGTTCCTCCGGGCCAGGCCTTGCCCGATGGAACGAAAATCGAGGAGCGCGAGTTGTACGGCACGAAGTCCAGCGGCATGCTCTGCTCCGAGGCGGAGCTGGGCCTTTCGGACTCCGCCGACGGCCTGCTTGAATTGCCTGCCGATACGAAGCCGGGCACGCCGGCTGTCAAGCTGTTCTCCGATCAGAAGATCACGTTCGAACTCACGCCCAATCGCCCCGACTGCCTGTCCACGTTCGGGCTGGCTCGTGAGCTGGCCGCGCTGTCCGGGTCGCGCTTCCGGATGCCTGAATACGACCGAACGCCCGAGGGCGAGCCTCTGGGTGACGTAGTAAAAGTTGCCATCGAAGATGAAGCAGGCTGTCCGCGCTACGCGATGATGCTCGTGGAGGGCTTGGCGGTGTCGCCCTCCCCCTGGTGGCTCCGGGAACGCCTCCTGTGCTGCGGCGTGCGGCCCAAGAACAATCTCGTGGACGTATCGAACTACGTGATGATGGAGACGGGCCACCCGCTGCACGCCTTCGACTTCGATCGGCTCAAACGCAAGGCCGTGGTGGTGAAGAGTTCGAGGGGCGGCGAGACCTTCACTACACTGGATAATCGATCGCACAAACTGCCGGCCGAGACCGTGCTGATTACGGACGGAACCGACACGATCGCGCTGGGCGGCATCATGGGCGGCCAGAACACGGAAGTCACGCCGGACACCCGCCCGGTGCTCCTGGAAGCAGCCGACTTCAATCCTCGAGTGCTTCCTGCTGATGATGCAGCAC
>DAIOGN010000128.1:0-8819 GCA_036745245.1 Candidatus Zixiibacteriota bacterium
CAGCGGACCGGCCAGAAGCAGCTGCGAAAACACGTCGGGCGACGGGGTGATGATGGCCGAAACGATGAGGATCGCCACCACGATGAGCCGGCGCCTGCGCCTGAGCCCCTCGGCCGACACCACGCCGAGCCGTCCCAGGAGAAACACCACCACCGGCAGTTCGAACACCACCCCGAATCCCAGGACCATCCATCCCACAAACGAGACATAACGACTCACAGTAATCATGGGCACCAGGCTGTCCGACCCGAACTCCAGGAGGAATTCCACTGCGACGGGGACCACCAGGTAGAAGCAGAATGCGGCGCCTGTCACGAAGAAGAGAGTGAGGGCCAGGGCCACCGGCACCACCCATCGCACCTCTCGTGCCGAGAGGCCGGGTGCGATGAATCGCCATGCCTGGTAGAACACCACGGGAGACGCCGCGAACAGTCCGAAGAACAGGGCGATCTTCAGCTTGACGGCGAAGGCTTCCGCCACCCCCGTGAAGTACACCTTCCCGACCGGGCGGATGAGAAATTCGAGAACGCGGTCGGAGACGAAATAGCCTCCGATCGAGAGGAGGAGAACCGCGCCGAGGCTCACCAGGAGGCGCGACCGAAGCTCCTCGAGGTGATCCAGGAGGGACATCTCCCCCGGCCGCGACATGACGCTAGTGTCGTGTCCCAGAGATAACTTGCATACGTCTCGTGAGGCATCGCGGGGTCTGACGAGGCGTGACGACGAAGCGTATCAATGGGATACGGTGAGGAGTCACAACGAAGACAGGCCCTGCGAGGGCCACGAGAAATTCAAGGAATCTCTGGGACACGACACTACCCTTCGCGCAGGCGCCTGATCTCTTCCACGAATTCGCGCCCTTCCTGGAACTTGCGGTACACCGACGCGAAGCGCACGTAGGCTACGTCGTCCAGATCCCGCAGCTTTTCCATCACCAGTTCCCCGACGATCTTGGACGAGACCTCGCCCCCCCGGGCCCGCTCGTACAACTCGTTTTCGATCTCCGTCACGAGGTCTTCGATGCGCGTCTCGGCGATGGGCCGTTTGCTGCACGCCACGCGGATGCCGTTGATCAGCTTGTCACGGTTGTAGGCTTCGCGGCGCAGGTCGTTTTTCATCACGACCAGTTCGATCCGCTCGATGTATTCGTAGGTGGTGTAGCGCTCCTTGCACGCGAGGCACTCCCGCCTTCGCCGCACGGCCCGCCCCTCCTGTGCCATGCGGGAATCGACGACCCGGTCCTCCATGTGCGTGCAGTACGGACACCTCACGGTCGGTCGCCGCCCGGAGTCATGCTCTCCACCATCCAGTCGAGGTACTTGTCGAGCCCGTACGACACCGGCAACAGGAGCAGCTCCGGCACGTCGTACGGATGCACGGTGAGCAGCCGGTCTTTGAGTCGCGCCAGATCCACCGTGGCGGCCGTCTTGATCACCAGAAGGACTTCGTCGTTCTGCTCGATTTCACCCTGCCAGCGGTACACCGACGTGACGCGCGGAATCACGTTTACACAGGCCGCCAGGCGCTCTTCCACGAGCGCACGGGCGAGCTTGAGCCCGCTCTCGAGATCGGGGGCGGTGCACAGGCCCACGCGCAGGTCACTCTGGTTCACGGCGGTCCCTCACACCACGCCCAGAGGTTCAGTGGCCAGCCTCCGCTCGTACAGCGGGAAGCGCTCGCACAGAGCCTGCACGTCGGCGTGGACTAAGGCGAGCTCCTGCGGCTCGTCCTTGTGCTTCAGAGCCGTATCGATGAAACGTGCGATCTGGCGCATCTCGGCGGGCCCCATCCCGCGTGTGGTGATCGCGGGCGTACCCAGCCGCAGGCCCGACGTGATGAACGGCTTCTGCGGATCGAACGGCACGGTGTTCTTGTTCACCGTGATTCCGGCCGCTCCGAGCACGGCCTCCGCTTTCTTGCCCGTGAGGTCGGACCCCACAAACGAAATCAGCATGAGGTGTGTGTCGGTGCCTCCCGACACCAGGCGGTATCCCAGGTGGATGAGCTCGGCGGCAAGCTCACGCGCGTTGGCCACGATGCGCTCCTGATACTGCCGGAAATCGGCCGTGGCGGCCTCCTTGAGAGCGACGGCCTTGGCCGCAATGATGTGCATGAGCGGCCCTCCCTGCAGCCCGGGCATCACCATCTTGTCGAGGGCCTCGGCGTATTGAGCCCGGCAGAGTACGAGTCCGCCGCGCGGGCCGCGCAGCGTCTTATGCGTGGTGGTGGTGACGAAGTCTGCGAAGGGCACAGGCGACGGATGCAGGCCGGCGGCCACGAGGCCCGCGATGTGCGCCATGTCCACCACAAGAATGGCCCCCACGGCAAGGGCGATCTGTTGAAAGCGCTCGAAGTCGAGCTGGCGCGGATAGGCCGACGCTCCCGCGATGATGAGTTTAGGGCGAACGGTCTCCGCCTGCTTCTGCAGGGCGTCGTAGTCGATGCGTTCGGTTTCGCGATCGACGCCATAAGCCTCGATCCGAAACAATCGCCCGGAGAAATTTATGGGGTGTCCGTGGGTGAGGTGACCGCCCGATGACAGATCGAGACCCAGAATGGTGTCTCCCGGGACCAGAACCGTAAGGTAGGCGGCCATGTTGGCGCCCGACCCCGAATGCGGCTGAACGTTGGCGTGATCGGCTCCGAAGAGGCTCTCGGCACGCTCGATCGCGAGTCGCTCCACGACATCCACGAACTCGCAGCCACCGTAGTAGCGTTTTCCCGGATAGCCTTCGGCGTACTTGTTCGTGAGCACCGAACCGGCCGCTTCGAGCACGGCCTCGGAGACGAAGTTTTCGGACGCGATCAATTCCAGACCGTCGGCCTGGCGGCGCGTCTCGTCATAGATGGCTCGTGCGACCTCAGGGTCGCATTCAAACAGCGCGCCTTGCCCGGAACCCATTCTGCCCTCCTCGTGCCGCGATCCGCGAAGCCTTCGTCACCCGACGGGGCGTTTCCGCGACGATTCTTCGAGGCGGCCGATCTTTTCGAGCCTCCGTGCGTGACGCCCTCCCTCGAAGCGCGCCTCCAGCCACGACGACACGATGGCGCGCGCCTGTTCCGGCTCGACGTACTTCGACGGAATGGAAAGAACGTTGACGTCGTTGTGCTGACGCGCCAGCTGCGCCATGTCGGTATTCAGCACCACGGCCGAGCGGATGCCCGCGAGTTTATTGGCCGCGATCGCCATGCCGGTGCCCGTCCAGCAGAACACCAGCCCGAGATCCGCCTCGCCTTCGGCCACGGCCCGGGCCGCCTTCCCTCCGAAGTCGGGATAGTCGACGGACTCGTCGGAGTCGGTGCCGAAATCGAGTACCTGGTGCCCTTGCGATTCGAGAAACCCGCGGATGTCACGCTTGAGACGGAACCCTTTGTGGTCGGCCCCCAGAGCGATCTTCATCGCGCGTGCGCCTTCGCCTCCGGTTTGGAGGGCGTCCTGGTGTCCTTCAGCACGTCACGTATGTACGTGAGCCAGCCGAAGTGATCCGGCGTCTCGCCGGTCACCACGCCGAAGAAGGCCTCCTGAAGCCGCTTCGTGAGCGGTCCGCACCGGCCCGTGCCCACCGGAATGCCATCCACCGACCGGATAGGCGTGATCTCGGCCGCCGACCCCGTGAAGAACACCTCATCTGCCAGGTACAGGGCCTCCCGCGGAATGTTTTCTTCAATGACCTTGATGTCCATCTCCGTGGCCAGGCGTATCACGCAATTGCGCGTGATGCCGGGCAGGATGCTATTGCCGAACCCGGGCGTGATGAGCGCGCCGTCGCGCACCAGAAAGATGTTCTCGCCCGAGCCCTCGGACACGTGACCCGCGGTGTCCAGCGCGATCCCTTCCACGTAGCCGTGATGAATGGCCTCCAGCTTGATGAGCTGGGAGTTCATGTAGTTGGCGCCGCTTTTCGCCATGGCGGGAAAGGTGTTTGGAGCCATCCGGTTCCACGACGAGACGCAGACGTCCACGCCCGTGTCGAGCGCTTCGGCCCCCAGGTACTTGCCCCAGTTCCACACGGCAATGGTGAGATCCACCGGGCAGCCCCGCGGATCTACTCCCACATCTCCATAGCCGCGGTAAGCCACGGGTCGGAAGTAGGCCGCGTCGAGTTGGTTGACTTCCACCAGCTCACAGATCGCGCGCGCCACCTGCTCGCGGTCGAAGGGGATGGTCATGCGGTAGATCTTGGCCGAATTGTACAACCGGTCGACGTGCGACTTGAGTCGGAAGGCCGCCGGGCCGCGACTCGTAGCGTACACACGGCCGCCCTCGAACACGCTCGAACCGTAGTGCACGACGTGCGAAAGAACATGTATCCGGGCATCGTCCCAGTCTACGAGCTGCCCGTTCATCCAGATCTTCTTGACGGGAGAAAGTGGCATGTCCGTCTCCTTGCGTATGCAGTGCCCCCGGGCGCTTTGGCCCTCTCGTCAACCTAGCCGGCCCGGAGCGCACCGGCAACACAATTCGCGCTCCCATGGCCGCCTGTGGCCACGCATGCGCGCTGCACTGTATAGAGTCTACACGATCCTTCCGGTGGTCGCGCGGGATCGGCACGGAGAAGGGTGGGGGGAGGCGGTCTTCAGGAAGTCTCGCGGCTGCGCAAGAGCTCGCGCGAAATGACGAGTCGTTGAATCTCGGAGGTGCCTTCACCGATTTCACACAGCTTCACGTCGCGGAAGAAGCGCTCCACCGGGTACTGGCGGCTGCACCCGTCGGTGCCCAGAATGCCGATGCCTGTGTAGGTGCAGAAGCGTCCCGCCTCCGACGCGAACAGCTTGGCCATCGCCGAATAGGGCCCGAAGCGCTCCCCGCGGTCCTTCATCTGCGCCGCCTGCATCACCAGAAGCCGCGCCGCCACGGTCTGGGTTTCCATGTCGGCGAGCTGAAACTGGATGCATTGTCGCGCCGCCAGGGGCTCCCCGTGTTCCTTCTTCTCCGCCGCGTACCGCAGAGCCACATCGAGAGCGCCCTGGCCCAGTCCCACCGCCATCGCACCGATAGAGATTCGTCCGCCGTCGAGTGTGGACATGAACTGTTTGAAGCCCTGCCCTTCGCCCCCGAGTCGCTGGGCATCGGGCACCCTGAGATCGTCGAAGTGAAGAAAGGCCGTGTCCGACCCCCGCAGCCCCATCTTGTCTTCCTTCTTGCCCGTCTTGAATCCGGGCATCGAGGGCTCCAGAATAAAATTCGTGATGGAGCCGGTGCCGGGCGAATCGTCGAGGCGCGCCGTCACTACGTGCGCGAAGGCGCGCGTGGCGTTGGTGCACCAGCACTTGGTGCCGTGGATGAGCCAGCTTCCGTCTGCCTGTTTGCGGGCCTTTGTGAGTGTGGCGCCGGCGTCGGACCCCGCCTGCGGTTCGGTGAGTCCAAACGCGAGAAGCTCTCCTTTGGCCGCGCGGGGGAGATAGCGGCGCTTCTGGTCGTCGGTCCCAAAACTCTGAATGGGAGCGCACCCGAGCGAGCAGTGTGCAGCGAGCATGAGGCACGTCGAACCGCACACGCGCCCCACTTCCTCGATGAGAATGGCGTACGATAACGTGTCGAGTCCAAGTCCGCCGTAGGCCTGGGCCACGGTGGCCCCCCACAGGCCCTCCTCCCTCAGCGCGGAGTTCACTTCGTCGGCGAACTCGCCTTCCCGATCCATCCGCTCGGCGTACGGCGCGATTCGTTCGAGAGCAAACGAACGCATTCGCCGTTGCCACGCCTGATGCGATTGCGGGACCGCCGTCATGAACTCACCCGACCCAACAGCTCACGAGCGATCACCATGCGCTGCGCCTCAGAGGTGCCCTCGTAGATCTCGGTGACGCGCGCGTCGCGGAAGTAGCGCTCGACGGGATACTCCTTGATGTAGCCGTACCCGCCGTGGATCTGCACCGCCTCGTTGGCGATCCAGTTGCACGACTCGGACGCGAACAGCTTGGCCATGGAGATTTCTTTTGAGGCACGACTCCCGGGCTGATCCTTGAGGAAGGCGGCGCGGTAGGTGAGCAACCGTGCGGCATCGAGGCGCGTGGCCATGTCGGCGAGTTTGAACTGGATGGCCTGGAACTCGGCGATGGCGCGGCCGAACTGATGACGCTCCTGCGCGTACTTCAAGGCCTCGTCGAGCGCGGCCTGCGCGATGCCCACCGCTTGAGCGGCCACGCCGATGCGGCCCGAGTCGAGGATGGCCAGGGCCACCGCCAGTCCGCGCCCGGGCTCTCCCACCACGTGGTCGGCCGGAACCCGCACGTCGTCGAACGACACCTGTCGTGTGTCGGAGGCCTTGAGACCCAGCTTGTCCTCCGGCTTGCCCAGGGCCAGACCCTTCGCGTCGACGTCCACCAGAAGACAACTGATGCCCTTCTTGCCCGCCTGGGGGTCGGTGCGCGCGAACACCAGAAACGTCTGCGCCAGACCGCCGTTGGTCACCCAGCTCTTCGTGCCGGAAATCAAAAGCGAGTCGCCGTCGGCTCGCGCCGTCGTCAGGAGACCGCCCGCGTCGGTGCCTGCATCGGGTTCGGAAAGACAGTAGGCTCCGAGCCTGGCCCCCGACGCCAGGTCGGGCAGATACGCGCGCTTGAGTTTGTCGCTGCCAAAGGACACGAGCGCCTGGCACACCAGCGAATTGTGCACAGAGAGCACGATTTCCAGGCTGGCGCACGCCTGCGCGAATTCCTCCATCACGCAGACGTACGACACGGTGTCGAGCCCCAGGCCCCCGAATTCCTCGGGGACCAGCAACCCGAGATAGCCCAGGCCGGCCAGTTCTTTCAACAGGTCCTGCGGTAGCGCTCCGTGCCGGTCGAACTCCTCAGCGTGCGGCTTGACGCGCTTCTGGCAGAAGTCGCGTGCGGCTTCCTTCAACAGTGTCTGATCTTCGGAGAGTCGAAAGTCCACCTAGGGTTCCTCGTAGGCATAGAATCCGCGGCCCGACTTGCGCCCGAGGCGGCCGGCTGAAACCATGTTTCTCAACAGCGGACAGGGGCGATACTTGTCATCGCCCAGCCCACGGTGAAGTACTTCCATAATCGCAAGACACACATCGAGCCCGATGAAGTCGGCCAGGGCCAAAGGACCCATGGGGTGGTTCATCCCGAGTTTCATGACGGTGTCGATCGATTCAGCGTTGGCCACACCCTCCATGAGACAGTACACCGCCTCGTTGATCATGGGCATGAGCACCCGATTGGAGATGAAGCCCGGATAGTCGGCCGAGCAGGCCGGGGTCTTGCCCAGGGCCACGGTCCACGCATGAACCCGCTCGAACGTGCGATCGGTGGTATCGGTGCCCCGCACGATCTCCACGAGCTTCATGAGGGGTACGGGGTTCATGAAGTGCATGCCGATCACGCGATCCGGACGGCCCGTGGCCGACGCCAGTTCAGTAATGGAGATGGAACTGGTGTTGGAGGCAAGGATCGCGTCGTCTGTGGCGGCCCGGTCCAGGCGGGCCAGGATGTCTTTCTTCAGCGCGATGTCTTCCGGCACGGCTTCCACGGCGAGGGCCACGTCCAGTGACGCCGGCAGGCCCACGGATGGTTCAATGCGCGCGAGCGTTTCGGTGGACTGCTCCCTGGTGAGCACACCCTTCTTCACCTGACGTTCGAGATTGGCTGTGATCGTTTTGCGCGCCCGATCCAGGAAGGCCTGATCCGTGTCGACGAGCAGAACGGAAAACCCGTACTGACCGAAGGTGTGCGCAATGCCCTGGCCCATGGTCCCGGCCCCCACGACGGCGATTCGTTCTCCGGCTGCCACAGTCCCACTCAACGACCGTGAAGTTCCACGGCCAGAGCGACGGCATTGCCGCCGCCGAGGCAGAGGGTGGCCAGTCCGGTGCGACCCCCACGGTCGGCCAGCGCGTGGATCAATGTGGTGAGAACGCGTGCACCGGAGGCGCCGATGGGATGCCCGAGCGCCACGGCTCCGCCGTGCACATTGACGCGCCCCCAGTCCCAGCCCAGCGCGTCTCCGTTGGCCAGCGCCTGAACGCTGAATGCCTCGTTGGCCTCGATGAGGTCGAAGTGGTTCAGGTCGACCTTGAGATTCGCCACGAGGCGCTGCACGGCGTAGATCGGCGCGTAGAACAACTCCTTGGGTTCCACGCCGGACGTGGCGTACCCGAGAATGCGTGCCAAAGGCGACAGACCCAGTCGCTTCACGGCCTCCTCGGAGGCCACCACCGTGCAGGCCGCACCGTCGTTGAGACCGGGGGCATTTCCAGCCGTCACGGAGCCGTCCTTCTGAAACACGGGGCGGAGCTTCGACAGGGACTCCACGGTCACGTCGCGCCGCGGTCCTTCGTCCTGCACAATGACTTTGGCCTCCCCCTTGCGCTGCGGTACCGACACGGCCACCATCTCACGCGTGAACTTTCCGGACTCGAGTGCCGCGAGCGCCTTCCGGTGCGAACCGGCCGCGAATTCGTCCTGCCGTTCCCGGGAGATCTTCGATTTCGCTGCAGTGTATTCGGCCGCCGCGCCCATGTGAAAATTGTTGAAGGAATCCCAGAGACCGTCGTGGATGACCAAATCCACGAGTTGTGCATGCCCGAGTCGCATGCCCGACCGTGCCCCGGGCACGGCATACGGAGCGTTCGACATGGACTCCATTCCGCCGGCCACCACGATGTCGGCGTCGCCCGCGCGGATGGCCGCGGCCGCCAGCATGACGGCTTTCAGGCCCGAACCACACACCTTGTTGATGGTGAGGCACGGCACCGTGGCGGGCAGTCCCGCCTTCAGCGCGGCCTGCCGGGCCGGGGCCTGGCCCACACCTCCCGTCACCACCTGGCCCAGGATCACTTCATCGACTTGGCCAGGGTCCAGACCCGCGC
>DAIOGN010000129.1:0-8816 GCA_036745245.1 Candidatus Zixiibacteriota bacterium
GAGTTCGGCATCTTCGACCAGCAGATACACGACGGCTGGCAGGCGGAAGTGGCCGACACGTGGCTGCGCCACGGCAACCCCTGGGAACTGCATCGCCCGCAGATCGCTTACGATACCGGCCTCGGCGGCCGCGCGGAGTTCGTCGCCGACGCGCAGGGCCGATCGCGTGTCGAATGGACGCCGCACGAAGTGATCCGCGGCCTTGCCAACGACACGCCTGTGCTGGGGTTCCGCGTGGCCAACGCCAACCTTTTGCGGCTGTGGAGTGCCGGAGTGAGCGAGTCGTTCGACTTTCAGGCGTTCAACGCGGGCGACTACTTCGGTGCCGTGCACAAGAAGGTGCGTTCGGAGACGATCAGCAAGGTGCTCTATCCGAACGATCTGCCCGAGGTGGGGCAGAGGCTGCGGCTCATCCAGCAGGGGTTCCTCGTGTCGTGCAGCCTGCAGGACATGATCCGCATCTTTCAGCTGTCGGGAAGGCCGCTGTCGGAATTCCACGAGAAGTACGCAGTTCAGCTCAACGACACGCACCCCGCGCTCGCCGTAGCCGAACTCATGCGGCTGTTGGTGGACGTGCACGGCCTCGACTGGGACACCGCCTGGAAGGCCACGTCAAACACCTTCGCGTACACGAATCACACGCTCCTGCCGGAGGCGCTCGAAAAATGGCCCGTGTCGCTGTTTGAGAGCCTCTTCCCGAGGCACCTGCAGATCATCTACGAGATCAATCGCCGCTTCCTGGAGGCCGTGGCTCGCGCTCATCCGGGTGACGAGGAGCGGCTCCGCAGGCTCTCCCTGGTGGACGAGTCGCCTCCACGCTTCGTGCGGATGGCGCACCTGGCGTGTGTGGGCAGCCATTCCATCAACGGCGTGGCCCAGCTTCACTCCCGCCTCCTGCGCGAAACCGTGCTGCGCGACATGTATGAGGCGGTCCCGAAGAAATTCCGGAACGTCACCAACGGCGTGACGCCGCGCCGTTTCCTCATGCTGTCGAATCCCGGGTTGAAGTCCCTGCTTCAGGACTCCATCGGTGACGGCTGGATGACGGACTTCACGCAATTGGCCGCTCTGGAGGCCCTGGCGGGAGACGCGGCCTTCCGCGAGCGGTGGCGCGGTGTGAAGCGTGCGGCCAAGGAATCTCTCGCGGGCTTTCTGGGCCAGAGGCTCAAACTTGACTTCGATCCGGGCGGCCTCCTCGACGTTCAGGTAAAGCGCATTCACGAATACAAACGCCAGCACCTCAATGTGCTCAACGTGATCACGCGGTACCTTCGCCTCAAGCAGAACCCTCACCTGGAGGTGCTGCCCCGCACACACCTGTTCGGCGGCAAGGCGGCACCCGGCTACTTCATGGCGAAGCTCATGATCAAGCTCATCCACAGTGTGGGGGAGGTGGTCAACCGCGATCCCGATGTACGCGGCAGGCTGAACGTGGTGTTCGTGCCCGACTTCACTGTGAAACTGGGCCAGCGCGTGTATCCGGCCGCCGATCTGTCGGAGCAGATTTCGCTGGCCGGCAAGGAAGCTTCAGGCACCGGCAACATGAAATTCACGATGAACGGAGCCCTCACCATGGGCACACTTGACGGGGCCAACGTGGAGATCCGCGAGGAGGTCGGCGAGGAGAACTTCTTCCTGTTCGGAATGTCGTCCACCGAAGCGACGGCGCTGCAATCGCGCGGGTACAGTCCCCGGGAATTCTACGAGAGAGACCCCGAGTTGCGCGGGGCCATCGACGCTCTGGCCGCCGGGATGTTCTCCAACGGAGATCGCGACCTGTTCGCTCCCTTGGTGGGCCATCTGCTGCATCGCGACACCTACATGCTCCTGGCCGACTATCGATCGTACGTGGACCGGCAGGATGAGGCGGATCGTGCGTACCGCGATTCGGACCGCTGGACCCGCATGTCGATTCTCAATGTGGCGCGCAGCGGCAAGTTCTCGTCGGACCGCGCGATCCAGGAGTACGCGCGGGACATCTGGCGCGTGACGCCCACGCCTGTGGAGCTGGGCTGAGAGACGACTGGAGCGCGGTGAGGCACCGTCCACTTCCGGCTTGTCCGGGTCGCCGCCGGGGGATACGTTGAGTCGTCCTGGGTGCATGAGTGTGATCGTTTCGTCGTAAGGGAACCGCATGGCTAAAACTATTCTCATCACGGGCGCGCTCGGGCAGATCGGTTCCGAACTCACCATGGCGCTGCGGAACCATTTCCGCGACACGGACGTCATCGCCACCGACATCCGCATGCCCACCGACGAGCGCCTGCGCGACTCGGGCCCCTTCGAGTTTCTCGATTGCACCGATCCGAATCACATCACGAGGGTGATGCAGCGCTTCGACATCGGTGTGATCTATCACCTGGGGGCGCTGTTGTCGGCCGTGTCGGAGATGAAGCCGAACGTCGCGTGGCACATCAACATGGACGGCCTGTATCACGTATTGGAAGCCGCCCGTCAGTATAAGTGCTCCCTGTTTTTCCCCAGCTCCATCGGCGCCTTCGGGCCGTCCACGCCCAAGGACCACACGCCTCAGGACACCATTCAGCGGCCCGACACCATGTACGGAGTCACCAAGGTCGCTGGAGAGCTTTTGTGCGACTATTACTTCAAGAAGTTCGCCGTGGACACGCGGGGCCTGCGCTTCCCCGGGCTGATCTCGTATCACACCGAACCGGGCGGGGGAACCACCGACTATGCCGTGGATACCTTCCACGAGGCGGTGCGTCACGGTCATTACACCTGTTACCTGAAGCCCGACACGTCGCTCGACATGATGTACATGCCCGACGCGCTGCGTGCGATGATCGAACTGATGGAGGCCGACGCCCGGCGCTTGATTCACCGCAACGCCTTTAACGTGACGGCCATGAGCTTCACGCCCGCCCATCTGGCACGAGAGATCCAGAAGCACATGCCGGAGTTCGGAATGGAATACTCCGTGGACCCCGTGCGTCAGGGAATCGCCGACTCCTGGCCGAATTCGCTCGACGATTCCTGCGCGCGGCAGGAGTGGGGGTGGCAGCCGGAGTACACGCTTGAGTCCATGACGAAAGACATGCTCGCGCGCATCGCCGAGCGCGTGGGAAAGCCGAAGGAACAGCAGGCGCGCTAGGCCCCTCCCTCTCCGCGCGGCGGTGCCCCGGGCGGACCTGGATTCCTTCACGAGAACTCAACATGCCCCTCAACAGACGCAGTGCGGCGCTCGCCCAGGAGGTGGCCCAGGTAGAAGCGGCCGGCACCGCCAAGGGCCACGAAAAGGTGGTCACCGAGGTCATCCCGGCGTCCGGCGATCGTGGTCCACGATACAGGCTGGCGGGCTTTGGCGAGCGCGAGTTCATCCGCATGAACTCGAATTCGTATCTGGGCTTGACGCACCGGGAAGAACTCAAGTCGGCCGCCGATCGTGCGGCGCACAGGTACGGCGCAGGTCCGGGGGGCGTGAGGTTCATCTGCGGCACCTGCCAGGTGCACACCGAACTCGAAGAGAGCCTTGCGAGATTCCACGGCCGCGAAGCCTGCATGCTCACCAGCTCGGCCTACACCACGGTGGTGGGGACGATCTTCTGCCTCACCACACCGGAGACCGGCATCATCTCCGATGAGCTCAATCACAACAGCATCATCAACGGCGTCCGCTGGTCCCAGCCGAAGCTCAGGAAGGTGTATCCCCACGCCGATGTGAACGCGCTGGAGCGCCAGATTCAGGAGTGCGAGGGGCAGGTCCAGGGGCTCATCGTGGTCACCGACGGCATCTTCAGCATGCGCGGTGCCGTCGCCCCTCTCAAAGAGATTGGGGAGGTTGTGGCCCGCTACGACGAGCGCTTTCCGCAGAACATCGTCCTGATCGTAGACGATTCGCACGGCGTGGGAGGATTCGGCCCCACGGGCAGAGGCACCGAGGAGTACTGCAGGTCGGGACCAAGCGACGTGTTGATTGGCACGCTGGGGAAGGCGTTTGGGGTCAACGGCGGCTACGTGGTGTCGTCGGGCGCCGTGATTTCATTTCTGCGCGAGAAGAATCCGCTCTACATCTACACCAACCCGATCACGCCGGCCGAATCGGCGGCGGCCCTGGCTTCGCTGCATCTTCTGGATAGCCCGGCGGGCGCCGCGCTCCTCAAGCGGCTGCGAGAAAACATCGCACCCTTCCGCCAGGGCTTGAAATCGATGGGGTACGAAAGCCTAGAGTCGGAGCATCCGGTGGTGCCGTTGTTCGTTCGTGACACCGAAAAGACCACCGCACTCGTCAAGTTCCTTCTGGATCATGGCGTCCTGGCAACCGGTCTCAATTTTCCGATCGTGCCCAGAGGAGACCAACTGGTCCGCTTTCAGGTGAGCGCCGAACATTCCCGCTCGGACATCGACTACGTGCTCGAGCTTCTCGATCAATTCAAGCCGCAACTGGCGGGCTGACACAAGGGCATCGGGCGAGGCAGAGGGCCTCGCCAACCTCCAATAGACCAACCGGTCGGTAACTTATCCGGGTGAGGTTACCTTTTGCGGGAATGCGCTTTGCCGGCAGAAGGGGCATGGCCTAGCTTGAAGCGTTCAACCGGCCGCTTGGCCGATGCTCGTGCAACGGTCGTGACCATCCATCGACCAGAGAACGACACCGCTAACGGTGTCGAGGCTATGTGCTTAGAAACTATCGAGGTGTCCCCATGCGGCGTCTCTCAATGTTCTTACTGTTCCTTCTAGCCACGTTGTGCTCTGCCTCAACCCTGTTTGCCCAGGCGGATTTCATCCGCGGCGACGTCGATGGAAATCAGGTGGTCAACGGGCAGGATGCCAATCTGTTGCAGCAGCACATTTTCATTTCAGTCCCGATCCAATGCATGGACGCGGCCGATGTGGACGACAATGGCGCCCTCAATATCCTCGATCTGAATACGCTCCAGAGCTTCATCAACACGGGGAATCCGCCCATGCGGCCCCCTTATCCCGCGTGCGGCCAGGATCCGACAGGAGACGCGCTCAACTGCGTCACGGGTTGTCCGGCGGTGAGTGGCTGCGACACGCTTTGTCTTATCTCTCCCAGCTTCGCGCCCTCGGGGGATACTGCCATGAACGGCGGGCACTATGTCTTCTGCGACTTCACCATCGCCCAGGGGGTGGACGTATCGGTGAACGGGGCCTGCACGCTCGATGTGGCCGGTACGTTTCTGATCGACTCCGGAGCGTCGCTGCGCTCTCACTGTACGCCTCTCGTGATTAATCACCTGCAGGACACTGGCTTTCTGGCCATCTACGGCGAAGTCACGGACACCTGTGCCACCAGCAGCGATTCGGGAGGGACACTGATCCTGCGTTCGAGAGGGGGCATGATTTTGGGCGGCGAAACATCCGGGCCCACAGCGAGCATCACGGCCGCGGACGTGTTCATCGGCGATCCCGACTACCAAGCCCTCTTCGAGCCCGATACAGTGAATTACGTGCTCACCGGGGAGTCGCTCATGACGGATCTGCCGCCGCTCTGCGGCATCAGAGGAAGCTTCCTCCCTCCTGCGACGATCGAGATCGAGCTCATTCAATTGAGTCTCACCTCGGTGCCCATGACGGGAACTCTGTACTTCGGCAACGGGGACAGCCTCATCAATCCGCCCCTGACTCTGCAGTACACCTATCCGATCGCCGGCACCTACACGGTGATGTATCACCTCGAAGACAACTTGGGACACTTCACCCGAACTTCGCTTATTGCGAGCGTGCCCTCCGGCGAAATGCTACAGGGGCATGTCACGCCTTTTGTCAGCTCGTCTATGGTCGTAGGGGCGGGGCAGTCCGGCACCTACACGGGTGAAGCTCCGGCGAGTTGTGAATCGTCCAGCTGGTCCTTCGAAGGGGACTTCAGGGCGGGCCCCGTCGCCAACTACTCCTGGCTCACGCCCGCCATCTCGACAGCCATCTTTTCTGGAACCATGGGTTCGAGTGTGCGCGAGATTCTGGTGCCTGTGTATGTGAACCTTGAGGGTCTGGATGCCGAGACCTACTATCCCCCGGCGCCCGGCACGCCCTTTCCAGGGTGCGGCGACCCGCCCCTGTCGCTGGATGCATTCTCGCCTGACGCACACAGTACAGCCTGCGCTCCATGCAGCCTGTGTGATGTGCCGCCGGAGGCGCTAGGCTTTCCGCCCACCAGCTCGTACCTGGTGCTGGGCGATGCGACGGTCCGTACTCTGCGGTCTGGCGGTTGGGTGTTGATCGGATTTGAGGACGCCACCATTATCATCCGCTCGGGATTCAGCATGACGGCCGCGGATGGAGCCGACGGCGGCATCGGTTCGTCCGGCAAGCCCGGAGGCGGAATGGGCCTGGTGACGCTCGAAGGTGAAGTGATCGAGTGCGGCGGGAGCTACGAAGTGGGATCGGGCGGTGACGGTGGAGACAAGGACGTCACGGCGTGCCCCGCGGACAGCAAGGCAGGACGCGGCGGAGACGCCGGCGGCGTGGTCTATCTTGCCCCCATGGGAAGCGTGAGCTGGTGCGGCGCCATCTCCTTGTACGGTGGCGACGGCGGCGACGGAGGAAACGCGTCGGCCACGGGTACGCCGGCCGGCGCCTGCGAGAACGGTTGCGCCGCCACTTCCCGAGGCGGGCGTGGCGGGTTTGGCGGTGGTGGACTGTCGGTGTTTGCATCGGCCATCTGTTACGACTCCGGCTACTCTGTGACTTTTGGAAACGCATCCTCGGGCGGCGATGGAGGCGCGGCGGTGTCTGTGGCTACGGACGGAGGAAACTGCGGAATCTGCGCCTTCAAGGCGGGCGACGGAGGGTTCGCCGGTGCGTACGGAGGCAAAGGGGGTCCCGCCTACTTCTACTTCGCGATGCACCCGACGCCACCGGCCAGCCTGCTTGCAGGTCACCTAATCTCGGCTGGCAGCTGGGACGGCGGTGACGGTGCGGATGCCGACGCGACCGCAGGACACGGCGGAGACGCCCTCGTGGACTGCTGCCAGCCGCCCGTGCCGGGAATCGACGGCGGCAAAGGCGGTGACGCAGATGCCCATGGCGGCCGGCGTGGTCGGGGCGTCACGACCAACGGCGTGCATGGATTGGGGAACGCAATCTGCGGCAACGGCGGCGACGGGATGGATGGAAGGCCCCCCGGCGCAGGAGGTGGAGGCGCGATCGCGCATGACGACATAGAGCCGGGCAAACCTTGCGCCCTCACACCCTGCCCTCCAGGACTTCCGGGCGGCCCATGTCCGCAGAACATGCCGTGGAATCTGCATTGGCCGAGCTTGCCGTTTGATTTCAAATGGGGACAGAACGACACGACCGGATCCGGATCCATTTTTGAAGGGACGAATCCAGTGGGTAATCTGCCGATCAAGTTCTTCGGACAGTCCAGCTATCAGTCCCTGAGCGGGAACGCTGGCCAGGTGCCTGTCTATTCGCAGCAGCAGGGTCGCGCGTACGCATCACCCGGCGCGATGAGTTTTGACCTGACGAACCTGCCTGGCGGAGCCACCACAAGCAGTTTCTACGCCGAGTTGCTCGACCATTCAGGTGACCCGTCCAATGTTCATCTGCTCGGATACTCCGGCGGAGTGCTGGTGTCTCAGCAGGTGGGCAGTGCCGCCTGTGAAGAGACCACACTTCAGGTGAACTCGCCACCGTTGCGGGGAACAGAATCGGCCTCAGCTGCCCTGGACAGCGTCGTGGTGTGGGGACTCGACTTCTCCTTCGTCGGTGACCTGGGCCTGTGGATCCCTGTCGCAGAGTCCGGATGTCCGATCACGATGACGGGCGACGTGAATTTGAGCGGAACGCTCACGTCGGCCGACATTATCGGCATGGTGAATTATGTATTCAAGGGAGGGTCGACACCTCTTCCGTGTCCTGCATCCGGCGACCTGAATTGCAACGGATCGGTCACGTCGGCAGACATCATCACCCTGGTAAACCACATCTTCAAGGGCGGGCCGGCTCCATGCGATGCGTGCACCAGTCCGCTGGCTGCGGGTTGTTAGATACCTGAGCCAGGTCGTCTGCAAGAGAAGGGCGGGAGATGATCCCGCCCTTTGTTTTGGAATCCAGCGACCTGTGCCCGCAGACCACAATTCACTTTCCCCCGCGAACCGCGGTCTTCTACTTCCCGGTCGGGTCCGCCTTCCGACAGGGTCGGCGATGTGCCGGCTTTGCTGCGGATCACAGGAGAACTTTCGCATGACGATGAAGCGGGCCGCGTTCGCGGCCATGATCGCACTGGCCCTCAGCTCTGCAGCACAGGCCGAGTTCAAGCTGAACGTACAGGAGCACCGTCTCGACAACGGTCTGACACTCCTGGTGCTGGAGAATCGCACCACCCCGGTGGTGACGTACTACACGTTCTACAAGGTGGGTGCACGCAACGAGATCTACGACAACTCGGGCGTGAGCCACTTCTTCGAGCACATGATGTTCAACGGGGCGAAGAAGTACGGTCCCAAGATGTTCGACCAGGTGCTCGAGTCGAAGGGCGGGCGCAACAACGCCTACACTTCGCAGAACGTCACCGCCTACTACGAAGACTTTCCCAACGACGCCCTGGAACTGGTGTTCGATCTCGAATCCGACCGCATGGACCACCTCGACTTGAACGACCGGAGCGTGAGTTCCGAGGCGGGCGTGGTGTCGGAGGAGCGTCTGGTGGGCGTGGACAACGACAACGAGGGCATCATGTACGAGGAACTGTTTGCCACGGCCTACGTGGCTCACCCGTACGGCGCCCCGGTGATCGGCTGGATGGAATCGATCAAGCACTTCAACAAGGCGGACTGCCAGGAATACTTCGACACCTACTACGCTCCCAACAACGCCGTGGTGGCCATCGT
>DAIOGN010000130.1:0-8710 GCA_036745245.1 Candidatus Zixiibacteriota bacterium
CGACACCTCCGCGCTCAACGAACTGTTCACCTCCGGTGTGGTGGCCATCTTCGGCGACCTCTTCACGCTCGCCGGAATCCTGGTGGTGCTCCTCTACTACAGCTGGAAACTGGCCCTGGTGACCTTTGTGGTGCTGCCGTTTCTGATGTACGCCACCTGGCTCTTCAAGATCAGGGCGCGCGAATCGTATCGTGCCGTGCGCAAGCAGACGGCGCGCCTCTCGGCCTACCTTCAGGAACAGATCACGGGCCTCTCCGTGGTGCAGCTGTTCGCCCAGGAGCCCAAATCACAGCGCGGCTTCGACGAGATCAACGGCGACCTGCGGCAGGCCAACTACGACTCCATCCTGTACTACGCGCTCTTCTTCCCCGGCGTGGAGTTCCTCGGCGCCGTATCCATCGGGCTCATTGTCTGGTACGGGGGCGGCCAGATCGTGCAGGGCGTGTTCACGGCGGGTGCGCTCATCGCCTATCTCCAGCTGGCGGAGCGGTTTTACCGCCCCATTCGTGACCTAGCCGAAAAGTACAACATCTTCCAGGCGGCCATGGCCGCCTCCGAACGCATCTTCTCGCTGCTCGATACGCCGCCCTCCATCACAGCGCCTGAGGCGTCGCAGCGCGTGGAAGACGTGCAGGGCGAGATCAAATTCGAAAATGTCTGGTTCGCTTACCAGGGGGATGACTGGGTGCTGAAGAACCTCTCCCTGCACGTGCGCCCCGGGGAGAAACTCGCCATCGTGGGACACACCGGCGCGGGCAAGACGTCGATCATCAATCTGCTCTGCCGGTTCTATGAGTACCAGAAGGGGACGGTCACCTTCGACGGCGTGGAGCTTCGCTCCTGGGATCCGCAAACGCTGCGCGAGCACGTCGGCCTGGTGTTGCAGGACGTGTTCCTGTTCTCCGGAGACATTCAGTCGAACATTCGCCTGGGCCGCACCGATATCGATTCCGAACGCGTGCGCTGGGCCGCCGAGCAGGTGAACGCCGCCCGATTCATCGAGCGCCGGCCGCGCGGGTACGAGGAGCCCGTCACCGAACGGGGGAGCACCTATTCCGTGGGGGAGAAGCAGCTTCTGTCCTTCGCGCGCGCACTGGCGTTCGACCCGACGGTTCTGGTGCTTGACGAAGCCACGTCCTCGGTGGACACGGAGACGGAAGGGCTCATCCAGTCGGCGTTGCGACGGCTCCTGGCGGGGCGCACCGCAATCGTGATCGCCCATCGCCTGTCCACCATTCGCGACATGGACCGAATCGTGGTGCTGCACAAGGGAGAAGTGCGGGAGGAGGGCACGCACGAGGAGCTGTTGGCGCGAGGGGGAATCTACACGCGCCTCTATCAACTACAGTATAAGGATCAGGAAGCGGTGGCGGCCGTCAGGTCGCCCACGTCGTAACGTCTACCGGCCGGAGCGGCCGGACTTCAGCCAGGCTTCAGCTTCTTTGATCGTGCGGAATACGCGCAGCTTGTATCCCGCCTGTACGGCCAGCGCGCTCAATTCTCTCATCCGCTTCGTGACGGTCGGATCCGTCACCACCGCCGCGACCTTCCCCGAGAGCACGGGCATCTGCTGCGTCAGCGCCATGGCGAGGCCGCGCAGCTCCATGTCGGTGCGAATCTCGGCGGACTGCCTTAAGTCCACGATCATGTCCCAGCGCGCAATGTCGGGGTGGGCTTCCCGGGCTTCTTCGAGCGCCCCCTTCAGAACCGCGAGGACTTCGTTGTACTTCACGTCGCTGCGCTTGGTGAAGCGCACCACGTGTCTGGAGATCCGGTAGGTCATCGGCATGGGCTCGCCTCCTTGTGAGAGTGAGAGTCCCCGGCGGGAGGGCAGGGTCGATCGTGTGCAACGATGCGGACTCGGCGGAGCAAACGACGTCTCGGATTCACCTCGCCACCAGCGACATCGGATCCCGAACGTTCATCGGTTCGCCTGCCGCGAAGCCCTGTCCATATTGTACACCGATCAATGAGCCAAAGTGTCGCGCGGCTTGGAGGGATTCTGAAACTGTGTGGCATGTGACTTGAGAGCGGCGATCCAGGTGTCGAATTGCTCCGTGATATCCACCACGAACGTGGGCATGACTTCGGGAGGCAGGAAATAGTGAAACAAGGCCGGCACCTGATAGGGGTCTCCCGGCAGGTCGAGTTTGGCCAGAGCAGCGTAGGGCACGGCATTCATGGCCAGTTGCCCCGCCGCCAGGTGATCCGGGTGGCTCGCGCGCTGGCCGTGACCGCCCTGGAAGTACGGCGCAAACACAACTCGTGGCCGTGTGCGGCGATACAGGGCCGCAACCTTCATGCGGTGTTCCGGAGTGTCGGCGAGGCGCGTGTCGCCCAGGTCGAGCGTGGCCACCACCCGTGCGCCCATGATGTGGGCGGCGCGATGAATTTCCTGTTCGCGTTCTTCCGGCGTGCCGCCGGTGCCCATCTCGCCGCGCGTAAGCACCGCGAGCCCCGTGCTGTGGCCCAGCTGCCGCAGCTTCACCAGCACGCCCCCCGCGCCCACCTCCACGTCGTCGGGGTGGGCGCCCAGGGCGAGACAATCGAGCGTGTCCGTCACGGTAGCGCGGACTCAGCCTTTGTAGTCGAAGAGCTCCGAAAGCAGGCCCGGCAGTTTCTCGTCGAGCCCCGCCTCGGCCAGATCCGGCGGTGTGAGAGAAAAGATCTGCCGAAGTGAACCGTGCTGTCGAATGAGAGCCTTGGCGGTCACAGGCCCCACGCCCGGCAGGGCCGCCAGCACATCCTGCTGGATCTCCTTGAACTCGCGCCGGCGTTCCTTCTGATCTTCTGCATGGACCTCGTAACCCAGCCCGAACTGCGTCTGGTTCGTGGCCATGAACAGAAGTTCGGCCGACTCATCCGGTCCCTCCGCGAACAGCACAGGGATGCGGTTGATCACGCTGATAAACGCCAGGGCTCCGTTGATCAGGTACGGATTGGCTCCGTCCACCTCGTACACGTTGGGGCCCTCCACCAGAATCACGGGCTCCGGCACGGCGCGCTTCAGCTCGAGCACCTGCCGATACAGCCGCTTGTCGGCCAGACTGCGCACGAACGCTTCCGTGGTCATATAACACACGTAGACGTTGTCGGTGATCTGGTAGTCGCCGACCTGCAGGTTGGCGTACACGATTCGAACTTTCTTTTCCCCGAGCGACGCGAGGATGGCATTGCCCTTTTGAGCGGCATCGGCCACCAGGGTCACCATCTCACCGGCCGACGGGAACCAGTCTCGACGCTTCGGTCCTTCGCCGTTGGGCGTGTTCAATGTGGCGGTTTCGTGGTTGCCTTTAGTTCGAAATCCGCTTGAGGGTCGCCTTGGTTTGCTGGGTCTCATCAGGTTTTCCTCTCTTTTTTGCGCGCCGCTGGAAACAGAATGTTGTTGAGTATCAATCGATACCCCGGCGAGTTTTGGTGGAACTGAAGCTCCGTGGGAGGATCGCCCACCATGTGCTGGTAGTCCTCGGGGTCGTGACCACCATAAAACGTAAACGTTCCGCGCCCGAGATTGCCGTGGAGGTATCGCACCTCCCCCAGCGCGGGTGATTCTGCCAAAAGCGTCACGCGTTTCTTCACGAGCGACTTGCGAAACGCTGTGGTCTGTCCCATGAAGCCGTTTACGGCATTCACGTGATTCTGCACGAGCATCGTGGGCACGGGATCGAGCTTGGCCGAGAACTCGAACAGAGTGAAGTAATCGGCGCCTCGATCGGCCACCTTCATCATCCGGTCGGGCGACGTATCCACGTCGGAGTGTTCGTAGGCCAACGGATCGAGCGACACCGTGAACCCGGTGAAGGCAAAACTCTGCGAATAGTCGAGCGCGTCCTGACACCCGGGGGCGGCGGGATCGCCGTCGAATTCCGAAGGCACGATGTCGGTGCCTGCCGCGGAGAGCGCGATGTCGATGGTCTCGGGCGCCGAGCACATCGCGAAGAGGTAGCCTCCCTGCTCCACATAATCGCGGATGGCCAGGGCCACCTTGCGCTTGAGATGCGAGACTTTGTGTTCGCCCAGGGATCGGGCCAGCTCTTCGGCGGCCTGCTTCTCCTGGCGATACCAGAGCGCATCGCGATAGGCGGCGTAAAATTTGCCGAACTGGCCGGTGAAGTCCTCGTGGTGAAGATGCAGCCAGTCGTAGTCGTACAGTTTGCCCGCCAGCACGTCGGCGTCCCACACGGTGGCGTAAGGAATCTCGGCGTACGCGAGCGCCAGCGTGACGGCATCGTCCCACGGCTCCTTGGTGGGCGGCGTGTAGATGGCCACCTTCGGTATCTTCTCCAGCCGGATCAGTTCCATGTTCTCTTGTTCAATCTCGGTGCGCAGCGCCGCCGTCTTCGCCGCATCGGCCAGCTCAAAGCTCACATTTCGCAGGCGGCACGCCTCCTGCAGACCCGCGACGTTCTCGCAAAGAAACGAGCCGCCGCGGTAATTCAGGAGCCAGTCCACGCGCGCATTTTGTGTGAGACACCAGTAGGCAATGCCGTACGCCTTGAGATGATCCGTCTGGGTGTCGTCCATCACGATGAGCACGTCAGCGCTCCACACTCTGCCGGGAGACAGCGCGAACACACCGGCGCATGCCAGGAGCCCAAGAATGCGCCGACGGTCGGCCCCGGCGAGGGCCTTGCGATGTAAACTGGTTGGTGTATTCATTTGGAAAGATTGCCATGCCCCTGCCTATTGGGGATCCTGCTGTAGTTTCGAAGCCCTACTAGTTACACCCCCGGCCGGCCGCTGCGGTTCCAATTGCCCCTCGAGCCAGCGCCTACCTGCAAGAGCGTCAGGCAGATAGCTCTGAGTCCGCGCCCCGTCGGCGTGGTCGGGCGGATACTGGTATCCCGTGCCGTATCCCAGTTCCTTCATGAGTTCCGTGGGCGCGTTGCGCAGATGAAGGGGCACGGGCAGGTCGGGCGCTTCGGCGATCGTCTCTTGCACGCGGCGGACCGCGCGATAAATGCTCACGTCCTTGGGAGCGCGTGCGAGAACCACGACGAGTTGTGCCAACGCCAGTTCGCCTTCGGGCGAGCCCAACATGTGGTAGGCGTCGCGTGCCGCCACCGCCACCACGAGGGCCTGCGGGTCGGCGAGCCCCACGTCTTCGGAGGCAAAGCGAATCAGGCGCCGCACCAGGTACATCGGATCTTCTCCCGAGGCCAGCATGCGGTGCAGCCAGTAAAGAGACGCGTCGGCATCGGAGCCGCGCAGCGACTTGTGCAATGCTGAGATGAGATTGTAGTGCTCCTCGCCGGACTTGTCGTACAGATGCACCCGGCCGCCGAGCAGATCCGACAGCTGCTTGAATCGAATCACCGGCACACCCTCACCCGCTTCGCGCAGTGCCCCCTCGTACGCCAGTTCCAGCGTGGTGAGCAGTCGCCTCGCATCGCCATGGGCCGAGCGCACCAGGAGCCCGCGTGCGTCGCCTTCAAACTGCGGAGGCCGCCCGCCGAGCCCGCGCTCGCTATCGGAGAGGGCGCGATCCACCAGAGATTCCAGATCGCGGTCGGACAAGGCCTCCAATACAAAGACGCGTGTTCGTGACAAGAGTGCCGAGTTCACTTCGAACGACGGATTCTCGGTGGTGGCGCCGATGAGCGTGACGGTGCCTTTTTCCACGTGCGGCAGGAAGGCGTCCTGTTGGGCCTTGTTGAAGCGGTGAATCTCATCGATGAACAGGATGGTGGTTTCGCCGCGGCTCCTCAGAGCCTCTGCGCCGGCGATCACCTTGCGCACATCGGCCAGCCCGCCCGTGACGGCGGAAAACGCCACCATGCGCGACTTCGTATGACGCGCCAGGGCCATCGCGATCGTGGTCTTGCCGGAGCCCGGTGGTCCCCACAGGATCATGGACGGCGGAACGCCGGCCTCGAGTGCGGCGCGCAGTGCTGTCCCCTTCGCCAGCAGGTGGCGCTGTCCGCACACTTCATCGAGATGGCGGGGTCGCAGGCGGTCCGCCAGAGGCGTACGCGCGTGCGCACCACGCTCTTCATCTACAAATAGGTCCACCGTTCCCCTGTCGGTACGAGTTGTACAGCATGTAATTCTGTTTCAAGACCCCGAGCGGGAGTGGATCTTGAGAAGCTTTGGGCCGGCAATCCTGAGCGCACTTCAAATATTCTGCCTATTGCAAAATCTGTCAATAGATCAAATCCCGCGTGGAGCGATTTTAACTTTCGCGGTTCAGTAAAAGACGCGCAGCCAGCTCGTCGGCCACCGCCATTCCCTTACGTGTTAAGACGATACGTCCCTGACCGGCGGTTGATACCAGGCCGTCGCTCTCAGCCTTGCGGATCAGGCGCTCGTGCTCGCTTCCCAGCGAATCCAGTGGAACACCCTGTGCCGTGCGCAGTCCCAGCCACAGGCGTTCCGTGGCCACCTCCTCCGGTGTGAGCACCTCGATGGCGCCCACCGGCAGGCGGCTTGCCCGCAACCGATCCCGGTAGTGAGGCCACGAGGCGAGGTTGCGCGAGCGGCGCTCGCACAGAAGCGAGGCCGCAGAGGGGCCCAGGCCCACATAGGCCCGGCGCTCCCAGTAGGATCGATTATGGCGGCTCTCACAGCCGGGTCTGGCGAAGTTCGACACTTCGTACTGCAGAATGCCTGCCTGGTCCAGGCGATCGCAGGCCGACAGGTAGAGTTCGGCCTGTGCCTCGGGAAGGGCGCAGCGCACGCGATCCTGGGCCGCAAGCACACCCATCCGCGTCCTGGGCTCCAGGGTGAGCTGATACAGCGATACGTGCGGTGGCGCATACGTTAGCACCTCCTCCAGGTCTGCATTCAGCTCGGGCAGCGTCTGGTGCTCCCAGCCGAACATCAGGTCGGCACTCCAGTTGGGGAAGGAACGCACAGCTTCAAGCGCCTCCCTCGCCCGGCCGGCCGAATGCACCCGGCCGAGGAATTCCAGCCGGTCCGGATCGAACGTCTGAATGCCCAGGGAGATCCGGTTGATCCCGGCGCCGCGCCAGGACTCAAGCGCCTGGGAAGTGATGTCCTCGGGATTGGCCTCGAGGGTGATTTCCGCCTCCGGAGACAGTCGCAGCCTCTTTTTGAGCGTATCGAGAAGGCGTGACAGCTGCGAGCCGGTGAGGGTGGACGGGGTACCGCCTCCGAAATACACAGTGGCCACGGTGTAGGCGTCGGGGGCCAACCGGAGATCCACCATCTCGATTTCACGGCACACCGCGTCCACGAAGTCGGGAGCCTGCCCGCGGCCGGACGGGTAGGTGTAAAAATCGCAGTACGGGCAGTGCACCCGGCAGAAGGGCACGTGTACGTAGACGCCCAGAGGTTCGCGGTCGGGGTGTGTCAGCGTGCGGAGGGCCATGCCCCCACGATGATAAGCTCGAGCGTTTCCCCGTTCCACTCCGCAAACAGCGCGCCGGCTCCTGCCTGTTCCAGTAGCCGCCCGGCCGCCTGCGGGCCGAGCACGAACAGGGCGGTCGAGAGCGCATCGGCGTCGAATGCATCGGGGGCGTACACGGTCACCGAGGCGCGCCCCTGCACGGGGGACTTTGTGCGAGGATCGAGGATGTGTGCGTAGCGCTTCCCGCCTTCGTCGAAATAGCGCTCGTAGTCGCCCGATGTGGACACCGAGCCAAGAGCAAACGTGAGCCAGGCCAGCGCGGTGGTGTCGGATCGCGGGTGTCTCACCGGGATGAGGAGCGAGTCGGTACCGCGGCAGAATAGCTGGCCACCAAAGTCTGCATTCCAGCGCGTCACGCCCATCCCGAGAAGCGCCCTGTCCACCACGGCCAGCGCGTACCCCTTGCCGGTGGCGCCAGGATCCAGATTGAAGCCGCAAGGCATGGAGGCCGTCTGAGCCGTTGTGTCGAGCCGGACCTTGCGGTAGCCGCACAGCCGGCTCGCGGAGTCGAGTACGTTCGCCTCCGGCCGCGCGGGGTGCTCGGAGTCGAACCCCCAGGCGTGCACCAGGGTCCCCACGGTGGGGTCGAGTGCGCCTGCAGAGCGGTCGCACCAGGAGAGTGTGCGGGAGAGAAAGTCGAGCGTGAGTGGCGAAAGGCTCACCGGTGCGGGCGCCTCCCTGCCGATGCGGCTCAACTCCGAGTCGGGGCGGTAGTTCGAAAGGAGGCAGTCAAGACGGCTGGTCAGAGCGAACGCGGTGTCGAGCGCCCGGGCCGCCAGAGCGCTGTCGGGTGAGTCGATGACCACCGACAGCATGGTGCCCATGACATACCCTGTACGCTCCAGCACGGCGCCGTGTGTCGGAGTGGCACCGGCCAGGAGCAGCCACAGTACGGCGCCCGTGGAGGCGCGGCTCATGAGAGCGGGCGCACCGGCGGTCTTCGCATGCGGCGTGTCGGAGCGGCCGGAGCCGGCACCGCAAACCACATCTCCCGCACAGGGGCCACCAACAGCGTAAGGATGCACAGGCACATAAGCGTCGTGCTCACCAGCAGGAACGGGGCAAAGATCTCCGACCCGTAGCGGATGAGCCATGGCAGGCCCGCCTCGGTGAGCACGCTGGCGAACGACGCCGCGTAGAGTGAAATCTTGAAACGCTCGCGCACCTGGGTGAGGCTGAACACATGGCACAGGATGAAAAACATGATGCTCTGAAAAAACAGGTGCGGGTGGGTGACGTCGAGCAACTCCAGCATGGTTTTGGGGAAACGCAATTCCTCGGGAGCCGGGTGGTTCTCATTTCCGCGATACCACTCTTCCGTGCCCTGAATCGTCAGGTGGG
>DAIOGN010000131.1:0-4888 GCA_036745245.1 Candidatus Zixiibacteriota bacterium
GCGCTGCGCCATCACCGCGGTCACGGCGGAGGCCACCATGTAGTTGGGTACGCCCATGTCGAGCAGGCGCGTGAGCGCACCGGGGGCGTCGTTGGTGTGCAGGGTCGAGAGCACCAGGTGGCCCGTGAGGGCGCTGCGCAGAGCGATCTCCGCCGTCTCGCTGTCGCGGATTTCGCCCACCATGATGATGTCCGGGTTCTGGCGCATGAGCGCGCGCAACGTCCCGGCAAACGTCAATCCCGCGCGCTCGTGCACCTGCACCTGGTTGATCTGGGGCAGGTCGAATTCCACGGGATCTTCCACGGTCACCACGTTCACCGCGGCGGAGGAGATCCGCTGGAGGCCGGCATACAGCGTGGAGGTTTTGCCCGACCCGGTGGGCCCCGTCACGAGAACGAGTCCCTCCGGCTTGCGCAGCTGTTCATCGAACCGGGCGAGCACATGCGGTGGCATGCCCACCTGGTCGAGGCCACGCACGAGATTGCGGCGGTCGAGAATGCGCAGCACCACCTTCTCGCCGTGAATGGTGGGCAAAGACGAGGCGCGAAAATCGATTTCGTGGCCGCCGATGTTCTGACGAAAGCGCCCGTCCTGCGGCACGCGTTTCTCCGACACGTCCATGTCGGCCATGATCTTCAGCCGCGAGACGATGGCCGGAGCCATGTGGGCCGGGGGAGAGGCGGCCTCGCGCATCAGGCCGTGAACGCGGTAGCGCACTCGAAATCCGTGACGCTCGGGCTCGAAGTGAATGTCGGACGCGCCCTCCGTCACGCCTTTGTGAACGATCAGATTGATGAGCTTGATCACCGGCACTTCGCCGGCCACCGCCTCGGCGGACAGTTCCTTCTGCACCTGGCGGATCTGCTCTTCGGAGAAGGTCTCCGCCTCGTAGTCGCCCAGCACCTCCACCATTCGATCGCGCACCGTGTAGTAGCGGCCGATCGCGCTTTCGACCTGGCTGGGGGCGACGATGGTGCGATGAATCTCCATCCCCGTGTGGTACTTCACCTCGTCCACCGCGATGATGTCGAGGGGATCGGCCATGGCCAGGGTCAGAGCGTTGCCGATCTTGGCGATGGGCAGCACCTGCAGGCGACGAGCCATCTCCGCGGGCACCAGCCGCAACACGCCCGGATCGATCATCACGTCGGCCAGATCCATACGCGGGACCTTGAGCTTGACGGAGATGGCTTCGATCAGATCCGATTCGGCGATGATCTGCTCGGAGACGAGAATCTCACCCAGCCTGCGTCCTGACTCGGCCTGAAGCTTGAGCGCGTAGTCGAGCTGCTCAGGCGTGATCGCACCTCGTTCGAGCAGAACCGTACCGATGCGCTTTTTGGAAGCGGTGAGTGTCATCCTTCCCCCCTATGTCTTCTAATCGGAAGTCCGCCTGCAGATTTGAGCCGTTGTGCAAGCTCGGCACACTTGGTGCGGCCAGAGGGCTGGAGAGGGCGTCAGGGTGCCAGGACGCGCGCGGATCGGATTACGTCATGGTGAGACAGTTGATCCGGGAGGGCGACTTGCGTATCCATGACGGATGGCGCCCGGGGGGTCGGAGGCGAATCTGCAGCGTGGCTGGCTCCTGGCCGTCCCCAAGGTGGAGCTGCATGTTCACCTCGAAGGCTCCATCCCGTTGTCCACTCTGTGGTCCTTGGTCACCAGGTACGGAGGCGACTCCTCCTGCCCCACGGAGGCACACCTCGCGGAGCGATTCCGTTACCGCGACTTCAGTCACTTCATCGACACCTGGGTGTGGAAGAACAACTTCATCCGCTCGACCGAGGATCTGGAACTCTGCGCGGAGGCCGCGGCGCGCGCCTGGGCCGCACAACGCATCGTGTACGCGGAAGTGTTCTATTCTCCCGCGCGGTTCGGGTTGTCCACCCAGGAGATCACCTGTGCCGTGCGCCGTGGCCTGGCCCGCGTGCCCGACATCCGCGTGCAGCTTGTGGCCGACTTGATCCGTGACTTCGGACCGGCACGTGCCCTGCGCACGCTCTCGGAAGTCACAGAGGTGCGGGACGAAGGCGTGGTGGGAGTCGGAATCGGGGGATCGGAGGCCGAGTTCCCGGCCGAGCCGTTCGCGTACGTCTTCGAACGCGCCCGACGGGCCGGATTTCGCACCAGCGCTCACGCAGGGGAGGCGGCCGGTCCCGAAAGCGTGTGGGGGGCCGTTCGGAGTCTGGCGGTGGATCGGATTGGCCACGCCACCCGGGCCGCCGAGGACCCGTTGCTTCTGGAGACACTGAGGGCCCGCCAGATCCCCCTGGAGTTGTGCCCGCTCTCCAACTGCGCCACCGGGATCATTCCGTCGTTGTCACGGCATCCCGTGCGCCGCTACTTCGACCTCGGCATGCGCCTTTCTGTGAACACGGATGACCCGGCCATGTTTGGCAACACACTCATGGAAGAATTCGACCGGCTGGCGGATGAGTTCGCCTTCGACGACGGTGAACTGAAACGGCTGATCTGTGGCGCCACCGACGGCGCCTGGCTGCCCGATCTGGAGAAAAGCGCCCTGCGCCGGCGTCTCGAAGACGACCCCGCCTGGCCCTCTGTGCCCTCTGAGACGAGAGCGCCGAAACGGCGCGAGGCATGAACCGGGTGTATACCTTCGCATGAATCTCCACCTGAGACCCTGGGCCCTGGTCCTCGGGATGTGCGCCGCGCTCTGGTCACCTGGGGCACGTGCCCAGGTGAGCCCCGCGCCGGATTCGCTTCCGGGAGACACGACACCTGCAGTCACCTCCCCGGCCCCGGCCGAACCTGCGATCGACACGCAGTCCGTCGCCCCCGTGGCATCCGATACGGCGCGCACAGACAGTCTTGCACCGGTCGCAACCGCGCCCGCCGATTCTGTGATTTCAGACAGTCTGCCACCAGCCACTTCATTGGCTGCAGACTCGGTGGTGTCGGACTCCATGCCGGTGGCTCCCGTCGCTTCGGACTCATTGAGCGCCGATTCGCTGGTCGCCGACACCACGCTTGCGCAGCCTGACTCCTCGTCCGCCGACACTCTGGCGTCCGCAGCCACGCCCCCCGACAAGGCGGCCCCCCCTCCGCCTCCGGCCGGTACCACCGGCGGGGATCGGCTGGGCATGTGTGTGATGGTGGTGCACGATCTCGATGGCGACGGGCGGCGTGATCTCGCCGTGGGTGTTCCCGGAGCCGATGGCGGCGCCGTCAATTCAGGCGCCGTGCTGTTTCTGGGCGGCAGTCGGGGGGACACATTGAATCTGATCAAGGGCACACGCCCCGGCGATGCACTCGGCGCTACACTCGCTCAAATCAGCGACGTGAACGGGGATGGAGTGGCCGATCTGGCCGCAGGCGCACCGTACTCCGACGCCGACTCGACACGCCCCGACGTCGGCACCGTGTATGCGTACTCGGGATCCACCAGGGACGTGCTGTGGTCCTTGGCCGGCGACCGGACCCAGGCGCTGCTTGGCAGCGCGCTGGCCGCACTCGGCGACACCGATGGTGACGGCACGCCCGATCTGGCCGTGGCACTTTCACCCTCACCGGGCGATTCGCTCTCCGGACCCGGGGCATCCGTCTGGATTGTGTCGGGGAAGGACGGTCGCGTGCTGCACAAACTCTCAGGCGAGCAGCACGCCGATCGCTTCGGCACAGCGCTCTGCACCGCGGGAGACGCCGATGGTGACGGATCCGACGACCTGCTGGTGGGGGCCTGTCGATATTCGGATGGCGCCCTGCTTTCCACGGGAGCCGCGTACGTGATCTCCGGCCGCACCGGAACCACGCTTCGCAGGATCGTGGGTCGCGCCATGTTCGAGCAGTTCGGATACGCGGTGGCGGGCGGCAGGGACATAAGCGGTGACGGCACGCCGGATTTCGCTGTGGGCGCACGCTTCCTGGATCAGGACGGCGGACGGCGAGGTGGCGTGTATCTCTTTTCCGGCCGAGACGGTGCCGAGCTGGGTTCTGTGCAGGGACTTTTGCCTGGACAGCAATTCGGTTCCGCGCTCGCGTTCGTTTCGGATCTCGACACCGACGGGCGTGCCGATCTTCTGGTGGGGGCTCCCGGAATGACGCGTGGCCAATCGTCGGAAGGAGTGTATCGCATCTCGTCTCCCTCCGGCACCGTGATCTTCACGGCGCTGGGGACTCAGGCGGGCAGCCGGTTCGGCATGGCCCTCGCCGAGCTGGGCGATGTCGATGGCGACGGACGCCCCGAGATTGTGGCCGGCGCACCCTATCATTCCAAAGGCGGACTGTCGGCCGGTGCCGTGCAGGTGGTGTCGGGCGGATCGGGCGAGGTCATCTGGTCGTGCTTCGGAGTCTCCTCTCTGCGCCCGGGAGACAGTGACCGCGTGACGCCGCTCATGAGCCTTGAGCAATTGAAGCAGCAAGTCGGGGGCCACACGTTCCCGGTGTACGACACAAGCGAAGTGGACGCTGCCCCCATCATCCGACGCTCGACGGCTGCCGCCTACCCGGCCTCCGCGCTGGGCACCGGCGCCACGGGGTGGGTGCGAGTCAAAGTGCTCGTGCTGCCGGACGGCACCCCTGCGGAATCGGAAGTGGTCGATCTCGCGGGCTTGAGCCCTGAATTCGGCGAAGCGTCGCTGGCGGCAGTTCGCGACTGGTCGTTTTTGCCCGCGAGCCGCGGCGGCTTGGAAGTGGCCTGCTGGGCCGAGTTTCCGATTGGCTTCGCGCCCCCGCTGTCGCCCGACGAACAGAGAATGGTGGATTCGGTTTCCGCCCTCGATTCTGCGTCGAGACTCGTCCTCGACACGTCGTCCGCCCTGGCACCGACCGTGGTGTCAGACTCGGCGTCCGGTGTCTTGTACTACGAACTCGGTCAGGTCGACGTGGCGCCCGTGCTCACGGCCAGAGTCGAACCCGAGTATCCGCCGCC
>DAIOGN010000131.1:4898-5815 GCA_036745245.1 Candidatus Zixiibacteriota bacterium
CACGGTGCATCTGAGAGTGCTGGTAAATGGGCAGGGTGCGGTCGCCGATGTGCAGGTAGCAGATGTCACGGTCCGCGGGAAAGGATTCGAGACGGCTGCTGTCACCGCCGTCGGGAGATGGCGTTATGAACCGGCCGTGAAGGCCGGCAACAAGGTGGCCGTGTGGGTTCCTGAAGAGGTCCGCTTCACACCGCCCACAGGCAACGAATGAACACTCTAAGACGCTGATCCATAACAGGTTCGTTTACCTTGCACGGCTCCTGCCGCCTGTTTATATTCGATTCAAGCTTTCGGGGTACGGTGAAATTCCGTAATCGGCGGTCAAAGTCCGCGAGCCACGGCCCAAGGCCGTGTGCAGAATCGGTGGAATCCCGGTACCGACGGTAAAGTCCGGATGGGAGAAAGCGCCCCACCCCGGGGACCGGGTGTGGTGTGTCGCGCAGCTCCCTGCCGAGGCGGAATGAGGACGTTGTGACGACCACACTCGATTTGGCTGCAATAGATTACAGCTACTGGATGAAGGCGGCTTTGAGCCTTGCCGCCCACGGGACGGGCTATACTCAGCCCAATCCTGCCGTTGGCGCCATCGTGCTGGACAGCTCCGGCCGCCTGGTCGGGTCGGGTTTTCACGAGCGCGCGGGTGCCCCTCACGCAGAGGTCCTGGCGCTCGCAGCGGCCGGAGACAGAGCCCGAGGCGGCACGCTCGTGGTGACGCTTGAACCCTGTTGTCACGAGGGCCGCACGCCTCCGTGCACGCAGGCGATACTCGCTTCCGGAATCGAACGCGTGGTGGCGGCGCATTCCGATCCGGATGCACGGGTGTCGGGGCGCGGCTTCGCTGTGTTGCGACGTGCAGGAGTGGATGTGGTGGAGGGAATCGAAGCTCTTGCGGCTCTCAAACTGAACCACAAGTATCT
>DAIOGN010000131.1:5825-8553 GCA_036745245.1 Candidatus Zixiibacteriota bacterium
GCAATGAGCCTCGACGGGCGCATCGCCGATCACACGGGGGAAAGCCGGTGGATCAGTTCCGCCGCCGCTCGCCAGCATGCGCACCGATTGCGTGGTCAGCATGAAGCCATTCTCGTGGGAGCTGGCACGGCTCTTGCGGATGATCCTGAGCTGTCACTCCACGGGGCCCCCGGTCTTGCGCCGAGACGATTCGTGCTCGTGGGGCAGCGCGAACTGCCCTCGAGTCTGAAACTGTTTCAAGGCGAGCTGCCGGCCACCCGGATCGGAGTGGATCACCGCGCGGACTGGGTTACCACAGCAGGATCCGGCGGCTGGCCCGATCCGGCGTCCCTGGTCGAGAGACTGGGCCGGGAAGGGATCACAAGTCTCCTGGTGGAGGGCGGTGGCCGCGTGGCCGCGAGTTTCCTCGCGGCGCGAGTGGTGCAACAGGCCGTGCTTTACTATGCGCCCTTGTTCCTCGGAGAGGGCGCAGGCGCTCTCACGGGGGCCGCGTTCGCACTCGACGGTGCACCTGCACTCTCGGAGGTGGAGCTGGAATCCCTCGAGGGCGGCTTTGTGGTGTCGGGACGGGTGGACTCCTGATGTTTACCGGACTGGTGGAGTGTACCGGACGACTCGCATTGGCACGGAAAGCGGGAACGTCCCGGCGTCTGAAGATCGAAGCCCCCTTTGCTTCGGAGCTGGAGGAGGGCGAGTCCGTCGCGGTGGCGGGCGCGTGTCTCAGCGTGGAAGCGAACGACGAAGGACACTTCGAAGTCACCGCCGTCTCTGAGACGCTGACTCGTACCACGCTCGGAAAAGCCCGAATCGGAACTCTGCTGAACCTCGAACGCTCGCTTCGGCTCTCCGACCGGCTTGGCGGGCACCTGGTGACGGGCCACATCGACGCGGTGGGCCGTGTGGCCAGGCATACGACCGGACCGTCCGGCCGCATTCTCGAAGTTACGTTTCCTGTTGAATTTGATCCTCTGATCGTCGACAAGGGTTCCATAGCCCTCGATGGCGTGAGCCTCACCGTGGTGGTGGCCGGTCGCGGCCGATTCACGGTGGCGCTCATCCCGCAGACGTGCCAGCTCACCACTCTCGGACGTCTGAAGACTGGAGATCATGTGAATCTCGAATTCGACCTGGTGGCAAAGTACTGGTGGCGCCAGGCCCGCGTGGGCCAGGGGCACCCCCGGAAGGAGAGCGAACGTGTCTGACGAACTTCGCGTGGACAACATTGAAGACGGCATCGAGGCCGTGGGACGCGGCGAACTCATCATTGTCGTCGACGATGAAGACCGCGAGAACGAAGGCGACCTCGTGATGGCGGCGGATGCGGTGACGGCCGAAGCCATCAACTTCTGCGCGAGGCACGGGCGCGGCCTGATCTGCGTGCCCCTTCCATCTCAGCGGCTTCGACGGCTCGAGCTCGAGCCCATGGTGTCCAACAACACCGCCAAACTTCAGACGGCGTTTACGGTGTCGGTGGATGCCGTGCACGGCACCACCACGGGTATTTCGGCGGACGATCGGGCCACCACGATTCGCACGCTCATGGATCCCCGTGCCGTGCCGGAAGATCTCGCGCGTCCGGGGCACATCTTTCCGCTCGAAGCGGTGGATGGTGGCGTTCTGCGTCGCGCAGGTCACACGGAAGCGGCCGTCGACCTGGCCCGGCTTTCGGGCCGTCCGCCCGGGGGCGTGCTGTGCGAAATCATGTCCGACGACGGAAAGATGGCGCGTCTGCCTGAGCTGCGCCGCCTGGCCGACCGCTTTGGCCTGAAACTGGTCACCATTCGCGACTTGATCGAGTACCGCAGACAGAACGAGTCGCTGGTGGAGCGCGTGGAGGTGGTGGACTTTCCCACGGCCGTGGGCACGTTTCGACTTCATATGTACCGGTCGCTCCTCGATGGCGCGCACCATCTGGCACTCGTGAAGGGGGACGTCGCCGGACGACAGAATGTGCTCGTGCGGGCGCACAGTGAGTGCCTCACGGGCGACGTGTTCGGATCGGCACGCTGCGACTGTGGCGAACAGCTGGCCTGCGCCATGGAGCAGATCGAGAAGGAAGGCCAGGGCGTGATCCTCTACATGCGGCAGGAAGGCCGCGGCATCGGTCTGGCCAACAAGATTCGGGCCTACGCCCTTCAGGATCAGGGGCTCGATACGGTCGAGGCCAACCACAAGCTGGGCTTCAAGGAGGATCTGCGGGACTACGGCATCGGTGCGCAGATTCTCGCGGACCTCGGGCTTCAGACCATCCGGCTGCTCACGAACAATCCCAAGAAGGTGGTGGCCATCGGCGGGCACGGCCTCGTGGTGACCGACCGCGTGCCCCTGGAGGTCCGTCCCAATCCCAGCAATGCGCGCTACCTTCGCACCAAACGCGAGAAGATGGGGCATCTCCTGCGCCTGCGCGAAAGTGAAGGGTGAGCATGGCGGAGTTCAGGGGCGTGCTGCAGGGAGGGGGCCGGAAGATCGCGCTGGTGGTGAGCCGGTTCAACGAGTCCGTGACGCACGCGTTGAGGAGCGGAGCCGTTGCGGAACTGGTGCGTCACGGCGTGTCGGCCGGCGACATCGACATCTTCGAAGTGCCGGGAGCCTTCGAACTGCATGTGCTCGACGAAGTGCGCCAGGCCGCGCTGGTCTTCTTCCTCGAGTACCGACCCCGCCTTTACGACCAGCCGCAGCTCGATCTGCTTTGCGGGCTTCCCGTTGGGGCGCACGTAGAAGCGCAGCC
>DAIOGN010000132.1:0-6087 GCA_036745245.1 Candidatus Zixiibacteriota bacterium
TCGTCCGCTCCACCACCGATACGAGCATGATGTTCATGATCACGATCCCGCCGATCACGATGGACAGAAGCGGCAAAGACACCATGATCACCCGGAAGGCGCGGGTGATGTCATTGATGAAGGTGAGGATCGCGTCGGGGGTCATCAGTGTGAAGTCGTCGTCCTGCTCGTAGGGAAGTCGGCGCGCCGTGCGCAGCACCACGCGCACCTGATCCATCGCCTCCTCCCGCCGCTCGAGGGACACCGCACTCACGATCAGGTTCACCGGATTGCCCGGCTTCTTGTACGCCTTCTGAAACGTCGAGAGCGGGATCGTGACGAATTCGTCCAGATCCTCCCCCAGCATCCCGCCCTTGCGCTCGGCCACGCCGATCACGGTGTACTGGCGCGACCCCATCCAGATGCGCTGGCCCAGCGGGTCGAGGTCGCCAAACAGACGCTCGCGCACGCGGTCGCCGATGAACGCCACCTGCCGCCGCCGGTGGTCGTCCTCCCACGACAGGTAACGGCCGCGCGCCACGTCGGTGGCCTGCATGTCGAGCACGTTGGGCGTCTGGCCGGTGATCTGCACCCAACGCATCTTGTGGTTGCCGTATTTGAGATGATCGGAGGCGTAGCTTTCGGCGCCCACGGCTTCGCAGTCCTGACAGCCTTCCTCGATGGGTTCGATCAGCCCGCGCGTGAGTTTCTTGCGACGCAGGCGCTCGAGGTACTCGGTCATCGAGATCCCCACGCCGAAGCGCGTCACCATGAAGGTCTTGGGGCCCATCGTGGCCACGGCTTCCTCGATGTCGTTCTGCATGCCTTCCACTGTGGACACGATGGTGATGACAGACGTTACGCCCATCACCATGCCCACCAGGGTGAGGAAGGAGCGCAGGCGGTTCGCCCAGAGTGCGGCGGCCGCCTCCGACACCAGAGTCAGGAGAACCATGGCGCTTACTTCGCTTCGTCCGTGGATTCGGCCTGGACCTTGACTTTGTCCTCGTCCTGAAGTTTGCGCAACGTCTGGAACGAGCCGGAGATCACGGAATCGCCCGAGGCCACACCCGTGAGCGCAACGATGTTTCGGTCGTCGGCGATGCCGGTGGTGATCTCCACGAAGTGTGCCGTGCCCTCTTTGCAGAGGAACACGCCGGTCTTCTTCACTTTCTTCGGTTTCCCATGACTCTGCGTGGAGTCGGCCTCTGCCGGTGCCAGCGAGTCGGTCTCGGCGGCGACCGCGCCTCCGCCCGAATCGGGCGGATCGGGTTTCTTGTTGGGATCGAACTCGCGGGTCACGACGGCCGAGTAGGGAATGAGCAGGGCGTCGCCTTCTTTGGAGGTGGTGATGTCGACGGTGGCCGACATGCCGGGACGGATCGCGTCATTCGATTCGGCGAACCGTATCTTCACGCGGAACGACGTGGTGTAGTTCTCGGTCCCCTGCCCGCTCACGAGGGCGGAGTTGCCGATCTCCACCACGTTGCCGGCAAACGCGGTGTCGCCGAAGGCGTCGATGCGGATCTCGGTGGGCTGGTCGAGTTTCACCTTGGCGACCTCGGTTTCATCCACATCCACTTCCACTTCGAAGACGGCCAGGTCGGACACGGTCATGAGGGTCTTGCCCTGGGTGAACGAGGTCTGTGCCTGCGCGATTTCGCCTACCTCGCAGGCCAGGGAGGTGACTTTGCCCGCCATGGGCGCGGTGATGCGCGTCTTGCGAAGATTGTCGCGCGCCTTCTCCAGGCCTGCGCGCACCGTGTTGGTTTGCGCCCCCATGGCCTGATAGTCGGCTCGTGACGATTCGAAGGCGTACTGTGCGTTGGTGAGCGCCGTTTCCGGGGCGAGATTCTGCTCGCGCAGCTTTTGCTGCCGTTCGTACTCGAGCCGGTCGCGCTCGTAGGTGCTACGGGCCGCATCGGAGCGCGCCGTGAGTTCTTCCAGCGTGAACTCGGCCTGGGTCACATCGGACATGAGCTGCACGGTGTCGAGCAGGAGCAGCGGCTGCCCGTGCTCCACGTAGTCGCCGTCCTTCACGAAGATGCGGATGATCTGGGCGGACACCTGCGAAGTGATGTCGACTTTCGTCTGCGGCTGCACCCGGCCCGACGCGGACACGACTTCTGAGATTTCATCGCGGAAGGCCACGTCCACGGTGACTGCGGTGCCATCATCGTCCGAGCCGGAGAAGAAGACGACCGCAACCACGACCACGACGAGTGTGCCGAGCCCCCAGAAGAGGGTTTTCTTGGAGCGCCATTTCATGGGATACAGGGACCTTTCTCAAAGAGTGGGCCAGGGATTGAGGACGGGTTTTCTCGTCGCCCCGGATACGCACACCCACACGGGCATACCCTTGCGCATGGCGGGGACGGACGCCCTAACCCTGGGCCGCATGCGGTTAGACGTCTCCGGGCCGCTTTAGTTGCAGGCTAATTGACTCCTGACGGCGGCAGGGGACACCCCTCTCCGCCCTCTGGAGCGCGCGAGCCTGTGGTACAAAACCTATTGCCGATCAATCGATTATCACCTGGTCACGACCCGGGATGGCCAGACCGTGCGGAGAGTTGCGCGCCCACAAAGAGCTTGACTTGCCGAATGCCCGTCGGATATGATAAGCGTCTTATATACGAAGGACTTAACTCTGGGGTGAGAGCAGCCTGCGGGCCCTCGAAAGGGACTGCACGGCTCGAAACGCCGCGGTCGGGGTAGAGAAGGGATCGGGTCAGGGGCAGGTACGATGAATCAGATGAAGATCAAGCTCGCATTCGGACTTCTGGCGGCCTCAGGCGTGGTGTCGCTATCGGCATGCACGACTCCGCCCACCTACACCGAATCGGACAATCACTACATCACTATCAATCCCATTTACCTGGATTCGCTGCCGGGCACCACGAGGGCGCTCCAGACCGCCGGGTACTACGACCCGCAGGGATTTGCCGTGCTCGAGGCCACCCAGGCGGAGTATGAAGCGCTTCCGAGGCTCTGGGCCTACCAGTTGTGGGCGCTGTCCACGAACGGCGCCGCTATCACCGCCAAGAAGCCGGGGCCGAAGTTTCTCTGGGACCCCGTGCGTCACGAGGCGGTACAGCCGAACGGTTCGGTGATCAGCCCCCGCAAGTTCAACTTTCAGGCCAACGTATCCGACTACCAGAGGCTGGTGCTCACCATCGAGCCGTATCCCGACTACTTTGTCATTCCGGCCTCGGGCCAGGACACCGCGCAGGTCATCTTCATCGACGACGGGGTGATCACCAACGATCCCACGCCCGACCTGGAATTCCTCACGGTGGATCTGAGCACGGCGGGGTCGATCTTCTCGTTGCGCTTCCCCACAGCGTCACACTTCGACTCCGATTCGGGCACGTTCTTCCTGGCCAACGTCACCGGCGGTACGGGCATTCCCGCCTCGGTGAGCAACTCGGCCAACTATGGCATCTGGTTCGGACAGCGCGTGATCGGAGGAGGCATTATCCCGTCGCTCACGTTGCCCGCGCTTCCGTCGGGGTGGGTATATGAAGGCTGGGTCATCCCCCCAAGCCCGAATCCGCAGTTCCCGATTTCGTCCGGCCGATTCACGATGATGGACACGGAAGACGAAAGCGACGACTACTCGGGGGATTTCAGCAATTCGTTCACCCTGGACGTGCCGGGGGAGGATTTCCTGCAGAATCGGCCCACCACGCAGTGGACGTTTCCCATGAATATGGTGGCGGGCGGACAGGACACCGGCTGGGCCTTCATCACCGTGGAGCCCAACTACACGCCATTCGCCGGGCTCGACCCGCAGGATCCATCGCCCGACATCGATGCCAGCCCGTTCTTTTACAGGCTCCTGCAGAGCCCGCTGCCCGACAGCGCCCATGCGCCCACGCTCGATCCCAACGCGCCCGAAGACAATACATTCGTGCTGCAGAACATGCATGGAAGCTCTCCCAAGTTCGGACATCCGGGCGCTCCGCGGCTTGAAGTCGAGCTGACCTCCGACTAGCGGAACTGTGGCGCCCTACGGGCCGTACACCCGCACGGCGTCACACGGCGGGCTTCGCAAGCGGGTGGTGTGTCATGCGGGGCAGGGCCTTGCCTCGCTCTCTCTCTACCTCTTTCTGGTCTCCTGCGGCGGCGAATCCGGTTCGCATTACGACCTCGAAAAGAGGTTCTACGAAGCAGAGCAGTCCTGGGACAAAGTTAGGCTCCAGCAGGAATCGGGCGTGGCCACGTCCGCCATCGAGTTGCGCGTGCAACTTGAGTCGGTGCTCGAGGAGTTTGCAGCAGCGCGACCCTCCCTTGGACCTGCGGACTCATCCTTGTTCGCGTATGCCGCCGGCACCACCCATCACCTGGACGAACTGCTCTCGGCGGAAGGGCAGTGGGACGAGGTGGCGCGGCATCAGGAGCGAGTGGCCACGGATACACTGTTCCCCCTGGCGGTGAGACATCGGGCGCTGTTCGGCTGGGGCCAGGCACTCGAGCAAAAAGACCAGGTCAGGGAAGCCTGCGAGCTGTATCGCCAGCTCGTGATGTCGTTTTTCCCGCCCTGGTCAGAAGGCGGCGTGAATACGGATGTGCTCAGCCTGCCCACACGACGCACCCTGCTTGCAGAGAGTGCGTTGCCCGAATCGCTTTCGGCGTATCGGGCGTTCGCCGAACGTTACTACGATTCGCTCGCCACGGGGTACCCGCACACGCAGATGGCGTTTCAGGCACTGGGAGAGCTGGCTCGAATCCAGGGCACGCAGGGCCGCTGGGACGAGGCCCTGGAGACGCTCGGCCGTGCCACCGACACCGCGGGCGGCGTGTTTCCAGCGTACCGGATCGACCAGGGAGAAATCCTCGCCGCGCAGAAGCACGACACGGCGGCCGCCCTGCTCGCCTTCTCCGAAGTGGCACGTGACATGCCCGAGTCGCCCTTCCGGGTGGACGCGGATCTGAAAACCGCCGCGATCCTGTTCCGCCGCGGACGGTACACGCAGGTGCAGACCCTGCTCCAGGAGACCAAGCGGAAGGCCTCCGACGCGCAGCAGGTGGCACTCGCGGTGGGACCGCTCCTCGCTCGCGCCTTCGCGGCCGAGGGGAATCGCGATCGCGCCCGCGCCGAATTTTCGTTCATCGTCACAACGTTTCCGCGCTCCCTGCAGGCCGTCGAGGCTGCCGCCTCGATCGCAATGCTGTACGAAGAACAGAATGACACCGCCACGGCCAGCGCCTGGCGCGTCCGGGCCGACAGCCTGGCCTACCACCTGGCCAACGATGCGCAGTCGTCGCCGCAGATTGTGGCGGCCGCCATGAACGCACGGGCCTCGCTGGCTGTAGAATCAGAACACTGGGAAGATGCCGCGTCGCATCTGGCCGCCATCGCGCAGACCTTCGGGCCCGACGTCCCCATGGGCGCCTCGGCCCTGGTGCGGCTGGGCTGGGTACAGCTTCGCGAGCTCAACGACACTCTGGCCGCGGGGCAGGCGTGGCGCGCGTTTCTGGTGGCCCACCCCGAGCATCCCGACGGAGCGACCTTGAAAGCCGAAATGAACAAGTGGCCGGAACGATATAGAGAGAACCACCCATCCTAAGTCAGGAGATGTAGAGCATGCGTGCAGCAATGTTTGTCGTCTGTGGGCTTCTGGCCGGCGCGGCCGTGGCCCAAGCGGACTCGGAAAAGAAGCCGGTGCCGGAGCAGGCCCCGGCCAAGCCGTCCCGGCACGACTCGGTGACCGTGACAGTGGAGCCGGCGGCCGGCAAGAACCAGGTGCGGCTCGATGTGTTCGTGGTGAACACCGAGCCGGTGGCGGGACTGCCTTTGCCGTTGAAGGTGACCGCGGGCAACGCGAAGATGAACTTCGACTCGGTGTCCTACGCGGGCGGGCGCGTGGAGTACTTCCAGTTGAAGGCGGCCAACGCCGACACCGCCAATCAGACCCTGCTTCTGGGGTTGATCGCCGACCTGTCGGGATCCAAGCCTCCGTTGGCCCCGGGTCGCGGCAAGGCGTTCTCCATCTTCTACTCGGGCTCGGCTCCTGTCACGGCGGAACAGGTGAAGGTGGAGCCGGTGGTTCTGCCGCCCGCCAACAAGCTCGAGTACAACACGATCGAATCGGATGGCACGGTGGG
>DAIOGN010000132.1:6097-8514 GCA_036745245.1 Candidatus Zixiibacteriota bacterium
GGTCATCGTGCCGAGGCAGAGCTCGGACACCCGAAGCCCGCTGCGGCCGAACAGAAGTAACCACTCAGATCTCGCACTCACGGCGGAGCCGAAGGTTGTTCTCCGCCGTGTGAGCCAGGTCCGCGCATGATCGCACCGCGTCTCGCACTCCCGGCCCTGGCGCTTGTGTGCTTAGTCATGCTCCCCCTGGCGGCGTATGCCGCTCCCGGGGAGGGGCATGGCCTGGGCAACGTTCTGTTCACGCTGGTCACCGTGCTTCTGGCCGCCAGACTCGGCGGCCACCTCATGGAATGGATCGGACAGCCCGCGGTGCTGGGCGAACTCATCCTGGGCGTGATCATCGGCAATCTCATCCTGTTCCACGTTGACGTCTTCGAGTCTGTGAAGGGGCAGGAGGCCGTGCAGGTGCTGGCCGAACTCGGAGTGCTGCTTCTGCTCTTCGAAGTGGGGCTCGAATCGACGGTGTCGGACATGCTCAAGGTGGGGTGGTCATCGCTCTTCGTGGCCGTGCTGGGTGTGGTCACCCCATTCGCCCTGGGATGGGGCGTGTCGGCGTGGCTTCTGCCCGGCAAGTCGGTGTTCGTGCACGTGTTCATCGGCGCCACGCTGACGGCCACCTCCGTGGGAATCACCGCACGAGTGCTCAAAGACCTGGGCCGGATCGCGGACAAGGAGTCGCGCATTATCCTGGGCGCTGCCGTCCTCGACGATGTGCTTGGACTGATCATCCTGGCCGTGGTGTCGGGAGTCATCGCCGCCGCGAATTCGGGCACCGGGAGCATCGGCACGCTTCACGTACTCTGGATCGTGGGCAAGGCCCTGTTGTTTCTGGTGGGCTCGATCGTCGTGGGCACGTTCGTGGTGCCCCGACTGTTCGGCGCCGCTCTGCGACTGCGCGGCACCGGCGTCTTGCTCACGCTCGCCCTCGTGTTCTGCTTCGCCATGGCGCGGTTTGCGGAACAGGCCGGGCTCGCGGCAATCGTGGGCGCCTTTGCGGCCGGGCTGGTGCTGGAGGATGTGCACGTGAAGGGGTTCCGCGATCGCGGCGAGGCCTCCCTCGCAGACCTGATCCATCCGCTGGCCGTCTTCCTCACTCCCATCTTTTTTGTTCAAATGGGACTTCAGGTCGACTTGAGGTCATTCGGGCGGGCCGACATTCTCCTGTTCGCAGGCGTGCTCACGCTCGCCGCGATCGTGGGAAAACAGGCGGCCGCTCTGGGCGTGGTCGAACGCGGGCTCAACCGCCTGGCCGTGGGGCTGGGCATGATTCCGCGAGGCGAAGTGGGCCTCATCTTCGCAGCCATCGGTGCGTCGCTGTCAATCGGCGGCGAGAAGGTAGTGGATGCGGCGGTGTACTCCGCAGTGGTGATCATGGTCATCGTGACCACCATGGTCACTCCACCGCTTCTGAAGTGGGGAATGAACCGGGGCGACGCGCGACCCTCCGGTGGGCGCCCCCCCGCGACTTAAGAATCCACGCCGGCGGCTGCCCAGAACGGGTCACCTGAAGGCGGCAGGTGGATTCTGCCGCGCTCCTGCTCCTGGAAAGACCACTCCGTCCCGGTGAGCCCGAGCCGCTCTCTCAGGGCCAGGAAAATCTCCGGGTACGACCACACGATGGGAAGACGGGTACCGAGCCCCGCCTGTCCACGAACTTCGCGAATACGCTCGGGCTCGCCTTCGATCTCGCAGAACCATCCGCCCGGGAGGTGATCGATTTCCACGTGCACACCGGGGTGCACGTGACGGGCGCGGTACCGTTCGTAAGCCAACCGCTGTTCGAGACCTACGCCCGCCAGGAGTTTTCGCGCTGCTTCCGGATCGGCGACGGGAGTTTCGTATTCAAGCCGGACCTTGGCGTCCTGCACCGTCTGGTCGGACTTCTCCTTATAGGTAAGAAACCCGGAACCGCCCCGTTCCCGGATCCGCACGAGCGCGCCGCGCCGGGCCAGTCGCGCATCGGGGAAGTCATACACACGGTTCACTTCGAATTCGCCTGCGTGCCACGGCAGGTCGAGGCACCTGCACACGTCACGGGCGGCCGTCTCCGACTCGAGATACAATTTGACTTCTACTTCCAGCATAAGAGCACCTGCGCAGTCCGGCCGCAGAAAGATCTGCGCCTAGACATCCGGGTCATCCCTCTTCGAGAGATACACCGCGCTGGGCACATCGCGGTAGCCGAGCCGGTTGAACAGTGCGAGCGAAGCCGAGTTTTCGGGTTCCACGAGCGCGCCGATGACCTGCGCGCCGCGCGAACGCAGCTCCGCTTCGGCCGCCTGCAGCCTTGATCTCGGTGGCCCCCTGTGATAGGCCAAACCCGCACCGGACTGTGATCGCGAGCGAGCGCGATCCGCGTCCGAATCGTGCGGTTGTTAACGTTGGTCGTGGAGGGCACCCCTGACGGACAAGTTGAT
>DAIOGN010000133.1:0-8510 GCA_036745245.1 Candidatus Zixiibacteriota bacterium
GCGCCGCTGGCCTACAAGATTGCCGTCGGCTCGGTCGCGGGCCTCGTGGCGCTCTTGAGCATCCGCCCGGCGCTGAATCTGATAAACCCGAACCAGGCCATGAACAGGAGCTTCGAGCCGCTGCATCTGGTGAACACGTACGGCGCCGACGCGACGCGCTACCTGCTGCTGGTGCAGTTCCCGTTCGGCACCGACGGCGACGTGCAGGAGCAGCGGTTCCCCGAGCGATACAATTCGGATCTCGCCAATGACCTCGGCAACCTGACGAGCCGAGTGGTGAAGCTGTGCGAGCGCACAGGCAGCACGGTCCCCGAACCAGGCGAGCTGGAGGCGGCCGATCGCGCACTTCTGGTGGCGGGCAAGAAGGCGATCGAGGAGACGCGGAAGGAATTCGAGGCCCGCAACCTGCTGGCCATGATTCAGGCGCCCATGCGTCTGGTGCGAGAAGCCAACAAGTACTTCGACACTCAGGCCCCCTGGAAACTCGCGAAGGCAGGCGAAGACGTTCGGCTGCGCACGGTCTTGTATGTGTCGCTCGAGGCTGTGCGTGTGGCCTCGGCACTTCTTGCGCCCGTGATGCCCACGAAAATGCTCGACATTCGCCGGGCCATCGGCATGCCCGACGAAAAGCTCTCGCCGGACGCGGCCGAACTGGGACACCTGCGCGCATTGTCGCCCGGCGCACCGCTGCGCCTGGCCGAATCCATTTTTCCACGACTCGATACGGAGGCTCCCGTGAACCTGCAATCGCCCAGCGCTCCCGAGGCCGCCGTCGACGGGCTCATCAGCATTGAGGACTTCAGCAAAGTGGAGCTGGCCGTGGCGGAAGTGCTGTCGGCCGCGAAGGTGGAAGGCGCCGACCGCCTCCTGAAACTGGAAATCCAGGTGGGCGACGAAAAGCGGCCACTGGTGGCCGGCATCGCGCAGCATTACCAACCAGAGGCGCTGGTGGGCCGCAGGATCATCATCGTAAAGAATCTCAAGCCCGCCAAGATCCGCGGTCACGAGTCGCGCGGCATGCTCCTGGCCGCCAAGAAGGACGGCAAGGTGATCCTGCTCACCACCGATGGCGAAATCGGTTCAGGTGCGGAGGTGGGCTGAGCTTTCCGTCGCCTTCAGCCGCCCTGCGCCTCATCGACACGCACTGTCACCTCGACGCACCAGAGTTCGATGAGGATCGGCCCGATCTGTTGGTGCGCGCACGTGCCGCGGGAGTCGCCGCCCTGCTCACGCTCGGAACCGACCTGGAATCGTCGCGGCGCGCTGTGGCGCTGACTGAATCGCAGGACAACGTGTTCGCAGCCGTGGGTCTGCATCCCAACGAGGCGAAAGGCGATGGCGCGGTAGACTGGCGGTCGTATGCGGAGCTGGCAGAGCATCCGAAGGTGATCGCCTGGGGCGAGATCGGTCTCGACTACCACTGGGATACCACCACACCCGAACGCCAGAAGCGCGTATTCCGTGAACAGCTTGCGTTCGCGCGCGACCTGGGCCTGCCGATTTCCGTGCACATCCGCAAGGCGCATGAAGACACACTGGCGATCCTGAGTGAGCCCGCGTTCAAAAACGTGACGGGAATCCTGCACTGCTGGTCGGGTTCGGTGGACGAAGCCAGACGCGCAGTGGATCTGGGCTATCTCATCGGCATCGGCGGACCGGTCACCTACAAGAACTCGAACACACCCGAAGTGGCCGCCTCTCTCACCTGGGACAACCTGGTGGTGGAGACCGATGCGCCGTACCTGGCCCCCGTGCCCCTGCGCGGCAGGCGCAACGAACCGGCCTATCTCGATCACACCTTCCGCGCCCTCGTGACGGCGCGCAACGACCTCGACCCCGAGAATGCGGCGCGCCGGCTGTGGGCCAACTTTCGCCGCGTGTTTCCGCGCTTTGAGCGCTCCTATGAGACCGCCCCCGCCGGTTAAGTCGCGCGGCCAGCATTTCCTCAAGGACGAGCGCGTCGTCCACAAGATCGTCGACCTTCTGAATCTCGCCGACGCGGAGACCATTGTGGAGGTGGGCCCGGGGCGTGGTGCGCTCACCGGCGCGCTGGTGGACACGGGGAAGGCCGTGGTGGCCGTGGAACCCGACAGCCGCATGATCCAATTCCTCACAAAGCGCTTCGGCACCAGGCTCACGCTCGTGCACGATAGTGTATTGAACGTCAAAGCCGCCGACATCCTGCCGGCCCGAGGCGGCCGTGCCGTTCTGGCAGGCAATCTCCCGTACAATCTCTCGGGGCCGATTCTGGGATGGATTTTCGCATCGGCAGCGCATTGGCGCCAGGCCGTGGTCATGCTGCAACTCGAGGTAGCCAGACGCCTGGTGGCCTCGCCCGCTACGCGCGACTTCGGTCCGCTCGCTGTGGCGTGCGCTCTCGACTTCTCCGCCACCAAGCGATTCCTGGTGCGACCGGGGGCTTTCTTCCCGGTGCCTGAGGTGACATCGGCGGTGGTGGAACTCGTTCCACATTCCGAGCCGCCTATTCGCGTGGACGACCGCGAGGACTTCATGCGCTTCGTACACGCGCTGTTCGCACACCGCCGCAAGAACCTTCGCAACAACCTGCTGGCGGCGGGAGGCGAAGCGCAGTGGTGTGAACGGGCCATGGCGACCGCGGGCGTGGACGGCCGGCTGCGCGGCGAGCAACTGCGCTGGCAGAATCTGGCCAGCCTCTATCGCGCAGTGTGCCCCTTCTCGGGAAACTTCACGCATGGCAGCTAGCACGTACCGCCGGTCCTCCGGACTCTGGCTCTATGCCCTGGTGGCTGCGCTTCTCGGGGCAGGCTGGTATCCGGTGTTGTCGATCCCCGACGTCACGGGCGATTTTCTCGGCGAAACACCGGGGCGCAGCGTGGTTTGCCTGATGGCCGCCAGCGTGGTGGTGGCATTCTGGTTTCGCAGATTCATCTTCAGCGCGGATTCCTTTAAGGGGCACCTCCTGCGCGGCGCGGTGTTGCCCTACGCGGGGTGCCTGGTGTATCTCGCCTTGTGGGCGGCCTGGTGGTGGATTCAGGATCTATTATTCGGCGGCCTGGCCAACCTCCACGACACCGGCTCCCTCTTCGTCATGGGGCTTACGGCCGCGGCTGTGTCGTTTCTGGTGGTGATTCCCTATGGCCTGGCGTGCCAGTACGCATTGAATTACATGTGGAAACTCGACTGACATGAATCCCGTGTCGAACTACGACGTGTTCGAAGTGCCGGCGGATCGCGCCGACGATGTAACGCACGTGATGTGCGAGGCGTTTCACGATTATCCCGTAATGCGCTACATCGTGGGCGCGGATGCGGTAGCCTACGACGACAAGCTGCACGCGCTCGTGGACTTCTTTGTTCAGGCGCGCTACCTCGACGGTAGCCCTGTGCTGGCCATCGAGTCCAAAGGCGTCATGGTCGCTGCGACCACTCTCACCGCTCCGAACCCACAGGAAGCACCCGCCGAGTTGTCGCGCATTCGCGAAGGGGTGTGGGCGAAACTGGGCGCGCCCGCCCGTGAACGCTACGCCGGCTTGTGCGACATCTGGGGCCGCTTCTGGCTGCACGAACCGCACTACCACGTCAACATGATCGGCGTGTTCTCGAGCCACCAGGGGAGGGGCTATGCACGAGTTTTGCTGGACTTCATCCACTCGCACTCTGACGCGCGTCGCGACTCGCGCGGCACCTCTCTCACAACCGAAAAGGCGGCCAATGTGACACTGTACGAGCACTTCGGCTACCAGGTCACCGGGTACGAGAAGTTCGGCCCGGATCTTGAGACCTGGGGGATGTTCAGAAAGCGGGAGACCACATAAGGCTCCCGAACATGGCCGTCGTAACTGTGGGCTGATTCGATGCCGAACGAGAAGATGTGGTAGAGTCGCCATGCTTCGTTGCACAAACTGCCGGACAGAAATCGTCACGAAGGACAGCCCCACGGAGGATGGATTCTCCTTCTGTTCCGGATTGTGTCGATACGAGTGGCGGCGAAAGGGAAAAGTAAACCCCTTTGCAGTGCGCGACACTCCGCAATCCACGGAGTTGCCGGCCACCACATCCAGCCGATTCGCCATTGAGCCGCCGGGATTCGAGGGACGCCACATGGAGGTTCAGCTCAGCTTCTGGCGGCTGCCGTTCCTGCACCTCGATGGATCACGACAGCGGCCCACAAAGAGTCGATTCTTTCGCAGGCGTCGAGAGTACCTGGCCACGAGCAATTTCGGCAAGCCGGCCGTGTTGCATCTCCAGGCGGGCCCGCTGGACCCGGTGCCCTATCTTCGCATCGATGGTCAGATCTTTCGGGTGTGTCGCAAGCTCCGTGTGTGGGAGCAGATCTGGATCGCGTTGCCCTTGGCGCTCATGATGTTTGGCGGGTTGCTGGGCGGGCTACTGGGTGCCTCAGCCGTTTACACAAACGCCCTGCTCCTTCGAAGAATACGTCCCTGGCTGCCTCGATTCGTGGTGACAGGCGTCGTGAGCCTCGTCTCACTTCAGGGATACAACGCCGCGGCCAGTATCATAAACCCGGCCTTCGCCGCTCTTCAACTTAGCCTCAACTACCAGGACACCATTTCACCCGAGAGAGACTTGCTCACAAGCAGAGCCTGGGTCGCGGCAGGAAGGTTTGACTCGGCTGGAAACGCGATCACTGTCGACCCCCGCTATGATACAGGATCCCGGGTGTACTTCATGGGCAATGGACGGTTCACGATTCTGAGCAACCAGGGCCTCCGTGCCGACGGCCGGTGGTCTCTGGACTTGGCTACTCAACAGTTGAGTTTGATCGATCCCACGGCTACTTTGGACGTGGTGCTACAACACATCGACCCCGGCTACCTGGTACTGAGAGCCCCCCTGTTTGAAGCCAGGTATGCGTCCGAGGTCATTGTTCCCACGGATCAGGATTTCACGCCCGATCCCTGAGCTGCTCGGACGCCGGACATGAATCGCAACCGCCTCGAAGCTTTCAGCGATGCCGTGATTGCCATCATCATGACGATCATGGTACTGGAACTCAAGGTGCCGCACGGCGCCGACTGGCCCTCCTTGCGGCCACTCTTACCCGTGTTCTGTTCGTACGTGCTGTCGTTCGTATACCTGGGCATCTACTGGAACAACCACCACCACATGCTGCATGCCGCTCCCACCATCAACGGCATGATTCTGTGGGCCAACCTCCACCTGCTCTTCTGGCTTTCCCTGATACCCTTCTGTACGGCCTGGATGGGCGAGAATCATCTGGCGTCCCTGCCGACCATGGTCTACGGCGCCGTGCTGGCGTGTGCGGCTGTGGCGTACTACGTGCTTGAACGGACGATCATTGCACACCAGGGCGAACTGTCCCGACTGAAGGCTGCCGTGGGCAGCGAAGTCAAAGGAGTGGTGTCGGTCGTCTTGTACCTGGCTGCACTGCCGCTGGCACAAGTTCACACGGGCATCTCCGTGGCGATCTATGCGCTGGTGGCCGCGATGTGGTTTATTCCCGATCGCAGGATTGAATCCGCGCTTCGATGAGAGCCCGGACGCGTGTCTCAACCCTTCCACTGAAATCCAATTCAGTCCACAAGGAGCAACACATGAACGTTTGTCATAGGCTGGTGTGTGCGGTGGTCTTCCTCCTCCTGAGCGTCGGCGCAAGCCATGCCGCCGTGGTGGATTCGAGCGACGTGGGCTTCACGCTCAAGTTCAACTCGCTGGCGAAGGCGACTCCCGAGAAGAGCTTCCGCGGCCTGACCAATTCCATCGGGAAGTGGTGGAGTTCCGCGCACACGTACACGGGTGACGCCGGCAACATGTACATCGAAGACCGCACCGGGGGCTGCTTCTGTGAGCGGTTTCCAACCGGCGGCGGCATTGAGCACATGCGCGTGGTGTACTCCAATCCGGGAACCGCGCTGCGTCTTCTGGGCGCTCTCGGGCCCTTGCAGGAGATGGGTATGCAGGGGAGCATGACCTGGGAGTTCGCCGCGGAGGGCGAGGGCACTCGCATCAAGCTCACGTACGCCGTGGGCGGCTACTGCCCCGGCGGACCGGCGGCACTTGCCCCCGTCGTAGACCAGGTGATCGGAGAGCAGTTCGGCCGTCTGATCCGCTTCCTCGAGACCGGTTTTCCGGAGGCTGAAGAGAAGTAGCGCTGAACTCCCCGGAAAGTTAGGGGCTCCGGCCCACACGGTACGGGCCCGGCTCAGCCTTTGGACGGCGGTGCACTCGTTTTGAACACCGATGGGGGCGCTGCAACCTCAACTCCCCTATGGTCTTTCTGTAAAGTAGAGCTAGCGTACAGCGGCGGTATGCCGATTGCGCAGTGGTCCGGCGGATATGAACACCAAGAGGACCGACTCCATGCACTCCAATCGCGTGCCAAAACGCTTCCTTATAGAAGCGGCTCTGCTGGCCGTTCTGGCTCTGACTATTAGCCTGCCCTGGGGCTGTTCGAGGGAACAGCACACCACAGGCCCCACCTGGAACAACACGTTCGAATTGCCCAACAACGTGACCGCTTATCCGGGAACGCTGTCGGACGAAATCGCCGTGTCGACCGTGGCGCCCACCAAGATCCCGCTGGATGACCCCGATCTCGTCATCACTTCGGTGGAGATTGTCGTGGGCCTTCTTGGCGGCGTGGTTACGATGGTGCTTTCCGAAAACGAGTCTGCGTTTCTCACAGTACCCGCCGGCGCACTGCTTTCGAACGAGAACATCAAAGCCGACGTGTCACGGGAACCGCTGGGCATGGATCGCCGCTCTACCCAGTTCACATTTGAGCCCGACGGCCTGGTGTTTCGATTGCCCGCGCTTCTGACGATCAAGTCCGTCGAACCGGAGGGAACCACTCTCGACCTCGAGTGGTGGGATCCCTCGCGGAATCAGTGGGTGCAGTCGGCGCAGGCCGTGGTGATTCTGGGCCACGCCACGTTTCCGGTGCTGCACTTCTCAGACTACCGCGTGACGGAGCGCATTTCGCTGGGAGGCCAGCAGAACAAGAAGTAAGCCCTTCGAGCACCAGCGGGCCGTACTTCTCCTCCCGAACGCGCGGCCCTCGGGCCGCCGGATTTGCCGGCGGCCCTTTGCTTGCCCGACGCCTACGGTTCGCTTACTTTCCCTGCCTATCATAGGTCCGGCCGATGTACGGTCGGATTCGTTCATCTTCCATCGCGGGAGGAATCAAATGGATCTGGCTAGTCTGTGGCTGCCCATCGTGTTGTCGGGTGTGATCGTGTTCATGGCCAGTGCGATCCTGCACATGGTCATCCCGTTCCACAAAGGGGACTTCAAGGGAATGCCCGGTGAGGCGGGCATTACGGCCGAGATGCGCAAGAACAGCCTGGGACCCGGTGTATACATGTTTCCGTACGCCCCAAGCATGAAGGACTGTCAGTCACCGGAGTACCTGGAGAGGTATGGCAAGGGACCGGTGGGCATACTCACAATATTGCCTGCGGGCCCGAAGCCCAGCATGGGCAAGAACCTGGCGCAGTGGTTCGTGTTTTGCCTCGTGATCAGCTGCTTCTCGGCTTACGTGTGCACACTGCTCCCGGCCGGTACTGCCTACAGCGTGGTCTTCCGCTGGGCGGGCACCGTGGCGATCCTGGGGTACTCGGCGTCCAGCATGACCGAATCGATCTGGGGCGGAAGGCCGTGGGGCACTACGGTGAAGTTCATCATCGACGGGGTTGTTTACGGGCTCCTGACCGGCGGAACTTTCGGCTGGCTCTGGCCCAAGGCCATGTAGGAGACGCTGAGTGGATCGGCCGAATCCAGGTTCGAACAGAAAAAGCAATGGGCCCGTCGGTGGACGGGCCCCTCTTGTTTTGTCGGCACTCCTTGTGACGTTCGTGGGCACGCGAGTTTACCTGCATGCCAATCCGTACTCCAACTTCGATGTCGCCGGCTACAACGTCCACCACCTCTTCACGGGCATACTGCTTCTGGTGACCGGCGCCGTGCCGCTGGTGCTGCGCTCCGGACGCACACGGCTCCTGGATGCGTGTGCTCTGGTGTTTGGCGCCGGGTTGGCACTCTGCCTCGATGAATGGGTGTATCTCATCGCCACCGATGGTTCGGACACGTCTTACTTGCTGCCCGTCTCGCTCTGGGGAGGCGTGGTGATGATCGCCCTCGGTGTGTGCTACATCGTGGCGGTCTGGCTCTTTTTCCCCGGGAATCGCGAAGCGGATTCGCAATCCGATTCCCCTCGTCACGGTCAGGCCTGAACTTGCAGAGCCCCGCCACGACGCCGTGAAAACAGCCCTGCTCGCAGCCCTGGCCATGACGGCCTTCGCGGCCAATTCCATTTTGTGCCGGCTGGCACTGCGCAGCGGCGCGATCGATCATGTCCGCACCCATCCGCCCTGCTGACACCACGCGAGGAAAGCATCGATGCCGCCGACTAGGTGCGGGACGCGCGCGCGCACGCAGTGTTCGCGGAAGGCGACTTGCTCGGGCGAGAGCGCGCCGCCGCGGCCCTTGCATTCGATCCAGAGGAAGATCCAGCCGCGCGAGTGATCGCTCGCGCCGGTGGGCGGCGG
>DAIOGN010000134.1:0-5358 GCA_036745245.1 Candidatus Zixiibacteriota bacterium
ACGCGTGACTCGCTTTCGATCTTCGGCCCGGTGGAGATCCTGCCCGACACCGGACACACCTGGGTGTGCCCGCCGGCCGCCGTCATCCTGGTGTTTGACGAACCCGTCGCGTCCGTGTCGGAGAGTTCGTTCGTTGAGGCAGGACGCTTCGCACGCATTCGCGTTCGCTCCGGCGGACCGTTTGAAGTGCATCTGGTGCCTCCCTGGGATTCGCTGGGGGAAGGGCCCTGGGTCTGCTCTGTGGCGCCGGGGGCCGTGCGTGCCGCAAGCGGCGCGACCTGGCCAGAGTCGGATACAGTCCGGATCTCTTTTCCACTGGTCGATCAGGACTCCGCCGGAGAGTACGAAGTGCGCATCGAGGGCCTGCCCCACGATCCGGAGGCCGAAGTGTTCGTCGAGTTGTGGCCGGTACAATTGCGGGAGCCTGTGTGTCAGCTGCCGCTCACGTCCGGTCAACCGGCGTCAGGACGGCTGGCCGGTGGCGACTATTTTCTCTCACTCCTGTCCGATCGGGACGGCGACCAGGTCTGGTCTCCGGGGTGGCCGTCGCCATTTGTTCCGTCCGAACGTCTCTGGTACCCCGCCGACACGCTGCACGTGCGCCCGAGATTCACAGTGGAGTTCACTCTGAGCCTCGTGCCATAGTTCGACACGCGGCCCAGGCGAGCGTTCGTCGGCGGCCAAAGGAAAAAGGAGTTGCCCGAGCTACCTCAGCCCGCGAACGTAGTTTCGGGCCGGGTCCCGGGTGGGGGGATGGTGGTCCGTGGACACCCCGCTTCCCGTATCGTGACAGTTCGAAGGTTCGATCTCAGCCTAAAGTCCGTGTTGCGTTGCGTTGAATCCCATTCGGATGGGGCACGGACCACCTCGGTGCTCGCTTTCTGCAGAGCTCGACATCGGAATGCCGCACGTGTCAGTCCCGACCGCGGGACGTACACAGTCCTTCCCGGGCCGTGCTTCACGGGGCGAGCCCCACTGGTGTGGGCTCGAACTGTTGAGGTGTTGATCGTTCCGCAAACTATCCAGCCGTGAGCACACTTCGCAGAAGGATTTGGCACTCGATCGGTGACCGGGGGTTCGCCCTGCTTCTGGTCGTGCTCCTGAGTACTCCAGGAATCGCTTTCGCCCAGGTTCTGGTCCCCGAGGTGGCGGCCGGCCAGGGTCCTCCCGTGGGTGCACTCGTGTGTCAACCGTCCACGGGCGCCGTCGCCGATTTCGACATCTACACCCTCTCCTTCGAGACGGAGGATACGATCCCGGTGACGGGAGTGTTCCGTGTGACCTTTCCACCGGGCTTCAGTCTGGACCAGGTCACGGCCGAATACAGCGATGTGGTGCGCCCCGGAGTCCCCGGGGTCTCCGGCGTGGTGCACGACTACCAGAGCGTCCTCGTCTACCTCGACTCCACAGGCACGCCCGCCGTCCCTTTCTCCCCGCTTCAGCTCGTCCTGACCGACGTATACAACTCCACACAGGCTCGTGAATTCAGCATCGCGCTGGAGATTCTTGACGGCAACCAGGTCACGCTGTTCGGGCCCACACTCAGTTCGGCGTTCAGTTTGGTTCCGGATGTGCCGGTGGAGCTTCAGTTGTTGCCCTCGGCGCCCAATACGGTGGGGGCGGGCGAGACTCTGGAGTTCACCGCCATCGCGATCGACGTCTGGGGAAATCTCATTCAGACTCCCCTCGTGTCGCTCCGAGTCGAACCGGATTCCCTGGGCGCCTTCAACTCGACGATCTTTACGGCTCGCAAGACAGGACAGGGGAGAGTCATTGCCGAACTGGGCATTCTGGCGGATACGCTGAATGTCAGCGTGCTCCCGGGTCCTCTGGCTCGCTGGGAGGTGACGGGGTTGCCCGCGGGCGTGGTGGCAGGCGCCGCCGCATCGACTTCGCCCATCCTGGTGACGGCTCTCGATGCATTCGACAACCGACAGGTCCTGTACACGGGCTCCTTGCATTTTACCACGGCCGATCCGGCGGCCACACTTCCGGCCACCTCCGGAGCTCCCTTCGTCTTTGCTCCACAGGATTCAGGGCGCGTGTCATTCCCGGGTTCCGGTTTCGTGTGGCGCACGGCCGGTGCCGACAGTCTCGTGGCGGTGGGTGGCGGGATCACCAGGTCGACCCTGCTTCATGTGTCGCCGGATGCGGCGTTCGATTTTGAATTGTCCGTTCCCGACACGGTGACCGCCGGACTCGGATTCACAGTGGCGGCGCAGAACGTGGTGGACCGTTTTGGCAATGCCGCGTCGGGCATCGTGACTCTCTCCACGAGTCAGAGCGACTCCCTGGCACCCAACGGTCAGGTGCCCAGCCTGCCCCCGGTGCTCGTCGACTCAGGCAACGGTTTCAGCCAGGTGGTGCTCTTCCGCGCGGGCGAGTACCCCATCTTCGGGCGCATCGGCGACTCTTTGCGCAACACGCCCAGCATCGTCATCCTGCCGGCGGCCACCGACTCGTTCGCGTGGAAGACCACCGTGCCTCTGGTCTCAGGCCTGCCGGTGGACTCCCCGTTTTCACTCACTGCGCTGGATCCGTATCTGAACCCCGTGCATCAATACGCGCAGGCGGGATCGCCTGTGACTCTCTCCACGACGGCGGGCGATTCGGTGGCACCGGCACTCCTGTCTCCTGCGGATTTTCAAAACGGCGTGGTGGATCTTCACGCACGCAACTTCATTTACTTTGGTCCCGGCGGCAGCATCACTCTGGTAGCGCAGGCCGGGGCGGCCCGGGGAACATCGGCTGCCCTCGAGGTGGACGCCCTGGTGGCGGAATCGCTGTCCGTCGTGCAGAGCGTGGTGCGCCGCGGCGTGGACACTCTCAAGGCGCACGTGCGCCTGCGACTCCTGGGCTCCGGACTGCTCGCCGTGACGGGGCTGGAACTGCTCACGAATCGCGGCAACTTCCCCGTATCTGAAGCCACACCCCCTCTTCCGGCCAATCTGGCCGGTCCGTCCGTCGTGTCGATGGAACTGCGCTGGCCCGTGCCAGCGGGGCTGACAGAGGGCCCCCTTACGGTCGCGTGCCGTGTCCTCGCACAGTACTCCACGGGACCCGTGCAGGCCATCGCTCCCGACACGGTGTCAGTCACGGTGGTCACCGGCTCACAGCCTGCCCTGGTGTCGCTTGTGCCCACGACGGTGGCGTACGATGACGTTCTCTATCTTGCGAAAGTGACCAACACGGGAGGATCGGGCATCTCCTTCCAGGTCGACTCGAGTCTGCTCGTTCTGACCGGAGGACTTCGTCGCGATACGGCGCGCACGACCGAGAGCGGTGTGCAATTCCTCGGGCCCGGCGACACGCTGGACCTGGAGTATCTCGGCAGGCACATAAGCGCGTTCGTGGGGGATTCGGCCCGCCCGGCCTGGCATGTGCGAGGCACCGATCTGGGGAGACCCGTATCTTACGTAGCGCAGGGCCCCAGCCGGGTCAACTTCACTTCCGCGGCCGCCCTGTCATACCTTACGGGCAGTCAGACGCCGGACAGCCTGGTGGCGGGTGTTTCGGACACGCTCCGAATCCGCATTCGCAACACGGGGCTCACGTCGGTCGCGTCCGCCGAAGCACTCCTCGAACTCTCCGGAGCTCTGGATACCATCCGAGCCCAGGTGACGCGATCCATCACGCCCTTCTCCGTGTGGATGCCGGGGGACACCACGCTCGCGTTTTCGCTCTCTCAATCGCAGTTGCAGGTGGACGTGGGGTGGTACCGCACACGGCTGGTTGTGACCGGTCGGCACAATCGACTCGACACGTCGTTTGTCACCCCGGTGATCGACTCGGTGTACGTCGTCGACCGCCCGTCGCTTTCGATCGATTCGATCTCGAGCAACGCGCCGAGGCGCACCCAGGTGTCCACCGGCCAGACCTATACGATCACGGCCCACGTCACCAACCGGGGAGAGGACGTGCTGGACACGGTGCGGCTCGCGCTCCTGACCGACGGCCGGTCACAATTCGTCGACACGGTGACCACGCATCAAAATATCTTCCTCGGGCAGAGCCGCGTCTACACGTGGCAGGTGACTGCCGATTCCGAGTTCAATTCGCAGGAACTCTTCGAAACCGAAATCGTGACCGGTCACGGGCGGGTCACGCGCCAGACGGTCACGCTGGGAGAGCCCAGCCGGAATTTCCTGGCCGTACAAACGCAGGAGGCCTCCGATCTCGAGGTGCAGTCGCGCTTGTTCAGCCCGGCCGACGCCCTCGACGGTCGCATCGCCGCAGGCAGCCCGTTCGAAGTGGCGGGACGATTCGTCAATCTCGGAGCGGCGCCCACCAGTGGCGCCCGGCTGAGGATCGTCGCCACGGGAGGCGTGCAGGTGACGGGACCCATCGACACGATCAGTCCGCCTTTGAACGTGGATGCGATCTGGTCCCTCAAGGCACCCGAGGCGGACACAACGGCCCTGATCATTGTGCGGTTCGACGCACCGGTGCAGGATCTCAACACAGGAGACTCCGCCAACGTCTCGCATGGGGAAGACACCCTTCTGGTGCGCATCGTCTTCGAGGCGCCTCCCTTACGAATTCTCAACGTTCAGACTCAGGGCGGCGCCGTGGATGCGCCGTACGTTCCCATGTCGTGGAGCTGGGCCAATGACGATCCCACCGGGTTGTTTCCAATTCTTGTAAAGAGCATCGAAGTGGAGGCCACCGACGCGAACGGGAGCACGCTGCCCTCGGCCGCCGCGCTGGTCGAGAGCGCGCAACTGGAGTTGCCGTCCGACACGGTCGCCGCCGTGATCTCCGGAAGCCGATTGATCTTCGGGACCGACAGCCTGGCGCGCGTGGCGCCGGGGGCACAGGGCGACGTGAGAGTCCGCATTGTGCCACGTCTGTCCGGATCGCTTACGGAGTTCAAGTGGACCACGCGCGCGAACGTGTGGAGCGCCGTCGAACGATCCGTGGGCGGTGCCGGACTGCCGGTGCCGGTGCTCGACGAGCGAGGACTGAGCCTGTTCATTGAATCGGACCTTGCGTTCGTACCGGGGAGCACGGCGGCCAACTATCCCAATCCGTTCCGTGCGGGAAGCGAAGTCACTCACATTCAGTACGACCTGTCGTCGGCGGCGCAGGTGGACATCTGGATCTACACGGTCTCCGGTCAGGGGGTCTGGTCGTTCCAGGCGGCGGCCGGATCTCCCGGAGGACGGGCCGGGCCCAATACCGTGGATTGGGACGGTCGTAATGGAAGTGGCAACGTGGTCATGGACGGCGTCTACGTGGCCCGGCTGCGCACCGCCGGCACCGAAGCCACCATGAAGATCGTGGTGATGAAATGACGCGGAAGCTCTGGTTCGTCTGCGTTCTGTGCTTCGCCGCCACGACCCGTGCCCAGGACGGCGG
>DAIOGN010000134.1:5368-8475 GCA_036745245.1 Candidatus Zixiibacteriota bacterium
CCTTTGTCGGGGAGTCAGGGCGTACGCGCACTCGGCATGGGGGGCGCCGTGTCGGCGGTGCTGGACGAACCGACCGCGCTCTGGTGGAACCCGGCGACCCTGCTGCACACGCCCGTGCGACGGCTGGAGCTACAACACACCCAGAACGCATTCGACACGCGTACCGAGCAATTCGCCCTGGCCATGCCCTCCCTCGATCGCGGCGCCTGGGCCCTGGCCGGAGCCCTTCAGACCACCTCCGACATCGTGATCACGGGGGCCAATTCGCCGGTCCCCGTGAGCACGGAGGAATTCAACCGGTTTCAGCTGGGGGCCGGGTACGGAGTGGGGCTTCCGAAGAACATCGACGCCGGGTTCACGCTGACGGTCTCCGGCTATCGATTCATGGGACTGCAGCGTGTGGCCTGGGGTGCCGACCTGGGCGTGTCGCCCTTCAGTTCCGGTGCGATTCGCACTGGACTCGTTTTCCGAAACCTGCTGCGCCCCACCTTTTCGTTTTCGGGAGGCGTAGAGGATCGCTGGGCGCGTCGGATGGTTCTGGCCGCGGGGGTCGTGTTGTCCAAGGGCACGGCGGGCCTCGAGGTGGAGCTCTCCGATCAACTCGATCCCCGCGTACGTGTCGGGGCAGAGTACCAGGTGGCCGACCTGCTCTCCCTGCGAGCGGGGTACGACGGCCAGGCCCCCACCGCGGGCCTCGGAGTGCGATTCAAGCAGTTTCGTGTAGATTATGCCTACGTGAAACCTTCGGATCTCGGCACCGAACATCGCATCGGATTGAGCATCGACATCGGCCGGCCCATCGCGGAGCAACGGCGGTTACGCGAAGAGCGCGTATCCTACGAAGTCGCGGCGGCGCTCGAATCGCGGCGAGCCGAGCAACGTCCCCAACTGGAGGCTCAGGCGGAACAGGCGCTCGCGGACAGTTCCTGGGGCGAGGCTGCGTCCGCCTATGCACAGCTGTCGCTTCTGTATCCAGAGGAGCCTTCCTACACGGAGGGCATGCAGGAAGTCACTCGTAGAAGCGATGAGGCGAACCGGGCACAACTCGAATCGGCCACGCGACAGGCCACGTCCCAGGAGCGCGTGGCTCTTCTGGACTCGCTTGCGCGCGCTCAGATGACGCGCAGAGAATGGGCCGCCGCCGGACAGACGGCGCGCCGGCTGGGCGAAGAGCCAGGTCAACAGGCGGCGTCGGATTCGCTCCTGCGAGAGGCCGGAGATTCGCTTTCGCGGGACGTGTCGAGGGCGATTTCCGGAGCGCAAACGGCACTCTCCGACTCGGCCGCGGCCGAGGCCGCAGGCTGGGCAAGGCTTGCGCTGTATCACGATTCGGCCAACACGGAGGGCGCACGGCTTCTGGAAGAGGCTCATCGCATGAGTCGCCGGCAGGCCGCGGAACGCACGCTCCTGTCGGCCGCCGCCGCAAGGGACACGGCCGCTGTGATGGCGTCGGCACAGGCCATTCTGGCAGAGTACCCCGGCGACAAGAATGCGACGGAGTACCTGCTGCGCTACACGCCGAGGGCGGCTGCCGTACCCATCGAAACGCTGCAACAGGACACGGAGGCCTGGGGCTGGTACACTCAGGCGCTGGTGGCGTTCCGTGAAGAGCGTTACCAGGATGCCATCCGCTGGTGGGAGCAGGTGCAGGCGCGTTATCCCGGAAGCGAGGACACGAGGAAGAACCTTGAGCAGGCCCGGTTGCGTCTGACGTCAGGAGAGGACTGAGCCGCCGTGGCCTGGGGACGACGCATCACGCGCGAGGTGGTCTCGCAGTTTCCCGCCGAAGAGAGCCAGCTCGAAGGGATCCGGAGATTCGTCACGGAGACGTGCCGTCCGACGCATCTGCCCCCCAAGGACATGAACAGCGTGCTTCTGGCTCTCGAGGAAGCATGCACCAACGTCATCCGTCACGCCTACCTCTACGGTCAGGGACAGATCCGGCTGCACATCGCGCTGGCCCCCGACCGCATTATCTTCAGTCTCTTCGATCGCGGGAGAAGTTTCGACTTCGACCGTGCGGGCGCGCCCGACCTCGATCGCTACGTGCAGACCGGGCGCAAGGGCGGTCTCGGCATCTACCTCATTCGCAAGATCATGGACGAGGTCGAGTACCGCACGATCGGAGACGAGAACCGTCTGCGCATGGTCAAGCTTCTGCCGCGCGCCCAGCGGGTCAAAGCCGGGGGCCGGGCGCTCTCCATCCGCGTGAAGTTCTCGCTGGTCGCCACGCTCGTGGTGTTCGCGATCGTGGGGGGCGTGTATCTGTATTTCGACCGTCGCTTCACCACCAACACCGGCGTGCGTCTCTCCCGCGACCTGAAGCGCCTGTGCTCCACGGTCTCCGTCACGAGCGCCAACTACATGCGCAATCAGAGATCCGACGTGGAGTTCGACGAACTGGCCCACCGCTCGGCGCAGGGTGTGGACGGGCTCCTGGAACTCGTCATCGTGGATCGCACCGGGCACGTGCTGGCCTCCGCTCTGTCCCCGGAGAAGATGCACTCGCTGTACACTCCGCCGCATGGGGTTCCGTGGACCCGGGATTCCACCATCGTGAGCGTGACCCGTGGGGATGAAGTCGTCCTCTACTTCGAAAGCAGAATCGAGGGCGGCGGCCGCGTGCATGCCGGGATCGCCGAGTCGATCATCGCCGCAAGCGTCGCGAAAGCCCGCCGCGGCGCCCTCGTGATCTCCGGCTTCGGCCTCGTGGTGGGCATGCTGTCGGTGTACTTCCTGTCGCTCTACTTTGTCAAACCCATTCAAAAGTTGACGGAGGGGGTGCGCCGCATCGGCGCCGGCGATCTCGACACCACGCTCACGGTGGAGGGCGACGACGAATTCGGCCAGATCGCCACCGCCTTCAACGAGATGGCGGTCAAGTTCAAGCGCTCGCAGGAAAATCGCGTCGAGCAGGAGCGCATGCAGAAGGAGATGCAGGTCGCCCAGGAAATCCAGCACGCCCTGTTGCCGGCGGCGTTCCCCGAGATCGAAGGGTACGATCTGGCCACGATCTACCAGGCCGCCAAGGACGTGGGCGGAGACTACTTCGACTTCGTGTGGATCGACGAATCCACGCTCGGCATCGTGGTGGCGGATGTGTCGGG
>DAIOGN010000135.1:0-8453 GCA_036745245.1 Candidatus Zixiibacteriota bacterium
GGCGGACTCGGTTCCCACGGCATGAAGTCCTGCAGCTTCCAGAATACGCGGCAACTCTGCGGGCGAGTACCCCGGAAAAAGCCAGAACGTAAACGGCCGGTCTTCCTGCCCGAAAAACTCAAGTGCTTCGCGCACTCGCGTGCGTGCAGATTCCGAGGCCAGACGGAACCTGCATGCGACATTGAAGGCGTCACTGGCGATTCCAGAATCGACCAGCACCAGGTCTTCCTCGGCCTGTACTCGAGGGCCGGCCCGGCCCGACAGTGCGCCGGTCGCGTGCACGACGAAGTTCTGGTCGGCCGCTGTGAAGAGTTGTTCGCTCTGCATGCCCCGACGTGAAGTGGCCCCCGCTACGGGGTTTTGAACACCGTCTTCCAGTCGTCTTTCATGCTCACCACGAGCCAACCCTTCTCAATCGCCTCGTTCAAGGCTGCATCGAGCCGCCCTATGTGGGACTCGCGGTCGTACGCCCACTCACGCTCGGCATCGGTGTGGTGAATGAGAACTCCCAGCCGGGCCCCGGGGCCGGACGTGACCCATTGGAGCATGTGCAGGTCGCCGTCTGAATTGCCGAAGGCGATCACGGGCTGGCGGCCGATGAAGGTCTGGATTCCCGCAGGCTTCCCTTCCTTGTCATCGACATACTGCAGCTCCGGAAGCTTGATGAGCACCGCCTTGCCGTCCCGCAGTTCGTATTTCAGCTTTCCCTGACTGCCGATCACCTGCTCCGGCGGAATCCCATAGACCTCTTCCGCGAAGACGCGCATGAACTCCACACCTCCCCCGGATACGATGTACGATTTGAATCCGTGCGCGCGCAGATAGTCGAGCACTTCCAGCATGGGCTGATACACCATCTCGGTGTACGGCCGGCCCGTCTTTGGATGCCTGGCGGTCGCCAGCCAGTCGGCCACGGTGGTGCGGAATTCATCTGTCGTCATGCCCGCGTGCGATACCACCACGGCGGCGGAGAGGCCCTTCTCACCTTCCGCGAGGAAGGTCTCCATATCGCCTGCCAGAAGGCTCGCGAAGGGCGGTTCCGTTTTCCACTCCGGATGTTGCGGGGCGAGCGCCTTCACCCGATCCAGCGCGAACTGAAGCTGAAAGTACACGGGCTGCTCGGCCCACAGCGTGCCGTCGTTGTCGAATGTGGCGATTCGTTGTGCCGGTGGCACAAAGTCCGGGCTTCCGGGGGTGGTGACCTTTGCCACGAATTCGACGAGCGACTGCCGGGCGGGACCCTCGTTCCAGGACGACAGGAAATTCGTCCCCTCGATCTGAGCCCCACTGGTGCTCGTGCCCTGATCCGCAGGCTTGCAGCCCGAGCCGACGATGAGTGTCAGCCACATGCAGACTCGGACGACACCATGCGTCCTCAAGCCATTCATCAAACGATCCTCCTGGGTGCCCGGGTTTCGAGCGCGAGTGGGGGGCGTGCTACGGTCAGTTCATTCCCTGGCCGACGCCCTGGGCATTTCCAAGAATCGCGTGCAGCCGAGCACGACCTCAAGCAGGGCGTAGCTAAATTGTGTCAGCCGACCTGAAGGAGCAAGGACGATCGAATTCTTCTGTCGCGGAGATGCTCAGCGACCTACTGACGGCCCACGGGGCCTATCAACAACCGAGTGATTACTGGACGAAGCGAGGGTGCTTTGGCGCAAGGCGGGCACCGTGGAACAGTTGTACAGCCCCGCTACGCGCGACGGGCGCTCATCCCTCTCTCACCTTATTCGGGTGATGCCTTGTCGCTTGAGAGCGTCGTGAACCACCCTGGGATTCGCCTGCGCCACGATCAACAGTGCACGGGCCGGGCCCACGGGCCGCCGCCGACCCTGCTCCCAGTTACGAAGCGAGGAGACGCTCACACCGATCATGTCGGCAAACTGTGTCTGTGTGAGCCCCAGCCCCCTTCGTATGGCCTTCGGATCGATGGGCTTCACGACCCATTCCCTGGCAGGCGTGATCTCTCCGCGGCGAATACGACCGGCCTCCTTAATGCTTGCGAGGAGTTTATTGAAGTCTTTCCGGTTCAATGAAGCAGCTCCCGTACACGGGCAGCGAGATCTGCAAGCTCTCTTTGCGTAAGATCGTTCCTTTCGCTCTTGCCGTATGCCAGAAAGTCCGACTATACGCCACTGGCGTACTCCCGTCAAGGCCGGAAACGAGCGACATGGCCAGGAACCAATCCTGGGACCTGGAAACCGCACATCACATCTGCTTTTTTTGTGACAGAATGCGCTTGACCGGAAGACCCTTTTTGCAGTAGCTTAACCCCTTCCAATTCAAGGGGATACGAGGTCCTAGGCCATGGCGATCGAACGCGAGAGAGTGCTGCCCATCTTTATCGAGGAGGAGATGAAATCCTCCTACATCGACTACTCCATGTCGGTGATCACGGCGCGTGCGCTGCCCGACGTCCGCGATGGGCTGAAGCCGTCCAACCGGCGCATCCTCGTGGCCATGAACGACCTCAACCTGCAGCCGGGTCGGGGTCATCGTAAGTGTGCCAAGATCGCCGGCGACACGTCGGGAAATTACCATCCGCACGGCGAAGGCGTGGTGTACCCCACGCTGGTGCGCATGGCGCAGGATTTCAACATGCGCTATCCGCTGGTCGACGGGCAGGGCAACTTCGGGTCCATCGACGGCGATTCAGCCGCGGCCATGCGCTACACCGAGGCGCGCCTCACCGCCATCGCGGTGGAAATGCTCGAGGACCTCGAGAAGGAAACGGTCCCCTACGTCGACAACTACGACAGCACGCGCCAGGAGCCCACCGTGCTGCCGGGCAAGTTCCCCAACCTCATCTGCAACGGCGCCTCCGGTATTGCCGTGGGCATGGCCACCAACATTCCGCCGCACAACCTCAACGAAATCGTGGCGGCACTATCGGCCCTCATCGACACACCCGACATTTCAGACGAAGAGTTGCTTGCACACGTTCCCGGACCCGACTTCCCCACGGGCGGCATCATCTCCGGACGCGCCGGGATCGCCGAGGCCTACCGCACGGGGCGCGGCAAGCTTCTCCTGCGCGCCAAGGCCAACATCGAGACTCAGAAGAACGGCAAGGAATCGATCATCGTCTCCGAGATTCCCTACCAGGTGAACAAGTCGAACATGATCGAGAAGATCGCCGAGCTAGTGCATGAGAAGGTGCTCGAAGGCATCTCGGATCTGCGCGACGAGTCCGACCGCGACGGAATGCGTGTGGTGATCGAACTGAAGCGCGACGCCCAGAACGAGGTCGTGCTCAACCAGCTGTGGAAACACACCATGATGCAGACCACGTTCGGCATCATCATGCTGGCGCTGGTCGACGGCACGCCGCGCGTGATGGGCCTGCGCGACATGCTCGACGAGTTCCTCAAGCACCGCCACGGCGTGGTGGAGCGTCGCACCAAGTTCGACCTCAAGAAGGCCGAAGACCGCGCCCACATCCTGGAAGGGCTGAAGATCGCGCTCGACCGGCTCGACGCGGTGATCACGCTCATCCGCGCCTCCCAAACGCCGGCCGACGCCAAAGACGGGCTCATGAAGCAGTTCGGGCTCTCCGAGATCCAGGCGCAGGCCATCCTCGAAATGCGCTTGCAGCGCCTCACGGGCCTGGAACGCGAGAAGATCGACGAAGAATACCGCGAGACCATCAAGGCCATCGAAGAATACCGCAGCATCCTGGCCTCGCGCACCAAGCGCATGGCGATCATCAAAACCGAACTGGAAGGCCTGGCGGAAAAATACGGCGATGCGCGCCGCACCATGATCGTGGATGCCGAGGGCGAGCTGTCGGTAGAAGACCTGATCGCCGAAGAGGACATGGTCATCACGATCACGCACTCCGGCTACATCAAGCGGCTCTCCACCTCGTCGTATCGCCGGCAGAACCGCGGCGGGCGCGGCGTGCGCGGCATGGAAACCAAGGCTGAAGACGCCGTGGAGCATCTGTTCATCGCCGGCACGCACGACTACATCCTCTTCTTCGACGAAGGCGGACAGGTGTACTGGGTGAAGGTGCACGAGATCCCTACCGGCGGTCGCATGGCCAAGGGCAAGTCCATCGCCAACCTGCTCGAATTGAAGAATGGGCAGAGCGTGGCGGCCTTCGTGCCGGTGCGGAAGTTCACCGACACAGAGTTCGTGGTGCTGGCTACGAAAGCCGGGCAGATCAAGAAAACGCCTCTGTCGGCGTTCGCCAACCCCCGCCGCGGCGGCATCATCGCCATGCAGATTCCGGGCGACGACAAGGTGATTGAAGCGGCGCTCACGGGCGGCGACGACCACCTGCTTCTGGCCACGCGCCACGGCTTCGCCGTTCACTTCCACGAGTCCGACGTGCGCCCCATGGGCCGCACGGCCTACGGCGTGCGCGGAGTGAACCTGGGCGAAGGCGACGAGGTGGTAGACATGGTGGCCATCAAGCGCGCCTCCTCCATTCTCTCCGTCACGGAGAACGGCTACGGCAAGCGCACGGAGGTGGGCGAATACCGCCTCACGCGGCGCGGCGCCAAGGGCGTGATCAACATCAAGACCTCCGACCGGAACGGCAAGGTGGTGGCCGTGAAGGAAGTGCTCGACGAGGACGAGCTCATGCTGGTCACCGCCAAGGGCGTGATCAACCGCCAGTCTGTGAAGTCGATCTCGGTCATCGGGCGCAATACCCAGGGGGTACGCCTGGTGCGCCTCGACGAAGGCGACAAGCTGGTCGACGTGGCTCGCGTGGTGAGCGAATCGGAAGAGGCTGTCGATTTGGCCGAGCAGGCTCAGAATCGCCCCAGTTCCGGAGGCGACGCGCTCGACCGCGCTCTCGAACGGGCCACCGACGATTTGGCTGAGGGCTCAGGCGACGACGAGGTCGAAGCCGATGAGACCCCCGAGGAGCCGGAAGACGAATAAACACAGCCGCACAGGCCTGTGCGCACGGGGCGCCCGCCGGGGCGCCCTTTGAGTTTGTGGTCGCCTGATGGCTTGAACAGGGCGCCACTTCTGCCGATTATGTAATGGACATGGGAAGCCAACTCGCACTGGTCACAGGAGCCGGCGGATTCATCGGGTCGCACCTGGTGGAACACCTGCTTTCGGCCGGACTGAAAGTGCGCGCCTTCGTGCGCTACACCTCTTCTGGAAAAGCGGGCTGGCTCGAGTCGGTGGGCACCGACCACGCAGATCTCGAACTCTTCTTCGGCGACCTCTGCGACCCCGATGCCGTGACACAGGCGGCGAAGGGGTGCACACACATCTTTCATCTCGGTGCCTTGATCGCCATTCCCTTTTCGTATCAGCAGCCACGCTCGTTCGTCGCCGTGAATGTTTCGGGCACGCAGAATGTACTGGAAGCCATGCGTGCGTGCGGCACCTCGCGCGGTGTGTTCGTGTCCACGAGCGAGGTCTTCGGCAGCGCCCGCTACGTGCCCATGGACGAAGAGCATCCGAGGGCTCCGCAGTCGCCCTATGCCGCCTCCAAGGTGGCGGCCGACGCTTTGGTGTGGTCGTACCATGCGAGCTTCGACCTGCCGGTGGTAATCGCCCGGCCCTTCAACACCTACGGTCCCCGCCAGTCGCTGCGAGCGATCGTCCCCACCGTGCTGGCGCAAGCACGCTCGGGCGGCCCGCTGGTCCTGGGCAACCTCGAGCCCACGCGCGACTTGAACTACGTCACCGACACGGCCGCCGGGCTCGCCGCCTGCGGGCTGGTGGCAGGCGTGGAGGGCGAAGAGTTTAACCTTGGCTCGGGCCGCGAGATTTCGGTGGGCGACCTGGCGCAGCGCGCCTGTGCCATGTTCGGCACCGAATACAAGGTGACTCGCGAAGAGCGTCGCGTGCGGCCTGCCGGCAGCGAAGTCACGCGGCTTCTGTGCAACAGCGCCAAGGCGAAAGCCCGCCTCCACTGGGAACCCCGGGTGAACTTTGAAGACGGGTTGAAGCGCACGGCCGACTGGCTTGCCCAGCAGGAGCCCGGGCGCTGGGTGAAGGAATTCCAGCTGTGAGGGCCGTGATTCTCGCCGGCGGCAAGGGCACGCGCCTTCTGCCGTTCACCTCGGTCCTGCCCAAACCGCTTCTGCCCGTGGGTGACCAGCCCATTCTCAAGATCGTTCTGCATCAGCTTGCCAGAAGCGGCGTGAAGCGAGCCACGCTGGCCGTTGGACACATGGCCGACCTCTTCCCGCAGGTGCTCGGCAACGGCACCGGGGCCCTCAAGCTCGATTACGTGCGCGAGCGCACGCCCCTCGGCACGGCCGCCCCGCTGCGGAACATCTCCGGGCTGTCGTCCACCTTTCTGGTGCTCAACGGCGACATTCTCACCGATCTCGACTTCCGCGCACTGGTGAAGCACCACAAGAAATCGGGCGCCCTGGCCACCATCGCCACCTACCGCCGCCGCGTGAACGTGGATTTCGGTGTGCTCGAGACCAACAGGTCGGGACGGCTGGTGGCCTATCACGAGAAACCCTCGCTGTCGTACCGAGTGAGCATGGGGATCTATGTGTTCGAACCCCGCGTGATCCGTCACATCCCGGCCCGCGGCAAATTCGACTTCCCGGAACTCATTCAGAAACTGCTGGACGCAGACCTGCCGGTGGCTTCGTTTCCCTTCTCGGGGCGCTGGCTCGACATCGGCCGCCCCGACGACTTCGCGGCGGCGCAAACCGAACTGGCTCGCCATCCGAAACGGTACGTCTGACCCATGCGCGCACTCATCACCGGCGGAGCGGGATTCATCGGGTCGCACCTGGCTGCGCGGCTTTTGCGCGAGGGCGCGACGGTGCGCATTCTCGACAACATGAGCTCGGGCCGGCAGGAGAACCTCGACGCCTGCCCGGGCGCGGAGTTCATGAGAGGCGACATCACCTCCCCCGACGACGCCCAGAAGGCCGCCCAGGGGGTTGAGGTGGTGTTCCACCACGCCGCCCTCGTGTCGGTGCAGGAGTCGATCAAGAATCCGCGCAGGAGTTTCCAGGTGAATTCCGAGGGCACGGCCAACGTGCTGTGGGCCGCGCGCGAAGCGGGCGCGAAGCGCTTCGTTCTGGCCAGTTCGGCCGCGGTGTACGGCGACGATCCGCGCCTTCCCAAATCGGAAACCATGGTGCCCACGCCGATCTCGCCCTACGGCGCCGACAAGGCTGCAGCCGAGAACTACGTCACCATGGCACACCGGCTGTGGGGCCTGGACACCGTGGTGCTGCGCTACTTCAACGTGTTCGGGCCCAGGCAGGATCCCAACGGAGACTACGCCGCCGTGATTCCGCGCTTCGTGTCGCGCCTGGTGGCGGGAACCCCCCCCACCGTGTACGGCGACGGACGCCAGACGCGCGATTTTCTCTTCATCGACGATCTGGTGGCGGCCAACCTGGCGGCCGCCACGTCGAGCGCCGCGCCGGGCGGCACGTTCAACATCGCCCGCGGGCGCACGGTGACTCTACTGGAACTCCTGAACACGCTTCAGGTGGCCACGGGTCTGGTGTCCAAACCTGTGTTCGAGCCCCCGCGCGACGGCGACATCGTGCATTCCTCCGCCGACATCACCCGGGCGCGTTCCGTGCTGGGATTTGAGTCGCGCACGGATCTGAAGACCGGGCTGGCCACCACGGCCGACTACTTCCGCAACAAAAAATAAACGGGCGGCCCGAAGACCGCCCGTCTGCCGCCAAGGAAGCGTCCTATCGCTGGCCGTTTTGCCGGCGAATGAACGCAGGTATTTCCAGGTCGTCCTCCACCCGCGCCGGCGCGCCGCCGTTGGTTTCGCGGGCGGTGGCCAGGGTCTGTGCGGGGGCCACATCCCAGCTGCTGCGCGAAGGCCGCGAGTGGGTGAACAGGTCCGAGTCCCCCTCCTGCCAGGCCTCCGTGTAGTCGGGCTTCTTGCCGAATCCCGTGGCGATCACGGTGACCCGCATCTCGCCCGACAGCGTGGGATCGATCACGGCGCCGAAGATGATGTTGGCATCTGACCCCGCGGCGTCGTACACCACGGAAGTCGCCGCGTTCACCTCGTGCAGCGTCATGTCGTGACCGCCGGTGACGTTCACCAGCACGCCGCGCGCGCCCGTGATGCACACGTTCTCGAGCAAGGGGGAGTGGATGGCGCCGTGAGCGGCTTCCTCGCCCATCGCGTCGCCACGGCCCACGCCGGTGCCCATGATGGCGTCGCCCATCTCGGCCATGACGGTGCGCACATCTGCGAAGTCGCAGTTAATGAGCCCCGGCACGGTGATGAGATCGGAGATCCCCTGCGTGGCCTGGCGCAGCACATCGTCGGCGATCTGGAACGCCTCCGTGAGCTTGGTGTTCTTGTCGACGATGGAGAGCAGCCTCTGATTGGGGATGCAGATGAGCGTGTCGGTGCGAGCCTTCAGCTCATCGATGCCCCAGTTGGCACGCTCGCCGCGCTTGCGACCCTCGAAGTCGAACGGCTTGGTGACGATGCCCACCGTGAGCGCGCCGGCTTCCTTCGCCAGCTC
>DAIOGN010000136.1:0-8028 GCA_036745245.1 Candidatus Zixiibacteriota bacterium
CGTGTACAGAATGGAAGCCATGAAGGCTCCGCTCATCACCAGAGCGGCGGCCCGCAGCAGCTTGGATTTGCTGGCCATCACCATGTACACAGCCAGCGGAACGATGACACACATAGCGACGCCGAAGTCATTGGAATTGGAAAAGAAGCCATGGACGCCGACTCCCACTCCCTGATTGATAAATGATTCACGGTCATCCGTAAACCCGACGCCATGTTGGTAGGAGCGGATTTGAAACTGGCTCAGCTTGAAATTCAGAAGCAACAACAACCACACTACGGCACTCCACTTCGGCCATGAGTCGATGACGTTGACAAGGAGGAGATAGACGGCAACAAACCTTGCGAGATCGAGCACCCCATTCCAGGCAAGCTTGGTGCTGATGGAGCCGGGAATGGAACACAGCGCCAGCGCCAGCCAGAGCAGCCACACGAGTCCGACTCGATCCCAGATCATGGTGAAAGAGCGGGATCGCAGTGACTGAAGTACAAAGGACACAAAGGTAATCACCACAATCACCTTGCCGGGCTGGAGCTTCTGCAGCGCAGGCAACAAAAGGGCCAGACGAGTATACTCAAAACCAATGTAAGCCAGCACGCCCATGATGGGGTAACTGATCACCAGGTAGAGACCCATCAGCCCTACAAGAGCCGCGACTATCCAAAGGGGATCCAGCCACATGTGACTGAGGCCCAGGGCGACGCAGAAACACATGAAAGCTGCCCACATCACCCTCGCGGGAGTGACCCACGCTACGTGTTGCGCATCCGGCGCGAGGAGGTCGACGGCCGGCGGTGAGTCCTTACGGGCTTTCACCACGGACACTCAGTCCCTCAATGCTCGGGACCACCCCGGCGACCGGTACGTTCAGATACGACACCACCTGTTCAGGAGTGGTGAAGGATCGATCCGAGGCCTCTACTATAAAAATGGCAGCGGCTCCCAACAACAGGCCCACCAGTAGTCCCGACGCCGCGATGAGGCGCCGGTCGGGCCAGACGGGCGCCAGGTGCAATTCCGCTTCTTCGACAATCTCGTAGTTCGATTGCTGAACCAGCGAGAGAGACAGCTCGAACACTTCCTGCTGATCCTTCAGATTGTCACGAAGCCTTTGCGCTGCGGCAATCTGCTGGTCCATCAGCTCAAGACGGCCCCGCAGTTCCGGAAGGCTCCGTCCTCTCGACCCCTGCACTCGAAGGCCTTCGCGAAGCGCCTCTACGTACTTCTTCAGATACTGTTTGCGGAGCTTGATCCCCAGAAGCGAGACCATTCGATCCTGGGTGTCTGCATCAATCCCGGAGTACTTCCTTGCGACCAGAGATCGGTGTTCGCGCTCAATCTCATCCTCGGTCTGCACAATCCGAACCTGCATCTCCTGCACGGCCGGATCGCGTTCGGCGCCGGTGCTTATGACCAGGGCGAGCCGCTCCACCAGCGTATCCAGCCTGCGAATCCCACGGCTCATGGCCGGCGACTCATCGATCGAAAGCTCTCCGGCGCTCGTCCGGTCGAGTTCCGCGGTGAGCCTGCGTTCCCGTGATTCCAGCTCTTCTGTCTCGAATCTCCGGCGCTCGATCTCCGTCTCCAGGGCTCGTTTGGCCTGTTGTGCGGGGACCTGCCCCCCCGCCTCTACGCTCGCAATGTCCTGCTCCAATCTTGTCCTCTCGTCCATCTTGCCCTTGAGATCGGCTTCGCGCTTGGCCAGTTCATCGTAAGCGAATTGGAGCGACCGATACACCGCCTGCTCGCTCTGTCTGTGCTTTTCGGCGATGAAGACATCGCCTATGCTCTTCGCCAGATCGCGCGCCTGATGTGGAGTGGTGGCCTGCACGGAGATGAGCAGGTGGCTCGCCGTTACGTACTCCAGCTTCATCTGACGCGACACCATGTCGGCTACCACGTCAATCTTGAGCTCATCGGCGGCTCGCTCGGGATACCTCGATTGCAGCTCCCGTACCTGCAGGGACACACTGGAATCCTGGTCGAGTCCTGCCGCTTCAATGATCCTCGAAACATAGGCCGGAGTGCGAAGCTCCCGCTCGAGGTCGGTGATCTTCACGCGTTTGGAATCCAGACCGCTCACGATGTTGCGGTAGTCGCCCAGCATTCGGAGCACACCGGCGGACAGGCTGACCGGATTGCTCTCATAGACGAGCACCGCCGACTCGAACAAGGGTGTGATGAGGAAGGAGGCCACCAGGGCGGACAGAGTGATCAGGACCACCGGCACGAGTATGAACCAGCGACGACGCAGGATGGTGGCCAGAATCGCGCGTAACTCGAGGGTGTGTTCGGGTGTTGCCATACTTCATCCTTCCTGACGAAGGGGTCTCACTTCGTTATACTCCGACGGATCAGGGGGCCCACCAGGTTGGCCACGGGCACCGGCAGTTTCTTCCACGCACGGGTGGCCCATTCGAGCGCACCGTCGTCCTTATCCGGCAGCCTGGCCTCCCCACCCTTCAACGCACGGTAGTGCCAATAAAGGGGAACCTCTTTGGCTCCCCACCTCATTTTATATACGGCGTTGCCCGACCCCACGGTGGATCGCCCGAAGTCAAAAGCCGCACAATTCGTTTTGACGGCCAGTTTAATGCACTCCCAGTAAAGCAGGTCGTTCGGATGGAATGGGAAGGACGATCGTCTGGAGGAGATCCAGGGCGCGGACAGGGTATCGCCGTGTCGCAGGAGCAGGGCGCCGCCCACCACGGAGGCCGCCTTCCGCACCACGAGGAGCCGCGCAGAGTCCGGAAACGCCGCCAGGACCGCCTGAAACCATCGAACGGGGTGTGCCGGCGAACCGAGGTCTCTCATGTTCTCGCTCCATGCCCCGTAAAACTCGTTGAGCATGGCGGCATCCGCCTGCTCCACGGTGAGATCGTTTTGCGTAGCCTTGCGGACCCGATTACGCCGCTCCCCTGAAATGTTGTTCCACTGCGAGTCTTCCGTCCCCAAGAGCGGCAGGACAAAGGAACATTTGTAGGTGTCTACACGAAAGTTGCCGGCCAACGGCTGGTGCTGACGCAGTTCCACGTAACTCAGTCCCTCTGATTCCGCCAGATGAAGGGCCCGATCCACCAGCCGGTCGCTGATCTCCGTGTCATTGGCGGCGATTCCGGCCGTGTCAACAAAAGGAAGGGACGTGAGGGACCGGCCGAACAATCTGCTCCTGATGATCGAAAGCGGTAATACGCCGACGATGTCGCCCGCGTTTCTCGCCACCACGTAGGGACAGGCATGGTGATAGACAGATTCAATCACGCGCTTCCATCCGTACCGATGATAGTGTGAAGCGTGGCGGCAATCTGCTACATAGGCGTCCCAGGCCGCGCCGTCAGGGTCCTCGCAAAGCTCAACCTGCATGTCGGTCTTGCCGTGGAGTGCGGGCAAGAGCAGCCTTGCAGGTGGAGGATCCCAGCGGAGTTCCACGCGTCATGGCCGCGCCGTTCCTGGCTTACTTCCATTGTCATGCGTATAATGATAGTACGAGTAGCGATTGCCGTAGTAATTGGGCAGGACCTGCTTGACATCATTAAGAAGTATGCCTTTGAGGGGCGCCTTGACTTTCAGAAGATTGTCGCAGGCATGGCGCACCAGCTCGCGATGAGTGTCGCCGGCCTTCACCACCAGCAGCACCCCTGAAACATCCCCTGCCATCACTATGGGATCGACCACCGGCATCACTGGAGCGCTGTCCACCACGATAAAATCGAATCTCTGCTTGGCCTGCGTGAGGATCTGAGAAATACGTCCTGCTTCGAAGTAGGAACTGGGCTCGCCCGACAATCGGCCAGCGGTCAGGACATGCAAGTTGGCGAGCGGCGTTTCCTTGTACGCACGTGCCAGAAGGAGCGTACCATCAGAAACCTCCGCGACACCATCTTCGAGGTACAGATTGAACAGCTTGTGAATGGAAGGGCGGCGCAGATCCGCGTCCAAAAGTAGCGTCTTTCTCTTCACGGCGGCCAACGTCATGGCAAAGAAACTCGCCACCGTGGATTTGCCCTCTCCCACCGTGGCTGACGTGATGAGATACGCTTTTGCTCCCGGAGTGGTTTCCCCATCCCGCAGGAGGCCGTGGTATAGACGAAGGAACTCTGTACCCGCCGGCGAATCGAGCGTGTAGAAATCGGTAATGCTGTCGGGGGACACGTCTGCCATATTCATGTATCGTAATCTGGTGCAGTTGTCACAAGCGGCAAAAATACACCATCGCGCTCTTCCTATCAAGCACTAGAGTCGGGTCGGCCCCGGCGAGTCGGGTCTTCCTTTCAGCTTCTCAAGCCACTATATTGGTTGACCCGGTATGCGTGATCGCAACCCCCTCCTCCCGAAGACGTCTGAGGCCGGCCCCTTGCTCGCTCCGGGCGGATTGTCAGCCAGCCATGTGAATTACCTTCTGCTCAGCATGGCGATCTGGATTCTGGCCACCATGCATGCATGGTTGAGCATGGCTGCCGATTGGTGGAACGATCCAAATTATTCACACGGCCTGTTGATCATCCCCACGGCGTTGTACTTTGTTTGGCGGGCACGCGGAGAATGGCAGCGCATTCAGCCCCGGGTATCCACCCTGGGCCTCTTCTGCTTCTGCGGGGCCAGTGTGTTGTATCTTCTGGGCACCGCTGCTGCTGAGAACTTCTCGGTTCGCGTGGCCGCCGTGACCGGCATTGCAGCCCTCGCCTGGGGGCTCCTCGGTTGGCGGTTCTTGAGGGCGGCCTGGTTTCCGTTTGTGTTCCTGTTCTTCGCCATTCCGTGGCCCTATGTGATTTACTACCAGATCACCTTCCCCCTGCAGCTCTTCTCCACGAAAGCGGCCTGCGCGGTCCTCGATACGCTCGGCATGACCTTTGCACGTCAGGGCAACATGATCCACCTGCCCGGTTACTCCCTCGAGGTGGTCGAGGCCTGCAGCGGCGTGCGCTCGCTGTGGTCTCTGGCCACACTGGGCGCCGCCTACGCCTACCTTACCCAGCCCGGCTATGTGAGGCCATGGCTCTTGTTTGCGCTCTCCCTGCCGATCGCCCTGGGGGCAAACATCGTTCGTCTGGTGATCACGGCCGTCGGCGCCTACGGATGGGGCCCGGACGTGGCCGAGCGCGTTCTCCACGACCTCGGCGGATTCCTCGTTTTTGGTGTGGCGCTCATAACACTCATCCTGTCCGGCTCAATCATTACATGGACAAGTCAAAAGCTATCGCCGGCATCTCCATAGTCCTCAGCCTGCTGGTCGGCGCGTCCACCTACGCGTTGAGGGCTCAGAGAACCGCACCGGGGCTACCGAAGCTCGACCTGCTGCCATTGCGATTCGACCAATACGCAGGAACTGAAGAACGATTCGATTCCGCCACCTATGTTGTGCTGGGTGCCGACACCACCACCCTTCGCCGCTATGCGGGCGCAGATGGGATTCCCATCTGGCTGTTCGTCGCCTACTTTGGCGCCCAGAACTACGGCGAGCAGATTCACTCGCCCAGGAACTGTCTTCCGGGAGGCGGCTGGAACATCGTGTCCCATGAGCACGTGCCATTGATCCTGCCGGGACGTGGCGAAGTCACTTCCAACCGACTCCTGATCGAATCTCAGGGCAATCAGCAGATCATGCACTATTTCTTTCTCACGCGCGTGGGACCCGTGGCATCGGAGTATCGTCTCAAGTTCGAGTTGGCCCGGGCGGCTCTCACATTCAAGCCACGTGATGCCGTGTTCGTCAGGGTGTCCAGCCCGGTGCGGGAAGACGGCCCCGAAGGAGCCGACCAGAGATGCCGGGACCTGTTGTCACAAGCCATGCCTCTGCTTTCACACGGATTGTTGTTCTAGGCCATGGCCAGAGCGCTCCTGGAGTCTCTGCGGCCAGAGCAATGGGTGAAGAACCTGCTCGTGTTTGCCGCGCTCGTGTTTGCTCTCAAGGCCGGCGAGGCACCGGCCGTGATCAACGCCGTCATTGCGTTTCTGCTCTTCTGCTCTGCTTCGAGCGGTGTGTATCTTCTCAACGACATCTTCGACCGGGAGCATGACCGGAAGCACCCCCTGAAGCGTGATCGCCCCATCGCTTCCGGGGCCGTGCCCGTTGGTCTGGCTGCGTCCGTATCGGCAGCGCTTGTGGTCCTGGCGCTTGGGTGCGGAACGATTCTCGGGATTCCGTTTGCCCTGGCCGTGCTCGCCTACGTCGTGATTCAGGTGAGCTACAGCATGGGACTGAAGAGGCTGGTCATCATCGATGTCCTATGCGTGGCTTTTGGCTTTGTGCTGCGGGCCGCTGCCGGCGCCCTCGCCATCGACGCGATGATCTCGCCCTGGCTTCTGATCTGCTCGCTCAGTCTGGCCCTGCTCCTGGCCCTTGGCAAGCGTCGGCATGAAGTGGTGTTGCTCGAATTGAGCGCTCGCGAACATCGCGCCTCGCTCACCCAATACTCGCCCTATTTTCTGGATCAGATGATTGGTGTGATGACGTCCACGACCGTAGTCTCTTACGCACTGTATACGTTGTCGCAGGACACGGCGGGGAAATTCGGAACACATTACATGGTGATCACTCTGCCATTCGTGATCTACGGGGTCTTCAGATATCTTTACCTGGTTCATCAGAAACACGAAGGCGGGAACCCCACGAAGATGTTTCTCACGGACTGGGCGATCCTGATCAACACGGCCCTCTGGCTTCTGACCTCGGCCTGGATTGTCTACCGGTAAGGCTGCTTGCGTGTGACGGCCGAAAAACCGATTGCATCCGAATGCGGGAAGGGCGTGTATAATGGGCAATCGTGTACCCAGCATATTGCCTGAAGGAGGCCCCCTGATGTACCGCAAGACCCTCACCCTCGCCCTGGCCCTCGGCCTGTGCGCGAGCCTGATCGCAGCTACGGCATCCGCCGCTACCACGACATACAATGTCGACAACACCCACTCCAGCGTCACGTTCAAGATCCGCCACCTCGTGAGCAAGGTCGCGGGACGCTTCGACAAGGTCTCCGGCACCATCGTGGCCGACCGCGCGGACCTCACCAAGTCCACCGTGGAGCTCACCATCGACGCGACCTCCATCGACACCGACAACGAGAATCGCGACGGTCACCTCAAGTCTCCCGACTTCTTCGACACTGAGAAGTTCCCCACCATCACGTTCAAGAGCACCAAAGTGGAGAAGACAGGGGAGAACACCTACGGCGTCACGGGCGACTTTACCATGCGTGGCGTGACCAAGTCGATGGTCATTCCGGTGACGGTACTCGGAATCTCCGACGGGGCCCAGGGCAGCATGGCCGGCTTCGAAACCACCTTTCCACTGAATCGCAAGGAGTTCGGCGTGGAGTGGAACAAAGCCCTCGATGCCGGCGGGTTCGTGCTGGGAGATGAGGTCGACGTGAACATCCTGCTCGAAGCCAGGGAGCCGAAGAAGGAATAGTCGGCGTACACCGGGTGTCGAAGAATTCGACAAGGGGGTCAGAACAGTTTTGCGGCTCGCCGAGAAACTGTCCTGGCCCCTTTCTTCATCGCCTCAACTTCACCTGCTTCGCCGCCACCGCGCCGGCCCCCAATAGCGCCGTGATCACCAGAAAGCGCCATGGCATGCCTGTGGCCACCGACTCCGCCGTGGCACCCATGTAATCGAGCATGGGCACAGCGTTGAGCGGCCCGGCGTACCAGAGAATCAGGTAGAGAATCTCGAAAAGTTTTCCTGATCCCGACAGACTCCCCAGACAAATCGCCAGGGTGGGAATGAACAGCGCTCCCACTAACCAGCCTCCCAGTCCGGCCAGATCTCCGGCGACCGCGAACCGAACCGCAATGCCGCTACCCGTGACCACCGCAATCAGAACGCCGGCCAGCCAGACGGCAGGCAGCTGGCGCCACACGGGCGCAGGCGCCGAATGCATGAACCCTTCGGTGCCGAACTGCCGCTCGCGCGTGCCCAAAGGCGACCACATGAGAATGGGCCAGATCCAGGCCATGGGGAAGATAAACGCCCGGACCGCGCTTTGCGGGGCGAACAGGCAGCCCAGAATCAATCCCAGGGCCACCAGGTAC
>DAIOGN010000137.1:0-7836 GCA_036745245.1 Candidatus Zixiibacteriota bacterium
GACCTCGATAGTTACAACTCCGGGTTCGCTCAACGCAAACCTAATCGAGGTTTCAGGATTGAACGGATTGGGGAAGTTCCCCAGGAGCGCGGCTTCCCGCGGTCTGTGAGTCTCCGAGACGACCTTCAGCTGGTCGCCCTGGGCGGATGCGGCGGCCACGGAAATGACTCGCGCCCCGGCCACCCCTTCCAGAATGGGTCCCGCCTCGAGACGGGCCGGCTGGCCCGACTCGGAGTATGCCACGCAGCGCCAGATCCTCCCCTCATGACCTGACTTCAATGTGAGACCCGACAGGGCCGGACCCGGCGCAGGTTCGGTTCCCCCCGCCAGTTCCAGGACCACATGCACCCCTGCCACCGGGGCCTGTGACGAAAGCGAGAGGGCGCCGGATGATTCGGTCTTCCAGTAGCATGTGGCATCTGCAAGAGTCGCCCGTGGCGAGCCGTTGCCGGCGATGATGTTGATCATGAACACCAGGTCGGCGATGGTGGCCGGCGTGCCGTCGCCGTTCACGTCGCTGTTGGCACGCTGTTCGAAGTTGAGCGGGAACAGGGACGGATTGGAAAAGTAGTTCGCGAAGTACACCACGTCGCCCACCTCAAAGGCCAGGCCGTTGAGGTTGATGTCGCCCGGGAGCCGGTCCTCGAACTCGAGAATCTGCACTTCCCCGTGACGGTAGGCGATTTCGTTCTGGAGAATGGCGTCGCCCGATTCGTCGGTGGCGGTGTTGGCCATGGCCGTGCGAAACACGAACCGCACGGGAAACGCCAGGCCGGCGAACAGTTCGTCGGCCGCCAGGCGCAGGCGGATGTTCACCAGCGTGCCGTCGCCCGGCGAGAGCTTGGGCGTGGGAAACCCGTCGTTGATGTCGGCGCGCGCGAGGATGTACACATCGCCCGGCCGGCCCGCGTAGTCCTGCGACACCGCGAACATCTCCCACCCTTCGATGCGCGTGCCCGCACGGTCGATCCCCACGATGGTCGCGCCGGTGGGATCGATGTTGACGAGAAGCTCCACCCCTCCGATGGTCTCCTGATTCTTCATGAACACGTGCAGGACGACATCCTGATCGGTGTAGCCCGAGATCGTGTCGAGCGAGTAGCTCACTCGCATGCCCGGCGCGATGCGCAGAAACGACGTGAGCCGCGTGCGTGCGCCCTGCCCGTCATCGGCCACGAGCACGATGGGATAGGTGCCTGTGTCCGCCTGGAGGGGCCGCCAGGCAACCTCTGCCGGATTGCCGGGCGCTACCAGGGCGGCCGGCGGCAGCCCGGCCAGCGAGATGGTAACTCTGTCGAGATCCGGATCTGAGGCCGTGGCCTGCCAGTGCACGGAGTCGAACGCCGAACTGGTGATGGTGTCGGCCGCAAAGATCACGGGCGGCCGGTTGACATTGACCACGGACAGCGGGATCTCGAGCGTGCTTGCGAGCTTGCCGTCGTCGGCCACGAATCTGAGACGCTGCAGCCCTCCGGACGCCGAGTAGGGTCCGGTGAAGGGAGCCCGCCACCGAAACAGTCCGGAGGAGGGTCCCGTCGACTCGAACTCCATGCCGGGCCCAAGCGCGACCGGTGTGAGGTCGACCGCATCTCCGTCGGCGTCGGAGGCCTGCACCTGGAACTGGATCGAATCTCCCTCGCGCACCGCCCGGGCTCCACCGAACAGGAAGAACGGTGCGTGGTTGGGTGACTCCACAGTCACCTGGCCCGATGCGACGTACGGCTGATAACTGTAGTTCCCCGACGGCCCGCCCACCAGAAGCAGACCTGCCGGATCGTTCACGAACACCGTGTCGAGACGGGCCACCGAGCCCGGGGTCACCGTGTCGACGACGCGGAAGTGGATCCAGGCCACGGCGCCGGCGCCCGCCAGAAGCGGGGTGCCGCCGAACTGAACGGCGGAGAGAACGACGTTCCCCGCCATGGTGTCCACGGCCGCTGTGAGGAGCGGAAAGTGCGCCACACGCCCGCCGGAGAAGGTGACGCTGTCGGCATGCAGAAGCCCGCGGGGGTAGCCCACCGGAACGGTGAGCGCGAGGCATGGGTAATCGTTGGTGACGAGCAGGGCCACGCTCACGTGCTCTCCTGCAGCCGCCTGAGCGCTGGCGAACGCAAGCGTATCCACCACGCCCGCCGTGTCCCGCACCTGCGCGGACGACGGGGCGGGGGCCGCGAGACACACGAGCAGAAGTACCGCCGGAAGGACCATGCGTCGCATAAAGGCTTATCCGTGCCGGGATCAGCAGTTGCCGGGCGGCGGTCCTCCCTTGAACACGTAGTTCACGAGGTAGATGATGTCAGCCGAGTTGACCACCAGGTTGCAGTTGACGTCACCCGTATTGGGATTGCACTGCGGCACGGGCCCCCCCTTGAAGACAAAGTTCACGAGGTAGATGATGTCCGCCGAGTTGATCGTGCCATTGGCGTTGACGTCGCCTCTCGTGCATCCGGGGCCGAATTGTCGCACTCCGTCCACAAAGAGAAAGGCCGTGGTATCCGTGTAGAAGACGGTGTCGATCTGCGTGCACGACGGGGGATTCACACAGTTGGTGTCGGAGAGCCGGCCGATCGTGGTGCCGTTCGGCGTGGAAAAGCTCGTCGAATTATGATCGATGAAGATCCGGGTCTTGCGATCCTGGAGCGTGTCGAGCATGGACTGCGGAGCCACCTTCTCGAGGTACACCTTGCACAACAACCTGGGACCGCCGGTGGCCAGAGGCGGCGTGGCGGGAGGGGAGGGCTCGTTGGCCAGGGCGGCCAGTTTCAGATTGATCGGCGACAGCGCGCGAGCCTGCACGAACTCCCAGCCGTGGATGGCCATCCCCACGGTGTCCACGGGCGAGACGGCCACGGTGTCGATCGTGGTGTCGGCGGGATTGCAGTCGATCTGGTCGATGCACACGATCGTGGTCTCGATCGTGCTGTCGGCGGGGAACTTGAACAGGTCCGGTCGCTCCAGGAGCAGGGACACTTCGAAGCCGCCCACCTGGTCTGTGATGTTCTGCAGGTACACGGGAACCCACGTACCAGGAGCCGAGACCGGTACATCGGCGCTGTCGAGTGTGAGGACGATCTTGAGTGCGGCGGATTGTGCCGAATGGACGCCGGCCGGGCGGGGCGCCGGTTCGGCCGCGACGGCCAGGGTCAACAGCACCCCCGCAACGAGTGCCGCGCCGAGCACCATGGAGAGACGATTTACACCCATCTATGTATACTCCCTTCCCGTAAACGTGTTGCGCTGCGGTCCGTCCGCCTCGGGCGGAACGGTCCTGCGGGAACAGCGCGTTGTCGTTGGCTCCCCTGCTCCGATCGGGTCTGACCCGCACGCAAACTTTCCAGTCCCTGGAAATGTTTAGACGCGCAGTTTGGCCCGACTGGACCAGTCACACGTTTGGGAACGACCGACCGCTTATAATAGGTACACGGGAGAGGGAAAGAACTACTCGCGCAGTCATCATAACAGAGCGCCCCCCCTCTGTCAATAGGTAGTTTCCCGCGCGGACGCGGCAGCGGCGCACAAGACCTCTGCATTGCACTGCGCCAAGAGCAACGCGTATGCCGCCCCCGGTCTTCCCTTCCCGGAGGCTGCTTTTTGCGACGCTCAAGGGCGCTTGGCGTAAGAGCTTATCTTTCGGGCGGTTGGCGCCGCAGGCAGGACGTCCTTCGGGTCACCTTTGGCGTGGCCAGAACCTGAACAACGCCCCCGGTCGCGGCCGCACCGCCTGTTCGTGAACTTCTGCAAATGAGTGCACCCTAAACTCTGCGTCCCGAACGCCGAACTAAGGAGGGAGGGGTAGACCCCCAGGGAGCCAGCATGTCCAGAGGCACATCATCGTCCGAACTTGATCGACTGCTTGAATCGCTGGGCGACCTGCCGAGTTCGCCGGCGATTGTATCCGCAGTGATCGGAATGGCGTCGGACCTGAACACCAACCTCTCCGAACTGGGCAAAGTGCTCTCCGCGGATCAGGGGCTCACTGCGAAAGTTTTGCGCCTGTCGAATTCGTCGTTCTACGGACGATCAAAACAGATCGGCACCGTGGACGAAGCCATCATGACGCTCGGCTACTACACACTGCGCTCGCTGGTGGTGGCGTCCTCCACTCACTCGATTTTCAGGCAGAAGGACGTGACCAGGTTTCTTCCGGTGCTGTGGGATCACTCGCTCGCCACCGCGGTGGCCGCCCGGCTTCTGGGACGGCAGGTGCGACATCCGCAAACCGAAGAGGCCTTTATCGGCGGACTGCTGCACGACGTGGGCAAGCTCGTGATCACGCAGAAGCTGCTCGAGCCGTACGCGGCCGTGCGCGAGAAGGCCACCGCCGACGGACAGTGGTGCGTTCACGAAAAGCAGGCGTTCGGCTTTACGCACGTGGATGTAGGAGTGGCCGTGCTCGAGTTGTGGAATTTGCCGCGCATTCTCGTGGAGGCCGTGGCCCTGCATCATCAGGAAATGCAGATGGCGTTGGATCGTCCGCCCACGCTGGCGCAGCTCATCTGGCTCTCCAACCAGATTGCGCACAGCACCGCGTCCCCGTGGCGCGATCCCGCCGAGCAAAACTGGGAACGCAAGTTCGCCGCGGCCAACGTTCCCTGGCCCGCCCAGCAGATCGCCGCGTTCTTCAATACCTTCCAGGAACAGCTCACGCAGGAACGCTGGTTGTTCTCGGAAGGGTCCTAGACCTCACGCACAAGGCACGCCGGCGTACCGCACGCGCGTCGTGCGGGGGCCGGGACCGCTCCCGGAGCCCGCGTGGCCTACCGTGTGCCGCGCTTGCGTGCGCGGGACTTCGGGCGGGGTGATTTCCCCATGTGTGCAAGCAGGCTCTCCTCCACGAACGCGGGCACGAAGGGGCGCACGCGGCCGCCGTGCCTGGCGATGTTCTTGATGATATTGGAGCTCACGAACACCTGCTCTACCGAGGGCATGAGGTAGACGCTCTCACAGTCGGCGTACATCTGCCGATTGGCCAGCGCCATCTGAAACTCCATTTCGAAGTCGGAGACCGCGCGGAGACCGCGCACCACGGCCACGGCCCCCAGTTCGCGCGCCAGATCCACCAGAAGTCCATCGAAGGTGGTCACCGTCACGGTGCGCATCCCCTTCACCGAACGCCGCACCAGTTGCTCCCGAACGTCCAGCGGTAGCAGGGGTTCCTTCTGGGGATTGGCGGCCACCGCCACGACCAGTTCATCGAACAGGCGCACCGCCCGATGGATGATGTCGACGTGGCCGTTGGTGACGGGATCGAAGGTCCCCGGGTAGATCGCGCGACGCACGGGCATGGGGGCTCTCACTTTGGTTGTGATTGGGGGGAAAGAAAGAATAAGCGCGTGTCGCCGTAGTCCCTAACCGAATCCACGTCCCATCCCGCCCACTCCCCACGGGCCTTGCGGCCCGTTTCTGCCACCAACACGGCCGTGGGGGACAAGAGGGCCGGGAAGGCCGGCGACGCGAGGAGATCCGAAAGCAGGGTGGACTCGTAGGGCGGATCGGCGAAGGCGATGTCGAACGGAGCATGACCGGCAAGGCGCGAAAGCGCTCCGGGGAGCGGGCTGGCCACCACATCGCTCTCGGCCTCGAACTCCAGCCGCGTGATGTTCTCGCGCAGAATCGCCACGGCGGCGCGCGCCGACTCCACGAACACCGCCGACCTCGCTCCCCGCGACAGGGCCTCCAGCCCGTTGGCGCCCGTGCCTGCGAACAGGTCGAGGAATCGGGCTCCCTGCACGCGCGCTCCGAGAATGGAGAACAGCGCTTCGCGAACTCGATCGGGCGTGGGGCGCGTGCTCCGACCGGGCGGAGCCTTCAGGAGGCGTCCGCCGCGGCTGCCGGATACGATGCGCATGGCGAAAGGGGAGCGGGTGGGCCTTCGAGCAATGTGATGGCTGCGCCCACTGCAGGCAGGTAGGCTGAGGGGTCGGGGTGGTCGCAGAGCGCTTCCTGCAGGGAACGCGGCACGAGCAGTCGGGCAAACGGTTCCACCGGCAGAATCGAACCGGCCACGCGCTCCGCGAGGTCTGCCTCCAGCTCGAGGGATAGACCGCCCACCTCCAGAGTGAGGTCACGCCGTCTGCCCAGATCCCCCAGCTCCACGAGCACAGCCTCGCAATCGGCAGGTCCCGTGATACGGGCATGCCTGGGAAAACCGCCGGGCACACGGAGCCAGAGATGAGTGGCGTCGGTTCCCTGCCACAGGAGTCCCCTCGGAGCAGCCCACGGTCGCGCCCAGCCGCGCCAGAGTGCCGCGGCCATGGGCAGGCGTGGGCCCGCAGACGTCGTAAGTTGCCCGAGAAAGCAGACGCGTTCCGCGTCTTCCGCAATGCGCCACACCCGGGAGTGGCCCATGGACTTGATGCGACAGGATTGTTCGAATGCGGCCCAGTCGGAATAGCGAGCCACTGCGCGACGCGGGGCCCAGTACACGAAGGCGGAGGCGTCGTCGTCGACCGCCGCGGCGGTGGGGCCGGCCGGGCGATCGAGCGCGAGCAGCTCGAGTCCGTCGCCCTTGCGCCGCAGGCTCACCGACAATGGGCCCACGCACCCCGTAGCGATATCGAGGGCCGTGCCGGCAGAGGCAGAAGCCGCCATAGCCGGCACAATGTCCCCTCCTCGTGGTGGTGAGTCAAGGGAATCTGAGATAAGGAGTTATCCGCTTCACAAGACGCTCCCCCACGCCGGGCACCACCAGCAGATCGGAGGGCGATCGATACGGTCCGTGCGTTGCGCGATGCTGCACGATGCGCTGCGCGAGAGCGGGACCGATGCCGGGCAAAAGTTCAAGATCCTCCGGCGGCGCTGTGTTCGGATGGATGCCAAGAGCAAGCCGCGATTCGGCGCGCGTGCGCACCGGGGGTGGCGGAATAGTGTCGGTGTGGACGAGCCGGTAGCCGGGCGTGGTGGCGCCGCTGCGCGCGGCGACATGCACTGCCAATCCGGCCCCCAGGAAGACGAGCAGGGTGCCCAGTGCCCTCTTTTCCGAACGGGTAAAACTGAAAAAGCTCACCTGCGAATTGTGCGTGCCGCCCGGTCAATCACCTCGAGAGGTGTGTGATAGATGAGGTGTCGCATGAGCCGGCCCACCTGGTTTAGGCTTTCGGCTGAGACTTTGTCGGGGGTGTCGGACACCGTGTGCCATTCCGGGTAATCAAAGTCGATCAGGTCGATCGCAGGAATACCATTCAGCAGAAACGGCAGGTGATCGTCGATCACGTGATGCCCGACGGTGTCGACGAATCCGGAGAGCCCCAGCGAATCGGCCGCGCCCCAGACGAGGTCGACCAGACCGGGGGCCAGCGAGTCCGAGTACGCTTCGATGGAGATGTTGAGCCGTGCATCGCCCACCATGTCCAGAAGGAAGAGGGCGACGGGTCGGTACGAACGTGCCTGTGAGGCGAACCAGCGCGAGCCGATGAGGTATTCATCGGTGCGGCCGCGCGGACCCTGGTCTTCGGCGTCGAACAGAATCAGATCCACGCCGAAGGGCGGCGGTGCGGCTCCCAGAAGGCGCGCCAGTTCCAGGCAGACGGCCACGCCTGAAGCGCCGTCGTTGGCGCCCGGCACAGGTTGAGTCCGCTTTGAACTGTCCGGTTCCTCGTCCGCCCAGGGTCGCGTGTCCCAGTGGGCGCAGATCGCGATGCGGCGCGGATTGTCGGGCTGGAACGAAGCGATGAGGTTGAAGAGATGCAGCGTGTCCGGAGTGCCGGCGGACGTGTTGACGTGATAAAAGGTCTGCCGTCTCACGGTGCTCGTGTGCTTGTTCAATTCGGCCGCCAGCCAGTCGGCGCACCGGCGGTGCCCCTCCGTGCCCGGAATGCGGGGGCCGAAGTTGACCTG
>DAIOGN010000138.1:0-7805 GCA_036745245.1 Candidatus Zixiibacteriota bacterium
CCTCGATGGGGTCGGCCAGCATGGTCCAGCCGGTGACGCTGCGCCCGAACAGGTTGCGGCCGATGAGCACGACGCGACCGCCCACGTTCATGTACTCGGTGAGCACCGACTCGTACTCGCGGATCTGGTTGTCCATGTCGAGCGGTAACTGCATGTCTTCGTCGTACATCACCAGGGCCTTGTACGTGCCCAGGACATCGCGGTCGGGCAGCGGCACGTAGCAGTCGGCGCAGGTGTACGTCTGGCGGTACCACACGTCGGCCGGCTTCACGAACGAGTAGCCCTGATTGGAGAACAGGTTCTCGTAGATGAGACGGAGCGTATCGGGCGTGAGCGAGTCGGCGCGCGGCTCACGGAAGGCATAGCTGCCCGCGTTGAGCAGCTGGCCGTTGAGCCAGTCGGTGGCGTCCATGAGCAGGAAGTTCCGCACGAACGTGGGCTCCACCACCTGGAATCGCGCGATCGCAGGCGAGGCGTCGGCCACAAAGGCGTCGTCGCGCGCCCTCACTTCGAACACGTACCAGCCCGACCGCAGGTTGAAAAAGGTGAAGCGGTCTTCGTCGGTCCATTCCACGCGGGGCGTGCCGAGGTTGTCGTTGGTGCGGAGCATTCTGCCCGAGTCGGGCAGAGCCGTGTTCTTGTCGGGGAACGGCCCGTAGAGCACCCAGTTGAACTCGAACGGCGGCTGCTCATCGGGGAAATCGATCGAGTCGGAGCCCGACCAGCCCACCGTGATGCCGGGATACTTCGACGTGGACTGCGGCAGCGAGAAATACTTCCGCGGCCGTACCACGCGCTCCGACTGGGTGTTGGGCTGGATCACCTCGATCGTGTCGAGGTCGATGTACGATTCCGGCGCGTGGTTCTGGCGGGAGTACCGGGCAAACTTGATGTCGGAGCGCAGGCCCAGGTTGTCGATGGCGCGCACGAACAGGAACTGATCGACGGCCACCGACGTGTCGATGTCGGCGAACAGAAATACGTCCGCGCTGTGCACCACGGGCGGATTCGGCGGCAGAAGCAGAATCCAGTCGAGCGAATCGGCGGCCGCCACGGACGCGGTGGATTTCCCCACGAACCGGAGCGGATCGACGGTGCCTGCGCCGTTTCGAACCGTGGGCATGCCCGCCGGATGAGGCGACAGGGAGTCGGACGGAATCACCGAGTATTCAAACGCGTCCACCCGGCCGTCTTCGTCGGTGCCGTACCAGTAGATCCTGGGGTTGGCCAGGTAGATGATGGTGTCGGTGACCGTGTTGTAGTCGTAGGTGGTGTCGATCGAGAGCACGATCGTGCCACCCGGATCCCAGGTGGTGTCGATGGCGACGATCCGGCTGTCGGACGACGGGGGGTAGTTCGTGACGAAGACCCGGGGCTGAATATTGTCGCGCTGCGTGCCCTCGTTCTTCTTGTACCCGCATCCGGCAAGGGCCAGAAGCACCGCCGCCGCTGCGAGCATTCTCCACACCATGTGCATCATCCAACCTCCCCGGCTCGTCTCGCGAACTGTCCGGTGGCTTCCGTCCCGAGGGTGACCGCCCGCACCTGCCCAGCGTGTATCCCGCGTGATTCGACGCGTGTCTGGGCCATTAGAGACTGAGGGTCAAGCTCATGCGATGGTTGTCGCCGAGTATGCCGAATTCCTGGTACCCGTAGTCGAAGCGGAGATCACGATCTTCCCAGGGGATCCTGAAGCCCGCCCCGGCGGTGAGTCCGCCGATGTCGTAGTTGAACTTGCCTCCGTCGAGCATGCGGATGGAGGCGCCGAATTTGAAATTGATCGGCAGCGGGATATCGTCGCCCTGGAAATTCTCGTCCGACTCGTAGTTCACCGTGCCGTCGGGACCGAAGTTGGTGATCACCATCGAAATGGTGAACCCGCGGAAGCCTGTGTTATAGGAGGTGCCCACGTCGGCCGCCCACACCGTGCTGCGCGTTTCTTCGAGGCGTTCCGTGATGTACTTCAGAGTGCCGCCGAGAGAGAATCGGTCGGTGAGGTGACGCCCGTAGCTCACCGTGGCTGCGAAATCCTGAGCGCCGAAGGTCACGCCCGACTCCCCGTAGGGATCCTCATAGGAGGTGCGCAAAATGCTGCCCGCGTCGAGTGCGTAGAGACCGATGCCGAAGTTTCCGCCGATGCCGCCGGCCGGAAAGGCGATCCCCGCGAACGCGTAGTCAATGTCGGCCACGTATTTGAGATAGTCGAAGGTGATCTGGGTTCCGGACAGGCCGGTGAGACCGGCCGGATTGTAGTACACCGCCGACGCGTCGTCCACGCAGGCGATGAAGGCCTCGCCCATGCCGATGGCGCGTGCCCCCACCCCGATCTCGAGGAACTGGTAGCCGGTGGTGGCCACCTTGGCCTGGCCGAACGCCAGACCCGGTGCCACCAGGCACGCCAGACCCGCGAAGAGCGCCGTCAACCGTTTAGTATGCATGCTCTCGTCTCCTGAATTCCGGACGGGCGGTCAGGACTGGCCATCCCCCGGGCGGACACCCACACGAACCGTTTCTCACGGCGATATTCCCCTGCCTTAGAACCGCAGCGACACCCCCATGCGGATATTCCGCGTGGGGAGATAATAGTTGGGATCCTCGTCGTGGCGTACCCCGTCGGAGATCACGCCGCCCGTGTTCTGGCTGGTGTTGGGCCGGCCCGTCGAAGCGTACACCTCGTTGACGCTGTTCGAGTTGAACAGGTTCTGAACCCACAGTTCGAACGACCAGCGCGACCCGTAAATCGAGAAATTCTGGTAAAACCGCAGGTCCACAGTGGAGGCCGCCGGCTTGCGCAGCGAGTTGGTCTCGATCACCTGCCCGGGCAGAATTTCAGCATTTGGATTGTCGCGCGTGGGCGTGTACGGGAAGCCCGACGTGTACTGCCAGGTAATATTGGCGCCCCAGTTGTCGTGCAGCTTCAGGCCGAACAGGCGCGGGTGCTGGCCGTGCCCGATGCGCAGGTCGACGTTGAGCGTGAACTGGTGCCGCACGTCCCACTCGAGCGGGAATTCGTCGATCGGGATGAACCGCGAGGCGAACAGCAGTTCGTAGTTCTCGTTGGCCGACGACGCCTTGCCGTAGGCAAAGGCGTACTGGTAGTTGAAGAAGCCCGACACGTAGTTGCCGTACACCTTGTCGAGCTGCATCTCGAATCCACGCGACCGGGCGTAGTCGGAGTTCACGTACTGCACGCGCGCCAGGGGACCCGTCTCGCCGATCGTGGTGGACACCAGGTCGAAGTAGTCCTTGTAGAAGCCCGCGATGTCGAGGCGGTACTGGTCGGACAGAGCGTACTGCACGCCGAACTCGTACTGAATGGTCTTCTCGTAGCTCAGGTTGGCGTTGCCCACAGGGCCGCCCGCCGACGTGGCCTGCGTGGCCTGGCGGTACATGTACTGGAAGGTGGGCAGCTGGTAGAAGTGCCCGTAGTTGAAGTAAATCTTGGCTTTGTCGGTGATGGGGTAACTGAAGCCCACGCGCGGCGAGATGCGGTGCTGGGCGTTCGACACCGTCGTGGTGTCGGTGCCTGTGGTCTCACGCGAGAAATCATCGCCGGTCACATTGTCGGACTGCAGGAAGAAGTCCCAGCGGATGCCCAGGCGCGCGATCATCTGCCCGTACTCCATGAGATCCTGCAGGTACAACGCGCCCCGGATCGGTTCCTGCTGGTAGAAGTCGCGGCGCAGTCCGCGGTCGGGGTAGGGACCGCCGTCCGGCTCGCCGTCGTACGGTGCCCAGGGGCTCTCCAGCAGCGCCTTTTCCAGGTAGTTCCACTCCACCAGCACGCCGGTCTTGAGCTGGTGTTCGCGCTGCGCCTGCCAGGTAAAGTCGCCCTGGATCGTGGTGAGCCGGATGGCGCGTTCTTCGTACCAGGCCTGGTCCTGGTGCGTGTCGAGATCGAAGAAATTGTCGGACGGCGTGAACGCCCCGTTCTGGTCGAGGTCGACGAAGGGTTCGCCGTCGTCGTAGATGCCATTGGGGAAATCGTATCGGCCGTTGCGGTTGAGGTCGATGTAGGTGCCCGGAATGAACGTGGGAATGTCCTGCGGGCCGTCGTACACCGAATTGAAATTCAGATCCTGGTTCACCGTGGGATCGGTGGAGATAATGAAGCGGTCGATGCCTGCCTCGAAGACGCCGTTCTGGTTCACGTCGACGAACGGTTCGCCCGAATTGATGTCGCCGTCGGTGAAGGGCTCGGGCAGGTCTTCCTCGAACACGTCGCGGCGATCCTGGTCGTAGGTGCCGTTGTTGTTGCCGTCGATGAACGGCTCCTTGTCGTTCCAGCTGCCGTTGTTGTCGCGATCGGTGAACGGCTCGCCCTGGTCGAAATCAAGATTGCCGTTGTTGTTCCAGTCCCAGGTGAGGGAGTCGATCCCCGCCGCAAACCGGCCGTCGCCGTTCTTGTCGAGGAACTGGTCGCCGAACGTGTACTTGGGAGTGCCGTCGGTGTTGTAGTCTTCGAAGCTGTTCTCAAAGTCTTCCGCGGAATCCCACACGCCGTTCTTGTTGGCGTCGTTCGTACGGCTGAACTTGTCGACCTCGGTGTTCAGGAGGAACTGGTCGGGGTTCAGGCCCGATCCGGGCTGATTGGGGTCGCCCGGCCGCTCCACGTAGTCCTTATAGAACTGGGAGAGCTGGAGCTGGTAAAACGTGCTCTTGGAGAGGTTCTGGCTCCACTTGAGCGAGAGAAGCCGCGAATTCTCATGCACGTCGGGAGCGGTATTGGGCGTGTACAGGTAGTCCCAGTCCCAGCCCGTAAAGTCGTCCCAGGCCCCCTGGTAGTTGAAATTCACGCGGATCGACGGCGTGGCCTTGTAGGTGAGCTTGGCCTCGAGGTTGTAGCCGTTGACAAAGCGGTCGGATACGTTGAATCCCAGCACGTCGCGCGAACGGAACGCCTCGGGTTGCACGCCCGGGTCGATGAAGGCGTTGTAGTTGCGGTACGCGTCCTGCTTGGTTCCCGTAAACGACATATAGTATGACATCTTCCCGCGCAGGGCGCTCACGCCCAGGGAAGGCAGCACCTGGTTGGTGATGGGCTCGGGGCCGCCCAGGGCCACCTGCAACCGGTCGTAGTTGAACGAATACTCGTTGAGTGAACTCACGCGGAAATTGTCGGTGATGTAGCGGATCTCTCCGTCGGTGCCGGAGAGCGACCCTTCGCGCGTGGTGATGTTCACGATGGCGGACTGCGCGTTGCCGTACTCGGCGTCGAAGCCGCCCTTGATGATGTTCACTTCCTGAATCGACTGCGTGGCCACATTCAACGCCGCGTCCGATCCGCCTTCGCCGTCGAAGCCGCCGCGACCGCCCAACGGATCACGCACCGACACGCCGTCAACGATCGTGAGCACTTCGCCCGACCGTCCGCCGCGCACGTGCAGCTGGTCGCCCTGCTTCACGAAGCCCACTTCGAGGGCGAGCACCTCGTCCACCGTGGTGACCGGCAGAGTGGCGATGCGATCGGCCGACACACTGCGCTGCGTGCCCGCCGTATTGAAATTGATCACGTTCGACGTGCCCACCACTTCGATGGTGTCGCCTTCCACCGCGCTCTCCTGGAGCATGAACTCCATGGTGGACGTCTGGTCGGCTCGCACTTCCACGCCCTGCTGCACCACCGTGGAGTACCCGACGTACTTCACCTGGACCGTGTAGGTGCCGGGCGAGATGTTGAGGATGGTGTAGTACCCATCGAGATCCGTTTGTGCGCCGAACGAGGTCCCCTCGATCAATATCGTGGCGGACATGATGGGATCGGCCGTTCGTGCATCGACCACCCGGCCGGAAATCTTGCCGGTGTTCCCCGCCCAGGCAGCCCCGGCCGCCAAAGCGCAGAGGCAAAAAGCTATGAGGTGTGTCGCAAATAAATCGCGCCGTCTCAACATGGGACCTCTCCCTAACGCTGTCTTTCCGGGGATACTTATGTGCCCGACATCCCAGTGCGAGTGCAACCGACCGAGTCCGCCTTCGTATAAGCCTTCAGGGGTCGCCCGGTGGCGCACCCGGAGGGTACAGCGGGGATCGGCGGGGACGCGGTGGAGGGATCCTTCTTCATCATCCCTGTGTAACTTCCACCCCACGTTCGGTTAAACACCCTCAAACCGAGGCAATTTGCGCCTCCCAGGGGCCTTAGTCAAGTTTAAATTGCCCCAGGCCCCTAGCGCCGAAGAGTCCAGCCGTCGGAGCCGTATTTGCACTCCGCCAGAGCCAGAATTTCGGACCTGTCCAGTATCTCCTCCCCCTGCCAGGACCCTCTGCAACCGGTCTCCTCTTCAAACCCGGCGGCCAGAGTTGTGCACAACTCGTCAAGCGGCCTGTCCGCCAGGGCCAGAAGGCCCTCCGGCAGGTCCGGATCCTCCGGGCAGGATCGCGTCTGCGGCCCCAGCTTCCACAGGGCCGACAGGGTGGCCTTCACGGGGATGGAACCGTGCTGGAGAAACGCGTCCTCCGTGCGGCACTGGGCGCTCCCCACGGCCTTCACACCCCCCACCGACAACTCGTAACGGGTGGTCGACTCGAAACAGAGCGAGCCTCCCGGCGAGCCCTCCCCCGGACTGCTGCGCCGGCTGAACTCTGCCGGCACTCCCAGCCGTCCCAGTCCGCGAACCAGCCCTCTCGAAACGAGCGACAGGGCACTCTCCAGACGCGAGCTCCAGGCTCCCGCAACTCCGGCGGGGGCCGTTACACTGTATGTGATCTCCTGATCGTGAAGCACAGCCCGCCCGCCGGTGGGGCGTCGGACCAGACTCACTCCGTGCTCGGCCAGACGCTCGAGATGCACCACGTCACGCCACTTTTCGTTGCGGCCCAGGGACACCGCGGGGCGTTTCCACCCATACAACCGCAGTACGGGCGGCCGCTTTGCCGCCGTGGAGAGCAGCCATTCATCCACGGCCATGTTCCACGCGGCGTCTCCTTCGCCCAGGTACAAGAACCACCATTCTCCTGCGGGGATGGAAGCGAGCGAGCGGGGTGGGGCACCCTGCTTCCGAGGTTCAGACAGTTCTGCCGCCCCTGCTATTCCCGATCCCGACCAATCCGTCCTCATATTCGAGGCTCTTGTAGAGGCGGAAGGCAGCAGGGTCAAGCCGTAAGGGTTCGCGTCCGCCGGGAGGCCACTGAATGGACCGTGCGCACGATTCGGAGTTGCCTCAAGCTCGCCCTCGTGGTAGCACCGGAGAGCCAGCCCCGCGCTATTCAGGTGCGGGCCCGAAGAGGACCTTGAAGATGACCGTTGTAGACGCTCAGCCCACGCCCAACCCGAACGCCATGAAGTTCACCGTGGGAGTGCCCACCACGTCGGGGTCGCCCAGGACCTTCCGGTCGGCCGTCGAGGCCGAAGCGGATCCCCTCGCCCGGACCCTGTTTGCGATCCCGGGCGTGGTGTACGTATTCATGACCGCGGATTTCGTCAGCGTGAACAAAGCGCCGACGTCGAGGTGGGATGACATCCTGCCCGCAGCCACGCGGGCCCTGGAACAGCACTTCGCGTAATAGCGCCCGTGGGGCGGGCGCCGCAATTCTAGTACGTCTCGATTTTCAGATCGCCGACGGGCGCTTCGAGGTCGAAGATGAAACGCATGCGGGCCTTCGAGAACCCCGGCGTCTCCAGGCCGGAATCGCTGCGCGTGAGCGTGACGTCGCCGGCACTCATCTCGTCGGGCAATTCATTTCCCGCCAGCCGGAGTCCCGCTTCCGCCGGCATACGCACCGTGAGCTGGGCGGATCCCACCGAGAAGTGAGCCCACACGGAATCCAGCTCGCGACCCAGGTTGAGTTGGGCTGCGCCTCGCGCCAGC
>DAIOGN010000139.1:0-7776 GCA_036745245.1 Candidatus Zixiibacteriota bacterium
GGCTGTTTGGAAGGGCACGCTGAAAGAGGGCTCAGGGACCCTTCGCACCCAGAGCGGTGCCTATGAAGGGCCCTACAATTTTGTCTCCCGTTTTGAATCGGGACCGCAAACCAACCCCGAGGAGCTCGTAGCGGCTGCGCACGCCGCCTGCTACTCCATGGCCCTGTCGGCCGGTCTCGAGCGTGCGGGCTTCAAGGCCACGCGAATCGCGACCAAAGCGTCGGTGCACCTCGACAAGGTGGACTCCGGATTCGCCATCACGCACATCGATCTCGACGTCGAGGCCGATGTGCCGGGCGTGGACGAAAAGAAGTTCGCGGAGGTTTCAGAGGCCACCAAGTCGGGTTGCCCCATCTCCAAGCTGCTGACCGGCGCCAAGATCAATCTCAGCGCCCGCCTGCTCTCCGGCACTGCGGCCTGACGGCCGACGACCGGAGTCGCACCGATTGAACCACGCCCCCTCCGCGCTCCGCATCACAGCGGCGCGCGGAGGCGCGGCCCCGGCCGGTGCCCCCTAGCCTGAGGTAAGCTTTCCCCTGTCCCTTCAGCGCTTCGTGCTGGTGGGCGTCTTCTTGTGATACGGGTGACCATTCAGAATGGCCAGTGCGCGAAACAACTGCTCCGTGAAGAAGAGGCGCACCAGGTCGTGCGGGAAGGTCATGGCGGACATGGACATGGTCGCCTGCGACTTGCGCTTGAATTCCGGATCGAGCCCGTAGGTGCCACCGATCACGAACGCCAGGCTCGAGCCACGCTCCTGCTGGCTCGACAGCCATCGGGCAAACGCCTCCGACGTGAACCGTTGTCCCCCACGGTCGAGGCACACCACGGTTTCGCTGCGATCGATGTTGCCCTTGAACCGCATGGCCTCGCGTCGCATCAGCTCCGCGTCGGGGTAACGGCCCGAGACAGCCTTCACCTCGTGAAGATCGAACTTCGCGAAGGGCTTGATCTCTTTCTGGTAGTGCTGTACGCCCGTCTGCACCCAGCGGAACTTCGTCTTACCAATGTACAACAGTCGAATCTGCAACATCCTCGCCCTCCAGGGCTCCTGTGTGAGTCACGCCCGTTCCAAAGTTATGCCCCGCCCGCGGCGACGGGTCCGCCCACCGGGCGGCCCGAAAACAACGCCTTCACGAACAGGTGTGGATCGAAATCGTCGAGATCGTCCGCCCCTTCCCCGAGTCCCACGTAACGCACCGGCACCTGCAGGGCGTCACGAATGGCGAACACAATACCGCCCTTCGCCGTGCCGTCGAGCTTGGTGAGCACCACACCCGACAGCTGCAGCGTGCGATGGAATTCCCGTGCCTGGGCCAGACCGTTCTGTCCTGTGGTGGCATCGAGCACCAGGAGCACCTCGTGGGGCGCCTCGGGCACGACCCGGCGAATGACACGCTGTAATTTCTCCAGCTCGGCCATGAGACCCGTGCGCGTGTGCAGGCGGCCCGCCGTGTCCACGAGAACCCGGTCGAACCCTTTCGCCACGGCGCGGCTCACAGCGTCGAAGGCCACGGCCGAGGGGTCCCCTTCGGGACGGCCCAGCACCACGTCGGCGCCCGCGCGATCGCACCACCATTTGAGTTGATCGAGCGCCGCCGCGCGAAACGTGTCACAGCCGGCCACCAGGACGCGTTGTCCGCTTGCGACGTAGCGTGCCGCCAGCTTGCCTGTGGTGGTGGTCTTGCCGGTTCCATTGACTCCCACCAGCACCGTGACGTGCGGCCGGGGGAGTGCACCCGCCGGGGTGGCCTGTGGGGCGAGCCGCTGGGCCAGCATCTCCTGGAGACGGGCCAGCACGGCATCTCCGTCACCGCCGATCCCCTCCTTTTTGAGACGCTCGAGGAGATCCGTTGTCAGGTCCACTCCGACGTCTCCTGCCAGGAGGCTCTCCTCCAGCGCGGACACCGTCTCGGAATCGAGCCCCGTGCGGCCGGACAGCACCTGTTTTACGCGCTCCACCCACTGGACCTGAGTGCGTTCGAGGCCCTTCAGGAGGCGCTGAAACGAAAAGCTCAAGCGGGGCTTCCCTCAGGCTCGAGCGCCTCATTCAGGCGCACCGAGACCACACGGGAGATGCCGGGCGTCTGCATGGTGACCCCGTACAGCACGTCGACGGCCTCCATGGTCATCTTGTTGTGCGTGATGATGATGAACTGCGTGTTGCCGGCGAATCGCGCCAACAGCGAGAGGAAGCGTCCGATGTTGGCATCGTCGAGCGGCGCATCGATTTCATCCAGGATGCAGAACGGCGACGGCTTCACCATGTACAGCGAGAACAAGAGTGCGATCGCCGTGAGCGCCCGCTCTCCACCCGACAGCTGCAGAATGGTCACCGGCTTCTTTCCGCGCGGCCGGGCCGTCACGGAGATGGCGGACTCGAGCGGATCGTCGGGGGTGTCGAGGAACACCTTCGCCTGGCCCCCTTCGAACAACTGCTCGAACAGGCTCGAGAAATTGGCTTCCACCAGCCGGAACGTCTCTTCGAATTGCGTCCGCGCCGTGACGTTGATGCGCTGGATCGTGTCGAGCAGCGTGCCGCGCGCCTCCTCCAGGTCGGCCAGCTGCCGGTCGAGAAACTCGAGACGCGTGTTCTGCTCCTCGTACTCTTCGAGGGCCAGGAGATTCACCGTACCCATGCCGTCAAGCCGGCCCCTGAGTTCCTCCACTTCGAGCGCCAGGAGTCCTCGTTGTCCCGCTTCGACGGTCTCCAGGTCACTTCGTGACGCGATGTCCACGCCATGCGAATCGCGCGTACGATCCACCAGCCCCGTCACTTCCAGGCGGGCTTCGGACGACGCCATCTCGGCATCGTGATGGTGTCCGGCCGACTGGTCGGCTAGGCGGCGGGCCTCCTTCACTTCCTTTTCACGTTCATGCAGCGTGGTGAGCAGATCGCGGCCGCCTTCGCGCAAGGTCCGATAGGCTGCTTCGAGCTCGAGGCGGCGGGTCTCCACCGCCTGGCTCTCCTGAATGCAGGCGGCCAGTTCTCCCGCCAGCTGGCGGCGCGTTTCGCCCCCTTCCGCGATCTGAGCCAGAAGATGTGCGATCCTGTTCTCCACTTCGGATCGCATTTCCCGCGTGCGTTCGAGGTCGTTCGCCAGGCCTTCCGCTTTGCCCTGCGCCGAGACGGCGCGCACCTGGGCGTCGCCCGCCCTGAGAATGGCCTCTGTGCGTGTGCGCTCGGAATGTTCGAAGGCCTGTTCACCCTCCCGGTGCTGTGTTTCCAGATCCGCGAATTCCGACTCCGCCTGACCGCGACGCTCCTTCAGTCGCGCGATCTGGGCGCGGGACTGATCCACCCGCTCCAGGAGGGAGGCGTGCAACTGCACTTCCCTGTCCACGTGGGCGCGCGCCGACTCCACGCGGGCCCGGGCACGTTCGGCTTCGAGGCTCGCCTGACGGAAGAATTCGGACGAAGTCTGTACCGTGCGCTCGCAGTCCACGACGGCCGCCGAGACGTGTTCCAGTTTCCCGGCGAGCGCGCCCACCTCGGCTCTCGCGCGTTCGGTGTTGCGGGCGGCCTCCTGAGCCTGTTGACGCAGCCGGTTGAGTTCATCCCGGCTCTGAATCAGGGCCGCTGCCCTGGGCTGCCCTGCGGAGGCTTCCGCCTCTCCGCGATACAGACGACCCTGGCGCGTGACCCACGTGCGGTCGGGAGAGAGAGACTCGGCGTCGGGCTGACCCGGACCCGTCCACAGATAGAAGCCCTTGAGGAGAAATCTGGCCAACCGCAGAAGGCGCTCATCTACTTCCACGCCGTCCGAGAGCGGCGTGCCTCCGGAGACCGGGACGTCCGGTTCGACGTCGGGGAGCGCGTCCACAATGAGAAGCGTCGCGCGGCCAGCGCGTGATGCCTCCAGCCGCGCCAGGGCCGACTCGGCGGCGGTCCGGCTGGAACACAGGATGTACTCGGCACGTTCCCCGAGGGCGGCCGCCACGGCCAGTTCGTATCCCGAACGCGGCGTCAGGGTCTGAGCGACGGTGTCCACGAGTCCGGGTGCGCGATCGCGCGACAACAGGTCGGACACGGCACCAGAGTAGCCCTCGTAGGTGGCCAGCCAGGTCTCGAGGACGCTTCGCCGCGATTCGATTTCGGCGCCCGTCGTGCTCACCTGGGCCAGGATCTCTTCCGCCTGCTGCAGCCTGGTGCGCGCCTCTTCGCGCGCCGTCCTCGCCTCGGTCAGGCGCCGTTCGTCGGCCGACAGCCCGGCGTGCGCTTCCTGCTCGCGGCGTTCCAGATCCACCAGCGCCAGATCCGCGCCCGACTGTTCGGAGCGGCACTTCGCCACCGCCGTTTCCGAATCCCCCAGGGATTCGCACAGGGTCACGAGGGACGTCTCGGCGTGCACCAGTTCAGATTCCAGATCCCGACGACGCCCCGACGCCGTGTCGTAGCGTTTTTCTGCGTCGCTCTGCTTCGACTTCGTTTCCTGCCACACGTGTTCCGCCTGCTTGCGCTTCGTGTCGAGCGCTTCCGCCATTTCGCGGGCGCGGCTGAAGTCTGCCTGGGCGGTGTACAGATCGGCCTCGATATCGCGCAACCGGTGTTCGAGGTCGCGCTTGCGAGACGATTGCGTCTCGAGTTCCGACTGCATCTCCGCGAGCCGGTCGCCCAGGGACTTACCCAGAGCGCCCGCCTTCTCCTTGCGAGCCACCAGCGCGGAGGCTTCCTGTTCGCACTGGGACAGCGCCACGCGAGAGGATTCCACGCGTTCCTCGTGTTCCTCCGCCTGCGCCGACAGCGCATCGCGCTGGGCTTCGGCCGCCGCCACACGTGCCTTCGCCGCCTCCCAGTCGGCGCGCAGATTCTCGGCGCGCGCCGTTTGCGTGCGCACCCGCTCCTGCAGGGCCAGAAAGTCGGTGCGGGCGAGGCGCAGGTGAAGCTGTTCCCACTGCGTCTTCAGCTCGTGGTAACGTCGGGCTTTGTTGGACTGGCGGGAGAGCGAGTTGACTCTCGTTCGCACTTCGGCGGCGATGTCTTTGAGTCGCACCAGATCGGCGTCGGTGGCTTCCAGTTTCCGCAGGGCCGCGCGCTTGCGGTGCTTGAATTTGGTGACGCCGGCCGCCTCGTCGAAGAGAAAGCGCCGCTCTTCGGGTTTGTCGGAGAGTACCGCTTCGATCATGTCCTGCTGGATGACGGAGTACGAGTGGGCCCCCATCCCCGTGCCGGCGAACAGGTCGAGGATGTCACGCAGCCGGCACGGCTGCCGGTTCATCATGTACTCCGACTCTCCGGAGCGGTACAGTCGGCGCGTGATCGTGAGGTCGGTGTACTCGGTGGGCAACAGCCCGCGCGAGTTGGCGATGGTGAGGGACACTTCCGACATGCCAAGCGGCTTGGCGTCCCGGCTGCCGTTGAAAATGACCTCCTCCATCTTCGTGCCGCGCATGGCCGAACTTCTCTGCTCGCCGAGCACCCAGCGCAGGGCGTCGAGAATGTTGGTCTTGCCGCACCCGTTGGGGCCGACGATCCCTGTCATGCCCGGACCGAACTCCACCTCGGTGTGTTCGGGAAACGACTTGAAGCCGAGCAATGAGAGTTTCTTAAGATGCAAGGGGGGCCTCCTCCGGCGTCATGGGCGCCAGAAAGCTGGACAGACAGTGGTAGTAGCCCTGCTCCGGGGCGCCCTGGTCGGGCCTCGGAGTGAGAATGATGTTGGCGAACGGCGCTCCCCATGCGAGCGAGCAGCCGATGCGCAGTCGCGCTCCCGAATACAGCGCTCCGCAGGCCGGAAACGGGTGGCCCGTGACGTCGAGATTGATGGCCACTTCGAACATGCGATCGGCAAGCCGCTCCTCCAGACGCTTCCGCGGAAACATGCCGCGCGACACTTCGTCGGGCGTGGGGTGATACGACTCGAACTTGCCGATGGCCACCATCGGCGTCTTGGAGCGCGAAGGGGGCAGAAGCAGGGTGACCGAACGGTCGCCCAGAATGGGCACCAGACGCGGGAGAAACGCACGCGCCAGCATCTGCGCGCGCGGGTCGGGGGGCAGGCAAAACAGAAACCGCCGCGACTCGGTGAGATTCTCCGGCAGGTGAATCGCCTGCGGCTTGGCGCCATGTGCGATCCATTTCATGCGCAGACGCTGCAGAATCGAGAGCCTGGCTGTCATGGGGTGTCCTTTCCGGGCAGCAGATGTCGAATCAGCGGGCGATTGGAGCGGATGGACAATTCGAGCGGGCGGCCATCGAGCTGCACCTGCAGGTCTCGCGGGTTGGCCACCGTGAGTCTGAAATCGGATCGGGCTTCTGCAGAGACCTTCTCGCCGCGCAGCGCCACTCTCGCCACCACAGTGTCACCGTCGGCTTCGATCACGAGCCAGGTCTGCGCCGCCACCACCACGTCGAGAGTGCGCAGTGTCACGGGAACGTCCTCCGCCTCGACAAACGGCGACACCGGAACCGTCCCCGCGTCAGTGAGGGGTTGTGCCGTGGACAGATCCGCGCGCCCGGCATTCGAGGGCGACGCGGTGGGTTGCGACTCAAGGAGATTCGGCGAAACTGTGTGCGCCTCCTGTGAGGAAGACACGTCATCCGTGGTCGCATCCACTGGCGTGAACGCATCCGTCGAGGTGGCTGCGACGGGCGTGGGCGGCGAGCCCGGCAGCTGGGCGGGCTGGCGTTCTGGAGTCTGCGAAGCCCTCGGATCGGGCGGAGGAACCGTGGACTCCCGGTTCATCAGTACGAGGCCCACTATAATAAGAAGAAACAGGCCGGCGGCGTAGAGCGGCCACCGCGGTTTCGTCCGGCTTCCTGGTTCCTCGCGGAGCCCGGTCTCCGGCACGTTTGGACGGGTCGCAGGCCACGCGGCCAGCATGCTCTCAGGATCCAGCCGGAGCGACCGCGCATAGCTCTGAAGGTAGAGCCGCGCGTACGACAGATCCGGGAGGTCCGCCATGTCACCCTGTTCGAGCGCCACGACATAGCGTTCGGGCAGGCCGGTTTCGCTTGCGACTTCGGAGATGCTGCGTCCCGCCTTCTCTCGCGCGGTGCGCAATTCCGACCCCAGCTCAGCGTAGGCCTTCACGGCGCTCCTCCATTCGCGTCCACAGCGACTCGACCGTGTCGAGCGGCAGTCCCACGATCGTGTCGAAGCGGCCCTCGTATTTCTCCACGAGCCTTTCCTGGTCTTCCTGCACGCCGTAGGCGCCCGCTTTGTCCTGATATGTGTTCACGTCCAGGTGGGCCTCGATGTCGGAGTCGGAGAGAGACCTGAAGGTCACACGTGAGCGATCAAATCCGGTCCAGTCGTCCTCCCCGAACACGAGTGCAACGCCTGTGACCACGTCATGCGTGCAACCGGACAGCGTGCGAAGCAACTCCCGCGCTTCCGAGCGCGAAGCCGGTTTGCCAAACACCCGGCCCGCGAGTGTCACCACGGTATCTGCGCCAAGCACCGGACACTCCTGGTGCTCTTTCGCAACCTGTCGCGCCTTTCTCAGGGCCAGCTCACAGGCCGCGCCCTCCACTGATAGCTCTTCGGGCCACACTTCGTCGGCCGAGGAGGGGACTACTTTCACGTCCCAGCCGGCCTCCGCCAGGAGCCACTGACGCCGGGGCGACTGCGACGCAAGAATGACAGAGCGACCGGCCTTCATTCGGAATGCTCCAGTATGAGCGTGACGGGTCCGTCGTTCGTCAGGTGTACTTCCATCGCCGCGCCGAACTCTCCTGTTTCGACCTTCACGCCCAGAGCCCGCAGGCATTCCGAGAATCGCTCGATGAGCGGCTCTGCGCGTCGAAGTGCGACGTGTCAGAGGCGGCCGAAG
>DAIOGN010000140.1:0-7458 GCA_036745245.1 Candidatus Zixiibacteriota bacterium
GCCTGGCGCTGGGGCTCAAAGAGAGCGACGGTCCCTTTTTCGAGCCCGCCGGGTGCCGTCACTGCGGCACCGACGGCTACACCGGCCGCACGGGCCTCTTCGAACTCATGGTCATGAGCGGATCCTTGCGCAGCCTCGTGATGAAAGCCGCCACCACCGACGAGGTGCGTCGCATGGCCACGGCCAACGGGATGATCCCGCTCAAGGAAGAAGGTCTGGCCAAGGCGAAACTGGGCATCACCAGCCTGCACGAAGTGTCGCGCGTGGCACAGGATTGGGACAGCCCGGGGAGCGAGTAGCAGGTGCCGGACACATTCACGTACCGTGCCCGTGACACCCATGGAGGGCTGGTGTCCGGCCAGATGCGCTCCAGCGACCGGGAGGGCGTTCTCCGCTACCTCGACGAGCGTCAGCTCATCCCCATCGAAGTGGACAAGACGAAGCCCTCTGTCGCCGAATCGTTCAGGGGCCTCTGGTCCCGGGGACCGTCCCTCGAAACACGCATCCTCTTCACGCGCAAGCTCGCCACGCTCTACGCCTCGGGGATCCCCATTCTGCGCGCTCTGGCGCTTCTGGCGGAACAGGAGTCCGATCCACGCTTCCGGGTGGTGCTCCTGGACGTGCACAAGCAGGTGGAGAGCGGCGTCCCGATCTGGGAGGCCATGAACGAGCACCCGAAGGCCTTCGGCGAAGTCTTCGTGCAATCTGTCAAGTCGGGCGAGGCGTCGGGGAAACTGGATGAAGTCCTCATGAAATCAGCCGAATTCATGGAAAGGGAGATGACGACCCGCGAAGAAGTGCAGGGCGCCGTGCGCTACCCCCTCATGGTGGTGGGCGCGCTGGCGGCCGCCTTCGTGCTGGTGGTGACGTTCGTCATTCCGCGTTTCGCCGCAGTGTACGGCAAGTTCGGCGCCGAACTCCCGCTGGCGACGCGGATTCTGATCTACACCAGCAAGGCGCTTTCCGCCGGCTGGTGGTGGGTCCTGCCGCTGTGCGCAGGGATCGGGTTTGGTTGTTATCGATGGCTCAAAACGGATCGTGGCATCGAATGGAAAGACAGACAACTGCTGAGGCTGCCCGCGCTGGGACCGCTCTTCCTGAAAGTGGCGATCGCGCGCTTCGCGCACCTGCTCGCGATTCTGTTCGAGGCGGGCCTGCCGATGATCGAGTCGCTGGCCGTCGTGGCCCAGAGCGTGGGCAACCGGATCATCGCGGGCGAAATCATGAAAATCGCGGAGAACTTCCGCCGCGGCAAGGAAGCCATGGATCAACTGGAAGAGGGCGGCGTGTTTCCGCCTCTGGCCGTGCAGATGATGCGCGTGGGTCTTGAGACGGGCGCGCTCGGCCGCATGCTCTCCGAGCTGGCCGCGCACTACGATCGCGAAGTGAAGTACTCGTCGCGCCGGCTCACGCACGTGCTCGAGCCGTTTCTGATTTTCGGGCTGTCGGGACTGGTTCTCCTCATGGCGCTCGCGGTGCTTTTGCCCATGTGGAATCTGATTTCAGTATTCAAGCAACGGTAAGAAGCAGCAACCCAGAAGGAGAGGTAGCATGCGTACGTTTCGTCAGGCAGGTTTCACGCTGATCGAGCTGGTGATCATCATCGCCGTGCTCGGCATCCTGGCCGCAGTGGCCATCCCCAAGTATGCCAACATCACCTCCGAATCGAAGGAAGCGGCGGCGCGCGGTGCGCTGGGCGGCCTGCGTTCGGGCGTGACCATCTTTTACGCCAACCAGGCCGTCACCACCGGTACGGCCTCGTGGCCCACGCTCAACCAGCTGGCCACGGCGGGCGTGGTGATGGAGCAGTCGATCCCGGGCAATCCGTATCAGCATCCGGATTCGGCGGCCGATTCCATCGTCACCGGCGTCACCAAGGGCACCACGGTGGGCACGCGTGGCGGCTGGGCCTACAACGCCGTCACAGGCGAAATCTGGCCCAATACAGCCACCGTGGGAGAAAGCAACTGGTAGATCGCGGGTACAGCGGATTCACGCTGATCGAACTGGTGATCGTCATCGCCGTGCTGGGCATCCTGGCCGCGGTGGCGATCCCGCGCATGGGCGGCATGAGCGACTCGGCCCGGCAGGCAGCGACCCGGGCCGAGATGCAACGGCTGAAGTCGGCCATTCTCGGCTCACCGGATGAGCGCGGCCATGCGCGGGGCGGGTTCGAGATCGACGTAGGACATCCGCCGAATCGTCTCGCCGATCTGGCGGCGAAGCCGGACACGGTTCCTGCGTGGAACGCGTTTCTGTCTCTCGGCTGGAACGGGCCCTACATCGATTCGGCCGGGGGGGAGTATCTGTTGGATGCCTGGGATTCCGCGTACGTGTACAGCGCGGCGACACGAACACTCACGTCCACGGGGGGAGCGTCTGACCTTGTCCTGTCGTTCTGATCGACCGACCGATCGCGTCAACACACACCCCGTGACGCGGCCCTGCCGTTCCCGACCGGGCGAACACGGTTTTTCGCTCATCGAGGTGGTGCTCGTGGTGCTCATCATGGGCATTCTGGCGTCGGTGGCGGCGCAGAAGTTCACTGGAGCGGTGGAGCAATCGCGATTCGACGCCACGCGCGAGGAAATGGATCGCATTGCCACGGCCGTGGTGGGCGATCCGAATCTCACGTCGGGGGGGGTGCGCTCGGACTTCGGGTACGTGGGTGACGTGGGCGCCCTGCCGGGCAGCCTCGACGCGCTCGTGACCAATCCGGGAGGGTACACCACGTGGCAGGGTCCGTACCTTGGGAACGACTTCCAGCAGAATCCGAACGACTATAAGCAGGATGCCTGGGGCGTAAACTACAGCTTCACGGGCATCGCCGTCTCCTCCAGCGGATCGGGGTCCTCCGTCACCAAGCAGATCGCCCCGTCGACGTCCTCCCTGCTTCAGAACAGCGTGGTGGGCACCGTCACCGACGGGCTCGACAATGTGCCCGGCGATTCCAGCACGTCTGTGACCGTCGCGCTGGTGCGCCCCAATGGCACGGGAGGCACCACCACGGTCACCACCAATCCGAGCCCGGGCGGATCGTTCAGCTTTTCGGGCAACGTGCCCGTGGGAAATCATCTGCTGCGGGCCATTTACCAGACGGACACGGTCGTGAAGTACGTCTCGGTGCTTCCCTCGGCCAGCGCCGTGGTGAACGTGCGTCTGCCGGGCGATCTCTGGTCGCCTTCGGGCGGAGGTCCCGGGGGCGGTGGGCCCGGCGGACTCACCTACGTGGCCGGCAGTGCAGCCACATCGGGCGGCAACCACCATATGACCTTCCAGGTGGTGAACAACTCGGGTGCCGGCATCAACATCACGTCGATCGTGGCCACCTATGCGCCTGCCATCTACTTCCAGCAGATCCTCATCGGCGGCAATCAGGTCTTCAACGACTTGAACCCGCGCGGAGCCAGCGGAGAGACCAAAGTCTTCACCACCGTCACCGTCAATAACGGCCAGACCCTGGCCTTCGAGTACAGAACATTCAAGCAGTGCTCCTCCGGGAACTGCGGCAACGCGAACGTGCAGGGAACGAGTTTCACGATTTCCTTCTCCGACGGCTCGTCGGTGAATTTCTCGGTGCCGTGACATGTCCAATCCAGCCGGGCCCAGAGTCGCGGTCCCCGGAACCCAGGAGGCGGTCCCCACAACGACCGGATCCCGGTCGCAGGGGCTGCCCGACCTTCCGTCTTTGCAGGAGAGCTGGCACTGGCGCCGCTCCGATCCGCTCGGCGGCTTGTACAGCCGGTACCCGTTCAAGCTGTTGATTCATGACCACGTCGGTCTCGACGTGGGGTCCAACTGGCTCAAGTACGCCGTAACGCGCCATGGCGCAGGCACCCCGCATCTGCTTTCGGCCGGCGCGGTGCCTGTGGTGCAGGAGGGCGTCGGTCAGCTCGGGAAGCTCCGCGCGCAGGTGGCGGCACTCCTGACCGTACGCGACAACGTGCCGAGGGGATCCGAACGGTGGATCGTGGGCGTGAGCGGCCAGGGCACGATCGTGCGGACGGTCGAAGTTCCACGCATGCCTCGCCGCGAACTGCGGAAGGCGGTGCTCTGGCAGGCCCAGAAGAAAATCCCGTTCCCTCTCGAAGACGCCCACGTCGCCATCACCTATCTGAAAAGCGGCAACGGCCAGCCGGTTCGCGCCGTCGTATCGGCAGCGATCCGGAGAGTGGTGGACGATCTCCTGTATCTTCTGGCGGAAGCGGAGATCAAGCCCATCGCCGTCACGTTGCCCGCCTTCGGGCTGGGTCGCATGCTCTCGGCCAGCACACACGGCGCGCCCGGCGAGAGCTGCTGTGTGCTCGACCTGGGCGCCGAACGCTGCCTGTTCGCCGTGTATCGCGGCGCACAGCTCGAGTTCTATCGCGAAATCGATCTCGGGGTGAGTGACGTCGAAGAAACCCTGGCACAGGAACTCCTGCGGGGGCGCGCCGGACGCGAAGGCGAATTCCTGCAGGCCGGCAGACTCCTGTTTGAGCAGGGCTGTGTCGTCCATCCGGAGGACGCCCCGCCGGTGCAGGAAACGTCGCGTCAGATCCGCGAGGCCACGGAAAAGCTCCTCCTCGAAATCCAGAACACCCTGGAGTATTTCTCGGCGCAGTCCGGCGGCGTGCGCATCAACCGCTTCCTCCTGTTGGGCGGCGGGTCGCAGATCCCGGGCATCACGCGCCATCTCGGCGACTTCCTCGAAACGCCGGTGGAGCTCTTTGATCCGCTGAATCATGCGCCGGGCCAGCCGCCCGCATCCAGGGAGGACATGCTGAATCCGTCGCGCTGGGCCAGCGCGTACGGCTACAGTCTGCTTCCCCACAGCGTGGCGAACCTGCTGCCGGCGGACTATGTGCGCGAGCAGGACGCCGAATTTCGCTCGCTCCTCTGGCGCAGTGGCACCGGCACCCTGTTGGCGGTGAGTCTTCTCTTATCTGGGGCCGAGTATTATCGCGGGGATCTGGCCACGGAGCGCGCCGACCTCCTGGAAGCTCGCCTTCAGGAAACCACGGCACAATTCAACGCTCTGGGCGGCCCCGTGGTTCGGACGAATCTTGCCGCTCACCAGCGCTGGCTCGCCGCGCTGGCCCGCCGCGACGCGCGCGCCGAATCGATTCTGCAATGGTTCTCGCGTGAAACGCCCGCCGAGATCGCGCTCGACCGGATCGCCATGCGACCCGTCGATTCCGGCTGGACGGAGCTCGAACTGCAGGGCGAAGTGCGCTCATCGCACGATCAGAACGAAGTGCTACTGGCCCACTTCATCGATCGCATCTCCAGGTCGGGGACCTTCCACCACGTGGAGTTGAAGCAGTACGCGAGCACGCGCCGCAGTGACTACGAGCAACTCGTGTTTCAGGTCCGCCTTCGGGCGCCCCTGGAGGATCGCACGCCATGAGGTGGTTCCGGCTGAGACGGTGGTGGACGGTGGCCGTCTACGTGGGCGCGGCCCTGGGCGTCATGATCTTCGCCTTCTGGCCCTTCAACCGCACGGCGCGGGAACAGTCGGTGCGCTCCCAGCGCCTGGCCGGCGAACTGGAAGCGCAGATTGCCCAGATCGAGAGCCTGCCAAAACAGCGCACGGACCTGGACGCACTCCAGGCCAGGCTGCGACGATTCAAGTCGGAACTTCTGGGCACGGATGAGGTGGACCGCGTGATGAGTGAACTTCGCGCACGCGCGGAGACGGCCCGACTTCAGATGTGGATTCTCAATCCGTCCGTGCCGGTGTTGATTCAACTGGACCTCGGAGGCGACAGCCTGGCGCGCCTGGATCTGGCCGTGCTGCCGGTGGTGTTTGAGTGCCGGGGCTCCTTTGCGGATGTGGCGCACTTCCTCGCCCAATCCGAGTCCCGCGCAGATTTCTACCGGTGGACTTCCCTGTCCATGACGGTCGATCCCCTCGTGTCGGGGGTGCAGGCCAAGGCGGAGATCCGCATGTTTCTCCTGCCGCCTACGGACGTCCTGGAGACCCGCTCATGAGGACTCCTTCACGGCGCGAACAGATTTTCGGGATGTTCTTCATGGTGAGTCTGGCCTGGGGAGCGTGGACCTATCGCCACGTATTCACCACCGAAGACCGGCCGACGCAGAACGCGACTCCACCGGCCGTCGTCGTGACCACCGGCGCTCCACCGACGACTCCCATCCTGTCGCCGTCGGAACACCCGGCGCCGGTCCAGGCCTCCTGGGGGAGCGATCCCTTCAACCGCCCATGGCGCCTGACGCGCGCTGTGTCCGTCTCGCCCGGCGCGGTGGTACGAAAAAGCGCCCTGAAACTCTCCGCCATCGTCGTGAGACCGGACAAGCGTTATGCCATCATCAACGGAACCATCGTTCGCGAGGGCGACTCCGTGGCCGGCCGGCGCGTAACCCGCATCGAAAGCTCGATGGTCTATCTCGACGACCAGGGAGTGGAGGTAACACTGACGTTATGAGAATCCCAACCGCACTCTGTCTCGTCGTTCTGTGTATCGCCGGACCGGCTCGCACCGAAGTGCTCTATCGCAGCACGACGGCCGACCTTCCGCATGCCGATGCCACGGTGTCCCTCGACGCCGAGTCCACACCCCTGGGCGCCGCGTTCAGCCTTCTGGCCCTGCAGGTGGGCCTCAACGTGGTGGTGTCGCCTGGAGTGGACGGCGACATCACGATCCATCTCGCCGATGTCACGTTCCGTGAGGCACTGTCGGCCCTTACCGAAGGACGCGACGTGTCATACTTCACGGCCGGCGAAGTGGTGGTGATCGCACCCCGGACCGAAGGGTCGCGCGTGGGGATGGCCACGCTGGCCTTCCGCCTGCGACATCTCCGGCCTGAAAGCATTCTCGACGCAACGCGCGCACTGTTGTCGAGTGAAGGCCGGGCCGTCCCGCTCATTCAGCAATCGGGAGAAGCGGCCGCCGCGCTCGTGGGCACCCAGGGTCAGGAGGGAGCCCAGCCGGTGATCATCTTCCGCGACTACCCGCACGTGCTCAACGAACTCGAAGCCTGGCTTCTGGCGATCGACGTGCCGCAGCAGCAGGTGGAGATCGAGGTGCAGTTCATCGAGGCACGCACCAATGATCTGCGCCAGCTCGGGGTGGAATGGATGACGCAGGTGGAAGTGGGTGTCGGGCAGGCCGATCTGGGCCAGTCCGGCAGCGAGGATCCCGATGTCAACCAGCGCAGCTTCAGCTATCTCAACGATCTGAACTCCGGGGCGTACTCCTGGGGCACGCTCGGCATCACCGAAGTGAGCGCCGTGATCCACTATCTCGTGGAAAACAACATGGGCAAGATTCTCTCGCAGCCCAAGGTCGCCGTGATGGACAACGAAACCGCGGAAATCCGCGTGACCACCACAAATCCTGTGCAGACCATCAACCGGCTCTCCGAAGGGGCCGTGATTCAGGATGTCGTCACGTATCAGTACATCGAAACCGGGATCAAACTCCTCGTGCGGCCGCGCGTGTCAGACGACGGCTA
>DAIOGN010000141.1:0-7404 GCA_036745245.1 Candidatus Zixiibacteriota bacterium
CCTGTCGTGTGAAGTCGTCCTCGTCGTCGAGGAGCGAGATGAGGGCCCGCAACTCCGAGTCCGGAAGTGTCGTCGGCTCCACGACCGGAAAGCTAAACACGCCGGCCGGAAGTGTCAAGGTTTGCCTCGCACCGGCCCGCGTGAGTCCCTGCACCGTTGGCATGGGGACGTCAAGCCTGTCCCGGGCGGGCTGCACTCGCCTCGAGGGTGCTCCAGCGGTACTTGCCTGCCCGACCGCGCGGCTCGCTGCCGGCCACCACGGCCAGCGGCTCCTCGACCCTGTGATACACGACCCGTTGCGGCAACGGGATCTCGATGTCCTCCGCGTCGAAGGCCCGCTTGAGTCGCAGTCGGAATTCCCGCTCCACGATCCACTGCTTGAGGGGCTCGGTCTTGAGCAGCGCCTTGACGACCAGGGCCGAGTCGGAGAAGGCGTCCACCCCCAGGAGTTCGAGATCTGCCGTGATGTGGCGCCCCAGCTCAGGGTCGGCGCGCAATTCCGAGGCCACACGCTTCAACACGGCGAACACGCGGTCCGGATCTTCGTTGTACGACACCCCCACCTCGATTTTTGCCCTCGACCAGCCGTAGGAGAAGTTGGAGAGCGTGGACACCTGTCCGTTCGGCACCACGTGCAGCGTGCCGGCGGCATCCCGCAACACCGTGGTGCGCAGGGTCACGCGTTCCACCTGTCCGGTCTGGCCCGCCACTTCCACCACATCGCCCACGCGAACCTGGTCCTCGATGAGCAGAAAGAAGCCGCTCACGAAATCCTTTACCAGGCTCTGGGCGCCGAAGCCGATGGCGAGGCCCACCACGCCCGCGCCCGCGAGCAGCGGCGCGATGTCCACGCCCAGTTCGCGCGCGATCATGAGGCCGGCCAGAAGGAGAATGGCCATGCGCGAGAGGGTGTTGATCACCTGCGACAGGGTGGCCGCGCGCTTTTCGCGTTCGGTGGTGGTGGTTTCATCATGATCCGAGGCCGCATTCACGATACGATGGGCGATGGCGCGCGTCAGTCGGAGCGCCAGAAGGACGGTCAGGATGATGAACACCGTCCGTACTCCGTGGCTCACCAGCCACGCATGCAACGCCTGCCAGAGGTCTTCCCCCAGCGTGGCAAAACTGAATTCCATGGGCACCGTCTCCTCTTCGGGCGGCGGGATGGCCGCCTTCGGGAGGCGTGGTAGTAAAAAGCGGGAGAGGGCGCAAGCCGGGCCTGACGCTAGTGTCGTGTCCCGGAGATAACTTGCATACGTCTCGTGAGGCATCGCGGGGTCTGACGAGGCGTGACGACGAAGCGTATCAAAGAAATACGGTGAGGAGTCACAACGAAGTCAGGCTCCACGAGGGCCACGAGAAATTCAAGGAATCTCCGGGACACGACACTAGGGCAGGCGGCGCGCTCCGAGATACCGGTCGGCGTAGTAGCGTTCGCGCGTAGAGGAGAGAGTCACTCCGTCGTTCCCGGCGTGAAGAAACCAGTGCGCCCAGAGGTAGATGCCCACGTGCGTGGGCCGACCCTCGGGTGTGCCATAGAACAGAAGATCGCCGGTCTTCACTTTGGCCACCGGCTTCCCCGCTCGATACAAATCACGCGTGGTGCGCGGAAGGGCGCGGCCGTCATAGCGTCGATACGCGTATTGAACCAGGCCGGAGCAGTCGAATCCGTTGCGGTCCACGCCGCCCTTGCGATACGGCCGCCCCTCCACGTCCTCACAAATGCCGAGCCAGCGTCGCTCCACGTCGTTGTCTGCCTGCAGTCGTGGAGAGGAGGACCCAGCCGTTCCGGCACGCGATTTGGGAGGAGCGGTCGAGCAGGCGAGCAGCGCTGCCGCCGCCAGGGCGAGGGCACAACGGACGACGAGGTTCACTCACCGTGAATATCGGCACGTCTCCACGTTCCGTTCAGGCGCGCCTGGTCCCCATGTGCGCCCCGTGTACTCTATGGATACGTGAGGTGCCAGCGCTTCTGATAATAGGTCCGGGTCGCAACCCAGCCCAGGGCGAGCACGAGCGCGTACCACGGATGCAGGATCACGGCAGCGGCCGACAGCCCGAGCACCGAAGCGCGAGCGGCCTTTGAAGCCACTTTGAGGTCACCGCGGCCCGCCTTCCAGAACCAGACGGCCGACGGCAGGACGCCGCAGAGAAACAGAACGTCGACCTGATACAGGGCCAGAAGCAGCGCCGAGAGGTACCAGCCGAATGCCCAGCGCGCAGCTCGCTCAGGTCCAAGTGTGACGGCCAGCGTGCGCTTGCCATGCACAAGGTCTCCGTCACGGTCGGGAAGCGTGGTGAGCAGATAGACCGCCGCCACACCGAATGCGTAGGGGAAGGACGGCGCGATGGCGGCAACGAGTGAGGACCCCGCGGCCAGTTTCCCGCACACAAACACCGCGACGCCATGAGCGAGAAGGTTCGAGAGCAGAGCAAGATAAGGACGATCCTTCCAGCTCCAGGGCGGCGCCGAATACAAAAATCCCAGGACGAGCACACTGCCTACGGGAAGCGCCAGCTCGGAGCGGATGAAGCACGCGCCGAGGGCTACGGCACATAGAAGCGCAACCACCCCAAAGGCCGCCCGCCGGGAAATGGCTCCCGACGCGATAAACTGACACTTGCGATTGTGGCGATCCCCTTCGACGTCGAAGGCCTGATTGAGCACGAAAGCGGCCGCACAGGCCGCCGTGATGGCGCCCAGTCCGAGCCACAACGAAAACTCAACGGGCCAGATGTGGCGGGGCCGGCCCGTGCCCAGAAGGTAGATCGTCCACACCGGAACCAGAAGCAGCGGACGCAGGAAGAACACGCCGTCAAACGCGCGCCACGTCACACCGGAGGTCGCCAGAACGTCAGCGCGTACAACCCGGCTCCCGCCCACAGAAGCGAGTCGAAGCGATCGAGCACACCGCCGTGCGCCGAGAGCAATTGACCCGAGTCCTTCCGCCCGGCGGCGCGCTTGAGCAGAGACTCGAACAGATCCCCGGTGACGCTCAGGAACCACACCACCACCGCGGCCGTGACGTACCACACGCTTCCCCGCGTGTCGGGCCACACCACGATGGCCAGAATCGCCACCACCACGGATGCGCCCAGCGCCCACACTGCTCCCTCCACGGTCTTCCCCGGGCTCAGTCGGCTCGCGAGTTTTCGTTTTCCCATGCGGCTGCCGCCTTCATAGGCCGCGGTGTCGCCCGCCCACACCAGGGCGAACAGGTACAAAAGCTCGGTGACTCCGGACTCCAAGCGGATCCAGAGCAACGGTTGGAACAGGCTCACCGGATACACAAGAAGAGCGAGGGACCAGATGGCAAGATCGCGACCGGCCACGGGCTCGCTCCTCAAGGCCAACACTCCCACCGCCACGGAGCAGAGGCCCAGCGACACCTGAAACGAAAGCGGCCAATGCAGCACGGCCGAGGCGGGCGCCCACAACGCGAACAGGTACACGGGGAGGGTCACAGGGTGATACGTCGACCCCGACAGGAGGCGGAATCCCTCGCGCACGCCCAACGCACCCGCCGCGGCCACCACGACGGCCAGGGCCCACCCCCCCAGCACCGTGGACAGAAGCAGAAGCGGGATGCCGACGAGGGCCACGGCCACGCGGCTTGAGTACGTCGTCAAGACCGGCCGGCCACGCCGCCAAACCGGCGTTCGCGGCTCTGGTACTCCCAGATGGCGCGGAAGAAGTCCTCCTCCGAGAAGTCGGGCCAGAGCACGTCGGTGACGTACAGCTCCGTGTAGGCGGTCTGCCACAACAGGAAGTTGGACAGCCGCATTTCCCCGGACGTGCGGATGAGCAGATCCGGATCGGGCAGCCCGTTCGTGTAGAGATGAGAGCGCAGGTCGGCTTCGGAGAACTGTGCAGGGTCGAGCTTCCCCGCCTGGACCAGCTGCGCCAGAGCCCGGCAGGCGTCGAGGATCTCCGTGCGACCGCTGTAGGACAGGGCCAGATTCAGCACGATGCCGGTGTTGTCCCGCGTCTGCTCGATCGCCTCGAGGAGCGCCTCACGCCGCCTGGGCGAGAGCGCGTCGATGTGCCCGGTGGCGATGAGCTTCACGTTCCTGGCCAGAAGTTCCCGCAGCTCCCGCTTCGTCGTTTCGTACAGAAGCTGCATGATGGCGGAAATTTCCGATTTGGGACGGCTCCAGTTTTCTTCGGAGAAGGTGTACAGGGTGAGGACCTTGATACCCGCTTCGCCCGCGGCGGTGACGATGCGCTTCACCGACTTGACGCCCGCGCGGTGCCCGGCCGTGCGTGGCATGCCCCGCCGGCGCGCCCATCGGCCGTTGCCATCCATGATGATGGCGACATGGACCGGCAGGTTGCCCTTGCGGAGCACGCGGGTGCGAAAGTAGCTCATGGCGAAAAACGGCGCGGGCCGCCCACGGAAGAAAGCCGTGCAGAGGTCGCGGGGAAGCGGTTTTTAACGCAGGAAGGAGGCGGGCCCGGCTGCGGCGCAGCCGTCAGACCTCCATGACTTCAGCGTCTTTCCGGGTGACAAGTTCGTCGATCTTGTGGCTGAAGTCGTCGGTGACCTTCTGGACGCGTTCGCTCTGCTTGCGGTGGTCGTCCTCGGTGATCGTCCTCGCCTTTTCCGCCTTCTTCAGCGCCTCGTTGGCGTCGCGGCGGTGATTGCGCAGGGAGATCTTGCCCTCTTCGCCGATCTTCTTCACGATTTTCACCAGATCGCGTCGGCGCTCCTCCGTGAGCGGCGGGATCGGGAGGCGGAGGATCTGCCCGTCGGACGACGGGTTCAGTCCCAGCTCCGACTTCTGAATCGCACGAGAGATCTCGGTGAGGAGGTTTTTCTCCCAGGGCTGAATGGTGATCAGCCGGGACTCCGGCACGTTGATCGTGGCCACCTGGTGAAGCGGCACGGAACTGCCGTAGTAGTCCACACGAATGCCGTCGAGCAGCTGCGCGGTGGCGCGTCCGGTGCGGATGTGCGCCAGCTCGTTGCGAATCGCCTCGAGCGTGTCGTCGCACTCCTTCTGAAGACGGGTCATCACGTCAGACATGGCGTACCCCCGAAGAGACCCGCGTGCCGATGTGCTCGCCGCACACCACACGCAGGAGATTGCCCCGCTTCCGCAGGTCGAACACGATGATGGGAATGTCGGTGTCCTTGCACAGGGACGTGGCCGTGGCATCCATGACCTTGAGATCCTGACTCAGCACCTGGAGATAGGTGAGGGAATCGAATTTCTCTGCCGACGGTTCCAGCTCGGGGTCGGCGCTGAAGACGCCGTCCACGCGCGTGGCCTTGAGAATGACGTCCGCCTCCATTTCGGAAGCGCGCAGGGCGGCCGCCGTGTCGGTGGTGAAGAACGGATGGCCCGTGCCCGCCGCGAAGATCACCACGCGACCCTTTTCGAGGTGTCGGATGGCGCGACGCCGGATGTACGGCTCGGCGACGGCTTCCATGCGGATGGCGGTGGTCACGCGCGTGTGCACGTTCAGGCCTTCGAGCGTGTCCTGAAGGGCCAGTGCGTTAATGACCGTGGCGAGCATGCCCATCGTGTCGCCCGTAACGCGATGCACCCCGGTGGAGCTGGACTGTCGAAGGCCCCTGAAGATGTTGCCTCCGCCCACGACGATGGCCACCTGCACGCCCAGGTCGCGGATGCCTTTGATTTCCGAACAGATTTCGCCCACGGTGACAGGCGACAACCCGAACTTCTCGTCACCCATGAGGGCCTCGCCGGACAGCTTGAGCAGAATGCGCCGGAAGGCGGGCCGGTCACCGGTCATGACAAAGCTACACCCCGTCCTCACCCAGCCGGAACCGGGAGAACCGCTTCACGGTAATGTTTTCGCCGAGCTTGGCCACGGTCTCTGTCACGAGGTCGGCCACGGTGCGATCCTGGTCTTTGATGTAGGGCTGAAGCAGAAGACACACGTCCTGCTGGTATTTCTTGACCTTCCCTTCCACGATCTTCTCCACCACGGCGTCGGGCTTGCCCTCGTTTCTGGCCTGCTGGCGATACACCTCGCGCTCGATCTCCACGAGATTCTCGGGCAGCTGCTCGGGCGTGACCACGATGGGCGAAGCCGCCGCCACCTGCATGGCCAGTTCCTTGGCCAGCCCGCGAAAGGGCTCGGTACGGGCCACGAAATCGGTCTCGCAGTTGAGTTCGATGAGGACGCCCAGCCGGTCACCCGGATGGATGTACGAAAAGATGATCCCTTCGCGCGTGGCGCGGCCCTCTTTCTTGGCCGCCTTGGCGATGCCTTTTTCACGCAACAGCTTCGCCGCCTTGCTCACATCGCCGTCGGCCTCCACGAGCGCCTTCTTGGCGTCCATCATGCCTGCGCCCGTCTGGTCGCGAAGTTCCTTGACGGCCTGTGCGGTCACTGCCTCTGCCATGCTCTGCTTTCTCCGCTACCGGACGGGGCTACTTGGAGCCGCCGACCGCCTTCTCCAGGGGTTCGGGTTCATCGGACACGTAGGTGTCTACCGTGCCCGCCTGGCCCTCGGGTTCGGCGGCAGACTTGCCCGCTTCCGCCTGGCCCTCCACGATGGCGTCGGCGAAGGCGTGAGTGATCACGCGGATCGACCGGATGGCGTCGTCGTTGCCCGCGATGGGGAAATCGAGCAGGTCGGGGTCGGAGTTCGTGTCGACGATGCCGGCCAGCCGGATCCCGAGGCGACGCGCCTCCGCCACCGCGATGGCCTCGTGACGTGAGTCGACCACGAACACCATGCCGGGCAGGCGGTTCATGTCCTTGATCCCGCCCAGAATCTTGTTGTAACGATCGAGATCGCGCTCGAAGTGCAGCACTTCCTTCTTTGTGAACTTCTCGAAGGAGCCGTCGGCCTTCATGCGATCGAGATCCTTGAATTTCTTGATGCTGGTGCGAATGGTCTGATAGTTTGTGAGCATGCCGCCCAGCCAGCGATCGATCACGAAGAACTGCCCGGTGCGCAGGGCCTCTTCACGGATCACTTCGCGTGCCTGCTTCTTGGTCCCCACAAAGAGCACCGACTGGCCGCGCGCGGTCACCTCGCGCACCTCCTCGCAGGCCGCCTGGAGCACGCCCAGGGACTTCTGCAGGTCGATGATGTAGATTCCGTTGCGGGCTCCGAAGATGTACTTCTTCATCTTCGGGTTCCAGCGCCGCGTCTGGTGGCCGAACTGAACGCCGGCGTCCAGCAGATCTTTCAACTGAAGAGTCATGTGGTCCTTTCGGGTTGTGCCGCCACGGCTCGGTGGGATTCGACCTGCTCCCTGCACGAATGCAGGGAGACCCGTGGCCGCCCGGACCGTGTGCGAAGTGAACGCCTACCGTTTCGAATACTGGAACCGCTTACGCGCCTTCGGCTGCCCGTACTTCTTGCGCTCCACGCACCGCGCGTCACGCGTGAGATACCCGCCCCGCTTCAGCACCGGGCG
>DAIOGN010000142.1:0-2966 GCA_036745245.1 Candidatus Zixiibacteriota bacterium
TGTTATTACAACCTCGCCAATACGCGCGTGCAGTTGTTCGACTTTGACCTGGCCCGCACCCTGTACAGCCGCGGCCGCGAAACGTTCACGGCGCTGGGCGACCGCCTGCATGCCACGGGCTGCCTGTATGGACTGGCGTGGCTCCACATGCTGCAGGGCGACTTTCATCAGGCACTACGCGAGCTGTCCGAATGCGAAGCGGTCTACCGCGAAGGCGGGCAGCGCCGCGAGCTGCTGCTCTGCCTCTTGGATCGGGCCGAGACCTATCTCTCCCTGGGGCTGTCCGCCGACGCGCGCCGAACCGCGCGGGAGGCGGTGCGCGTGGCGGGCCGACTGCACCTGAGCTACGAGCTGGCCAAGTCGCAGCTGTTCCTGGGACGCGCTCTGGCCGACCTGGGACATCGGGCGGAGGCGGACACCCTGCTCAAGAAAGCCGAGTCCGCATTCGCAGCGCTCCAGAACCACGGCTTCCGGGCCGCCGCGCTCTTCAGCCGCGCACACTCGGGAACAGTGCCGGAGCAGACTCGGTTGCTTCAGGCGGCGCGGAAACAATTCGCGCTGGCCCAGCTGCCCCTGTGGGAGGCGGCCTGCGATCTGTTCCGGATGGACCTGTCTCCACGGGAGCACGGCACCCGGCAACGGCTGGCGCGCAATCGGGCCGTGAACAGCGTGCCGCATCTGTCGGCCGGTTATCAGACGCGCCTGGGCGATCTGGCGGCGCGACGTGGTCGCCTCAAAGAGGCGAAGCTGCACTGGGAACGCGCAGCCGGGACACTGGATGCGGTGCGCTCGCAACTTCCGCCTGCACAGCGAGGAGCGTTCCTGCGCCGTTCTGCTGAACCGTTCGGTCGGCTGGTCAAGGCCTGCCTGCCGAATGATGCGGCGCTCGCTTCGGCGTGGGCGGAGCGGCGTGTGCATGGCGGCCCATGGCAGGCGCCCGCGCATCTCTCCGCCAGACATCCGGAACGACGTCACATCGAAGAAAGCCTCGAGTCGCTGGCCCGCCAGGTGGCCGCCACGGCTGCACTCACTCAGTCGGGCCGACGTGGCAGCACCACAGGTCCGGCCCCCCGACATGCGCGGGCGCTACAGCATCGCCTTCGTCGCTCTCTCGCGGAGCTGGAGTCGCCCGCGACCATGCCCGCCTCCCCCGAAGAGTTGTGCGAACTCTTTCGCCGTGAATCTCAGAACTTACCCATCGTACAATTCGAGCCGCTGGGCGCCGATCTGCTCGCCTTCGTTCACCACCGGGGAGAGTGCAGGGTGCACACGTTCGTGGACGGCCTGTCTGTTCTCGCCCTCCAGATCGGACGCTGGCGCTTTCTCGTGGAAACGTCGGCCTACACACGCGGTCGATCGGAATCCGAGTTCGTGCGAGACGAAGAGCAGGCGCTCTCGCGACTGGGCCGCTGGCTGCTCGACCCGCTGGAGCTTCCGCGCACGGAACGTCTCCTGATTCTGCCGGAGGGAAGCCTTCTCTCTGTGCCATGGCAGGCCGTCGTACTCAACGGGAGCCCGAGGCTCGAGTCCACTGACATCACTCTTTCGCCCAGCCTTCGACACTTCACTGCGGCCTCGGTTCACCGCGGGTCGGGTGCGGGACTCCGGCTGCACGTGGGCGCGCGAAGCGGGCTGTCGCATGTGGAAGCAGAAGTGGCGGCGGTGACCGCAGATTTTCCCCTGGCGGAGGTCCACGTGTTTGACCCCAGCCGTCGCGCAGACTGGATGACCGGGGAGCCGGCGTCCGTCTGGCATTACACGGGCCACGCCACGTTGCGCGCGGACAATCCGTTCTACTCCGCGCTGGAATTGGCCGACGGGCCGTTGTTCGCGGCCGATCTCCATCTTCATCCGGGCCGGCCGCGGCTGGTGACGCTGGCGGCGTGTCGAACGGGCCCGCACTCGCGACTGCCGGGCGACGAGGCGACAGGGTTTGTGCAGGCGCTCCTCGAAATGGGAGCCGGGAGCGTGGTGGCAAGTCATTGGGCCGTGGCCGATGTGTCCACGGCGTCCTGGATGGCGGAGTTTTACAGACAGTTCCTGGGTGGCGCCACGGTGTCCCGCTCCGTGCGCATGGCTGCCCTGGCCGTGAGGGAACATCACCCCAGGGTGTATCACTGGGGCGCCTTCGCGGTGTACGGAAGCGGACAATGAACACAGAAACCAGACTCGGGCCGGCGTCCTACGGCGCCAACTTGAAGCGGGAGAGGTGGGCGGTATGAGAGCGAACCTGCGGTGGATTCGGACAGCGCTGACTGTCCTTATGATGTGGCCTCTGACGACTCAGGCCAATGAACCCGGCTCCGGGCAGACCGAGATCGGGGCGCAGACACCCGGAGACGTGGGCACACCCCCACCCGCCTACGCCGCGGCGCAACTGGTGGTGAAACCAAAGGCCGGCGCGACTCCGGCCGAATTCTTGGAAGACGGAGCCGCGCTGGGTCTTTTGGGATCGCTCGCACACTCCCCTGCGTTCCTGCTGGATCTTGTGCCCGGCGCAAACCTCGACTCCGCCGCGGAAGCGTTGATCGCCTCCGGGCACGTGACCTACGCTCACCCCAACTATCTGTTCAACACGTTGCATCCCGTGCAGGGCAGCTACCCCTTCCCGGATGTGAACAGCGTGGGTGAGTACGCCGGTCAGGCGGCGTCTTTGGCGCTCTCTCTCGTCTCCGCACACACGCGTGCCACGGGCTCCGGAACCAGAGTCGGTGTGATCGACGCGGGTGTGGATCTGTCGAACCCTCTGCTTGCAGGCGTGGTCGTGGCGGGACACGATTTCGTGGACGACGACGACCTTCCGCAGGATGAACCCGGGGGCGCGTGTTCCGGCCATGGAACGTTTGTGGCGGGGATGATCCACCTCGTGGCGCCGGATGCACAGAAGGCGGCGTACCGGGTGGCCGACCGTGAGGGCCGTGGCGACGGATTCACCCTGGCACGGGCCATCGAAGCAGCCGTGGATG
>DAIOGN010000142.1:2976-3916 GCA_036745245.1 Candidatus Zixiibacteriota bacterium
AACATCAGCCTGGTGCTCATGAAGCGTCACCTCGCGGTGCGTGACGCCATCCTGTACGCCGAATCCCAGGGCGTGCTCGTGGTGGCCGCGGCAGGTAATTCCGCCTCCTCCACTCCGATGTACCCCGCCGCCGAGACGGGTGCGATGGCGGTGGGTGCACTCGACGACACAGACAAGCGCGCCTCGTTTTCGTCCTACGGTTCACACCTCTCCGTGTGCGCGCCCGGAGTGGAACTCTATTCGATTTATGATCAGGGCTACGCCTGGTGGAGCGGTACGAGCTTTGCCGCACCGCTGGTCGCCGGGGCCGCCGCCCTGGTGGCGGAGAGATTGCCCTCCGCCTCGGGCAACATGCTTCGCGGCGTGCTGGAGCTGACGGCTGCCGATCTCGACGGGCAGAATCCCACGTTGCCGGGCATGCTCGGCGCCGGCCGCATCGATCCCGTGGCCGCTCTCGACTATACGACCGGTCCGGAGTGGGCCACGGCGACACCGGACACGCTCTTTTTCACGCACCAGGTCGGCCGACTGTATCTCCTGGCGCCGTTCGAGTACGTGCACCTGACGTCCACGAATGCACCGGCTGCGTATTTCGCGGAAGTCATCGGCCCGGACAGTGCCTTCACGTGGGTCTCCGACTCCGTGGGCAGCACGCCGGATTCGGTGAGAGTGGAGATTTCACCACCCAACGTGCCGGGGACGTTCATCAATACTGTCGTGTTCCACGTGGAGGGCGTCGCCGAGCCGGCCCGGGTGGTGGTACATCTTGAGGTGGAGGATCAGGACTCCGCGGCGGTCCAGGCATGGGTGGTACCCGACATGCTGTACTTCCAGGCGCAGGCAGGTGTGGAAGTGCTTCTGTCCCAGCCGGTGCTCGTCGCTTCGCAGCCGGAGGGGCTTCCGTACACGGTTCTGGTACTTCCCGGCAGCGGCCTCACCT
>DAIOGN010000142.1:3926-5629 GCA_036745245.1 Candidatus Zixiibacteriota bacterium
CGATCGCACGTCAGGCGTGACGCATGACACGGTCACCGTACTAGTGTCACCGGCGAACGCCTTCAGCCCGGGCATGTATGAGGACACCGTGGTGTTCCAGGTGGAAGGGGTCCCCTATCCGATTCCGCTGTTCGTGATGATCTACATCATGGACTCGCTGCCCACTCCGTCGGCCACCACGTTCGTGGTCGACACCGTGGCGACCGGTTCAGGCACCGACGTGACTGTCGGCGTGCGAACGGCCACATCCGACGGAGCCTGGGGTGGATTCGCGTTCCTGCTCGACTATCCGGCCAGCACGCTGGAGCTTCAGGATGCGGTGCAGGGACAGTTCTTCGCCGACTGCGACTGGGAGTACTTTGCGTACCGCACCGTATCCGCCGGTCGGCTGTACATCACCGGCCTCGCCGAAATAAACAATGCGACGCACCCGTCATGTCTGAGCCCGGGTTCCGGCGCCGAGCTGGCCCGCATTACGTTTCACGTGGCCGACGACAGCGCACCCGGTTGCACGACGGCTCCGATCAGATTCTGGTGGGGGGACTGCTCCGATAACGCGATCTCCGACCCGACGGGTGGCCAGATCACGCTGGTTTCCACCGCCTCCGGATCGGTGCGGGACTACGACGGTTCCGACCTCACGGGGTCGCCCGGCTACGGGGGACCGCCCGAGCCGTGTCCGGACGGCATCACCATTCTGCGCACGTCACGATTTCAGAACGGCGCGGTGATGATCGGCTGCGACTCGCCGCCGCCGCCGGCCGACACCGCGTGGGCCATGCCTTCCTCGCTGTACTTCACGACGGTGGAGGGATTCGTTCCCACGGTCATGCTCTCGCAGTGGGTGTACCTGTACGCTTCCGGAGCCCCCAGGCCGTATGTGGCCGGAGTGGTTGCATCGGATCCTGTCTTTACCCACTTCCTGGACAGTACCGGCTGGACCAACGACTCCGTCGAAGTACTGGTGAATCCTGTCGGACAGACGGCGGGGACCTACCAGAATACCGTACGCTTCTATGTGAACGGGGTCAGTCAACCGGCGGTGGTGAACGTCTTTCTCACCGTGCAGACCGACCCCGTGGGTGGGAACGATACGGCGGCGGTGGTGCCGGCGCTCCTTACGGTGCAGGCGGCGGCGGGAAGCAGCACCCCGATTGAGCGCTCTGTGCTTCTGTATTCCACCAACGCCGGGGCCTTGTACTTCGCTGCCGCCTCGTCCTGGCCCAGTTTCCTGAGTGTCCCCGATTCTGTGGGCCACACTCCCGACACGGTGCGCGTATGGGTGGATCCATCGGGCCTTGCGGCAGGTCTGCACGAGGACACCATTCTGTTCGACGTGGCGGGCACCTCCTTCCCCGTGCGCCTGGCCGTGAGGCTGTTGCTCACATCGGGCGACACGATCCCGCCGGTGTCCCCGAAGAACTTCCCGAATCCGTTCAATCCGGAGACGCAGATTGCCTTCACCCTGCCCACGGCGGGGCGCGTGCAGCTTCTGGTGTACAACCTGCTCGGGGAACGTGTGGCCACGCTGGTCGATTCCGACCTGCCGGCCGGAGAACAGCGGTTCACCTGGAACGGCACTTCGAAGGACGGCCGGGAGGCTCCCAGCGGCGTGTACTTCTACAGGCTCACAGTGAAAGACCAGGTCTACACCGGCAAGATGATGATGCGCTGCACGACGCACCCGCGGTCGGCGGGCAGCC
>DAIOGN010000142.1:5639-7396 GCA_036745245.1 Candidatus Zixiibacteriota bacterium
GCTGAATCCCGAGCTACACACCGGCGCCCGCAACCTTACGCGGCTCTTCCACCTTCTGCCGCAACATCATAAATGATAGCGCCTTAGCCAGTGTCCAGGGAGTGCACAACAGGTTGGTCCGCGAGTTGCTCCTGAGGGTGGCAAATCCGGCCCTGGGAGACCTCCTTGAAAGCTACCCCCGTTGTGTTCCGAGGGGCCCTCGCGGCCCTCACACTCACTGCGCTCGCCTGCGGCTGCTCCAAGGAGCGCATCGTCGAATCCACTGAGTACGTGGAGAAAGTGGAGTACGTCCAGCTCCCCGGAGACACGGTGCTCGAGATCCGGACGGTGTACGACACCGTCCGTGTCACGGACACCGTGCAGCTGGTGGACACGGTAAACACGCAGACCGGATCCGGGGCCAACGCCTCGCTCGCCATCGCGGCACTGCAATTCCACACGGATCCGCTCGTGCTTGAATTCGCAGAGGCGGAGTTCGGCCTCACCGACGGCTGGATCTTCTACCTGTCGTCACTTCAGCTGGCGGCCGAATCGCCGTCTCCCGGTGTGTTCGACCTGTTCGGCTACATCGACTTCTGGGCGCCCGACTGGTCGGGCTACTATCCACTTGAATTCGGGTGGCGACTCACCTACAAGGGCGGCGATGCGGCCAACCCCGCCAACTGGACCCAGACCGAACCGCCCTCAGCCGTTGCCGGGCACACTCCCGGCCTGAGACGAATCACCGACGCCGAACGCGCGACGCAGACCGCTCGTTAGCGGCTGGAGAACCTCTTTCGTCCGCGCGTGCCCAGCCGGCTGCCCGAACGGCCGCGCGATCGAAACTGTTTCACCGGACGCGTGGGATCGAGCATGGGCGGAGCCTTGAACTCCGGAGGCAACGGCATCACGGTGAGCACCGAGCGGATGAGGGATTCGATTGCCCGCACGTCGCTGCGCTGATCAAAGGTGGCAAACGAGATGGCGCGGCCGGCCCTCCCGGCACGCGCGGTGCGGCCGATGCGATGCACGTAGTCTCCCGATTGTGACGGGAGGTCGTAGTTCACCACCACTTCGATCCCGGTCACGTCGATTCCCCGCGCAGCAATGTCGGTAGCCACCAGCACCCGGTACTGCCCCGACTTGAATCCGTCCAGCGCCTTGCGACGCTGCGGCAGGGTCTTGTTGGAGTGCAGGTCGGCCACGGAGTAGTTCATGCTTCGCAGGCGGCGCGCCAACTGCATGGCTCCGTACTTGGTGCGAGTGAACACCAGCGCGGACCCTGCAACCTGCTTCAGCTGAAGATCCAGGAGCGACGTCTTGTCGGTCTTCTCCACGAAGAACACTTCCTGCACTACGTTGTCGGCCGTGGTCCCGGGCCGTGCGATCTCCACGTGCACGGGCAGGCGCATATGGCTCCGCGCCATGGCGACGATTTCGGAAGGCATGGTGGCCGAAAACAACATGGTCTGCCGCTCTTTAGGGACGACGGCGAGAATCCGGTTGATCTGTGGGGCGAAGCCCATGTCGAGCATGCGGTCGGCTTCGTCGAGGATGAGAATGCACACGTCCTTGAGTGATACGGAGCGCTGTTCCAGGTGGTCCAGTAACCGTCCCGGCGTGGCCACCAGGATCCTCGGCTTTCTTTGCATGGCCTGCTTCTGATTCGACATGGAGGCGCCACCGATGAGCACCGCAGTCCGCAGCTGCTGTCCGGCGCCCACGTCGTGCAGATCCTCGTCCACCTGCAGCGCCAGCTCGCGCGTGGGCACGAGCAC
>DAIOGN010000143.1:0-7310 GCA_036745245.1 Candidatus Zixiibacteriota bacterium
GATCGTCCCCACGTTCACGTGAGGCTTCGTGCGCTCAAACTTCTGCTTTGCCACTCGTGTGCTCCTTCGTCCGTTCCGGGTGCGTGCGGGCCCCTCAGGTCCCTTTGACTTTGCTCACGATTTCGGCCGACACCGAGGACGGCACCTGATCGTAGTGTGCGAACTGCATCGAATACACGGCGCGACCCTGCGAGAGAGTGCGCAGCCGCGTGGCATACCCGAACATCTCGGCCAGGGGCACCGTGGCGGCGATCACCTGAGCGTCGGAGCGCGGGACGATGCCCGCCACTTTGCCGCGCCTGCGGTTGAGGTCGCCGATCACATCGCCCATATACTCCTCCGGCACCACCACTTCCACATCCATGATGGGCTCGAGAATCACGGCGCCGGCCTTCTTGCCCGCATCCTGGAACGCCATGGATCCCGCGATGCGGAACGCCATTTCCGAGGAGTCCACCTCGTGATAGGATCCGTCGATGAGTTCCACGTGCACGTCGACGAGCGGGTAGCCCGCCACGATGCCGTTCTCCAGGGCGCCCTTCACCCCGTGCTCCACGGCCGGGATGTATTCGCGGGGGATGGACCCGCCCACGATCTTGTTGTCGAAGACGAACCCGCCGCCCTTTTCCATGGGGCGGACGTGCAGCACCACGTGCGCGAACTGTCCGCGTCCACCCGACTGCCGCACGAACCGCGTGTTGGCGGTGGCCTCGCCGGTGAGCGTCTCCTTGTAGGCCACCTGCGGGCGGCCCACGTTCGCGCCCACCTTGAACTCGCGCAGCATGCGATCGCAGAGGATCTCGAGGTGCAGCTCTCCCATCCCCGAGATCACGGTCTGGCCCGTCTCGTCGTCCTGACGGATACGGAATGTGGGATCCTCTTCGGCCAGCTTGAGCAGAGCGTCTGTGAGCTTGTCCTGATCGGCCTTGGTCTTGGGCTCGATGGCCACGGAAATCACGGGCTCGGGGAATTTCATCTGCTCGAGCACGATGGGATTGTCGGGATCGCACAGCGTGTGACCCGTGCCGGTCTTCTTCAGCCCCACCAGCCCCACGATGTCGCCCGCATAGGCCTCGGGACGGTCTTCCCGTTTGTTGGCATGCATCTCCACGATGCGGCTCACGCGCTCCTTGATATTGGAGACCGGATTGAGCACGTAGGAGCCGGCCTTGAGAGTGCCCGAGTAGACGCGGGCGAAGGTGAGTTTGCCGATGTGGGGATCGGTCATGATCTTGAACGCCAGGGCGGCCAGTGGTTCGTTGTCTTTGGGCTGGCGCTTCACCCGCTCTTCCTGCTGCGGGGCATGACCCTCCACCGCGGGCAGATCCGTGGGCGCCGGCAGGTAGTCGACGACGGCATCCAGGAGCTGCTGCACGCCCTTGTTCTTGAACGAGGAGCCGCACAGAACCGGAATGATCGCTCCTGCGATCGTGGCCTGGCGCAGGGCGCGCTTGATCTCGTCGGGAGAAATCGGCTCGTCGTGCAGGAACTTCTCGAGCAGCTTGTCGTCGTAATCCGACACGGCCTCCAGGAGCTTCTCCCGGTGCGTCCGGGCGTCCTCCATGAAGGACCGCGGCACTTCCTGATCCTCGAAGGTGGTGCCGGCGGATTCCTCGTGATACACGCGGAACGTCATGTCAATCAGGTTCACGATGCCCGTGAACAGATCGCCCTGACCGCCCGGCAACTGGATGGGATACACGTTCGCCCCCAGACGCTTGCGCATCATGGCGATGGCTTCGTGGAAGTCGGCACCCACGCGGTCGATCTTGTTGATGTAGGCGATGCGCGGCACGCCGTACTTGTCGGCCTGGCGCCAGACGGTTTCCGACTGCGGTTCGACACCGCCCACGGCACAGAACAGCGCCACGGCGCCGTCCAGCACGCGCAGCGAACGTTCCACTTCCACCGTGAAGTCCACGTGGCCGGGCGTGTCGATGATGTTGATCTGGTGGTCCTGCCAGTAGGCCGTGGTGGCAGCCGACGTGATGGTGATGCCGCGTTCCTTTTCCTGCTCCATCCAGTCCATCACGGCCGCGCCGTCGTGGACCTCGCCCAGCTTGTGCGTCTTGCCGGTATAGAAGAGGATGCGCTCGGTCGTGGTGGTTTTCCCGGCGTCGATGTGCGCCATGATTCCGATGTTGCGCACTTTGCGAATGTCGATACTACGCGGCATACAAAAAAAATCTCCGGACGGCCGGGAACGTCATCGGTTCCCTCCATTCCGGAGAAGGAAACGAAATCGGTCCCCTTAGTCTGTGTTGGCGTTCCTCATGTGCTCCCGATGGGGCCCGGGGCGCCCCCCCGAAACCCTGGTGGTGGTGCGGACCTTCCCGCCCGTCCCCCCGCTCCTACCAGCGGTAGTGCGCGAAGGCCTTGTTGGCCTCCGCCATGCGGTGGGTGTCTTCTTTCTTTTTCACGGCCGCGCCGTCGCCTTTGGCGGCGGCGATCATCTCTGCACCCAGCTTCTCGGCCATCGTGTGCTCGCCCCGCGAAGAGGCGTACAGGATGAGCCAGCGGATGCCCAGGGCCACGCGGCGGTCGGACCGCACCTCCACGGGCACCTGGTAGGTGGACCCGCCCACGCGGCGGCTCTTCACTTCGACCACAGGCTTGACGTTGTTCAGGGCCTGCTGAAACACTTCCAGGCCCGGCTTGTTCGCGCCCTTTTCGGCGTGGGCCACGGCTCCGTAGAAAATCTGCTCAGCGATCGACTTCTTGCCACGCGTCATGAGTGCGTTGACGAACTGCGTCACCAGCGTGGAGTGAAACCTGGGGTCGGGGTTGACAGCGCGTTTGTCGATTTGTTTGCGACGAGGCATAGCGATCGTTCTCTACTTCTTAGGGCGTTTGGTGCCGTACTTCGAGCGGCTCTTGTTTCGGTCGGCGACGCCGGCCGTGTCCATGGTGCCGCGGATGATGTGGTAGCGCACGCCCGGCAGGTCTTTCACGCGGCCGCCCCGGATGAGCACAATGGAGTGCTCCTGGAGGTTGTGTCCCTCCCCCGGAATGTAGGCCGTCACCTCCATGCCGTTGGTGAGCCGCACGCGCGCGATCTTGCGAAGCGCCGAATTGGGCTTCTTGGGCGTGGCCGTGTACACACGGGTGCACACGCCGCGCTTCTGCGGCGAAGCGCGCAACGCCGGCGTGGTGCTCTTGGTGATCACCGCGCGGCGCCCCTGGCGAATTAATTGTCCAATCGTTGGCAACTTGGTTTCCTGTCTTTCATCCCTGTCGAAAAACCGCTAAACTTAGGGCACGTCCGGGGTTGCGTCAAGCCTTTTCTGGCACCAGATCGGCTTCGTCCGTCCCGATCTCCTCTTCCGGCTCGGTGGTATCGATCACCTCCACCCGCCGGTGCCGCTCCATACCTGTGCCCGCCGGAATCAGGTGACCGATGATGATGTTCTCCTTGAGTCCGCGCAGGTAGTCGGTCTTCGACTGCACGGCGGCCTCGGTGAGCACCTTGGTGGTCTCCTGGAAGCTCGCGGCCGAGAAGAAACTCTCGGTGGCCAAAGACGCCTTGGTGATTCCCAGGAGCAACGGCTTGAAGGTGGCCGGGTCGCCGCCACGTGCCATGGCGCGCTCGTTTTCCTCCAGGAAGCGGTGACGATCGATCTGCTCGCCCTCGAGGAACTCGGTGTCGCCTGGATCCTCGACGCGCACCTTCTGCAGCATCTGCCGCACAATCGTTTCGATGTGCTTGTCGTTGATCTTCACGCCCTGGAGCCGGTAGACCTCCTGGATTTCGTTCACCAGGTACTCCTGCACCTCGTTGACGCCCTTGATGCTCAGGATGTCGTGCGGATCCACGGAGCCCTCGCACAGCCGGTCGCCCGCCGACACGCGGTCGCCGCGATGCACGCGCAGGTGTTTGCCGTGCGGGATGAGGTATTCCTTCACCTCCGTGTCGTCGCCGCGCACCACGATCTGGGTGTTGCCGCGCACGGTTTTGAAGGTCTTGCCCTCCGAGCCCTCCAGGGAGTCCTCGGCGTCGTACACGATCACGCCGTCGATTTCTGTCACCACCGCGGGGTCGCGCGGACGGCGCGCCTCGAACAACTCGGCCACACGCGGCAGACCGCCCGTGATGTCGCGCGTCTTCGAGATCTCGCGAGGGATCTTCACGAGCAGCGTTCCGGCCGGAATCTCATCTCCGTCGTGCACCAGAAGGTGCGCGCCCGTGGGGATGGAATGGGTGGCCACCTTGCGGCCCGACGGATCCGAGATGTGGATCTTGGGCAGAAGCGTCTTGTCGCGCTGCTCCACGATCACGCGCTGGCGCCAGCCCGTGGACTCGTCGAGCTCCTCGCGCATGTTCACGTCCTGCTGGATGTCTTCGAACGACGTTTTCCCCGGCTTTTCGCTCAGGATGGTGGACGAATACGGATCCCATTCGAACAGCATCGTCTCGCGATCGACGCGGCTTCCCTCCGGGGCCAGAACGTGGGCTCCGTAGGGGATGTTGTAGCGACCGCGCAGGCGGTCCATGTCGTCCACGATGTGCAGTTCGCCGTCGCGCGAGACGACGATGTCGAAGCCTTCTTCGCGCGTGACGTAGCGCACCTTGATGAACTTCAGCGTGCCTTCATACTTCGATTTCACACCCGACTGCTCGGCGATGCGCGCCGCCGTGCCTCCGATGTGGAACGTGCGCAGCGTGAGCTGCGTGCCCGGCTCGCCGATGGACTGTGCCGCCACCACGCCCACGGCTTCGCCGATGTCCACCATGTTGAGGCCCGACAGGTTGCGGCCGTAGCAGCGACGGCACACGCCGCGCCGCGACTCGCACGTGAGCACGGAGCGAATGCGCACCGACTCCACCGCCGATTCCTCGATGCGCCCGGCCCCGACTTCGTCGATCATGGCGCCGGCCGACACGAGCTGCTCGTCCGACAACGGATCGTAGACGTCGTCCAAGGCCACGCGGCCGAGGATGCGATCGTAGAGCGACTCGATCACCTCTTCGCCCTCTTTGAGGGCGGTCATGTTGATGCCGAGCACGGTGCTGCAGTCTTCTTCCGTGATGATCACGTCCTGGGCCACGTCCACAAGGCGCCGCGTGAGGTAGCCGGCGTCGGCCGTCTTGAGCGCCGTGTCGGCCAGGCCCTTGCGGGCGCCGTGCGTGGAGATGAAGTACTCCAGCACCGACAGCCCCTCGCGGAAGTTGGAGAGAATCGGCGACTCGATGATCTCGCCGATCTGGCCCGTGAGTTTCTTCTGCGGCTTGGCCATGAGTCCGCGCATGCCCGCCAGCTGGCGGATCTGCTCGCGGGAACCGCGCGCGCCGGAATCGGCCATCATGTACACCGGGTTGAAGCCGTGCCGGTCTTCCGACAGGCGCTTGAACAGCACTTCCGCCACCTCGTTGGTGGTGTGCGTCCAGATGTCGATCACCTTGTTGTACCGCTCGCCGTTCGTGATGAGCCCACGGTTGTACTGCTTCTGAATCTTGGCCACTTCCTGCTGAGCGGCCTCCACCAGCTTTTTCTTCTCCACGGGCACGGGCAGGTCATCGATCGACACCGTGGCCCCGGAGGTCGTGGCGAATTCGAACCCATGCTTCTTCAGCCGGTCGAGGAACGCCGCGCAGGGTTCGGCTCCCTGGGTGCGGAACACCTCCATGACCAGATCCTGAAGTTTCGCGCGGCCCGCGACTTCGTTGAAGAACGGCATGCCGTCGGGCAGGAAGGTATTGAACACCACGCGTCCCACGGTGGTGTCGACCAGTCGCAGTTTGCCCTCATGCATCTGCCGCAGCCTGATCTTTGCGTGCAGCCCCACCTGACCCACGGCGTAGGCCGCGTTCACCTCGGCCGACGAGTGGAAGGCCGTGCCCTCGCCCACCTCGCCCGGGCGGTCCTTCGTGAGGTAGTACGAGCCCAGCACGATGTCGTGCGTGGGCGCCGCGATCGGGCGGCCCGACGAAGGCTGCAGGATGTTGTTGGTGGACAGCATCAGCATGCGCGCTTCGAGCTGCGCCTCGAACGACAGGGGAATGTGCACCGCCATCTGGTCGCCGTCGAAGTCGGCGTTGAACGCCGCGCAGACGAGCGGATGCAGACGGATGGCCTTGCCTTCCACCAGTTTCGGATAGAAGGCCTGGATGCCGAGCCGGTGCAGCGTGGGGGCGCGGTTGAGCAGCACCGGATGATCGTCGATGATCTCCTCGAGGATGTCCCACACCTCGGGCCGCTCGCGCTCCACCAATTTCTTGGCCGACTTCACGGTCTGCACGTAGCCCTTTTCCTCGAGCTTCATGATGATGAAGGGCTTGAACAGTTCGAGCGCCATGTTCTTGGGCAACCCGCACTGGTGCAGTTTGAGTTCGGGTCCCACCACGATCACCGAGCGTCCCGAGTAGTCGACGCGCTTGCCGAGCAGGTTCTGCCGGAAGCGTCCCTGCTTGCCCTTGAGCAGATCGGAGAGCGACTTGAGCGGACGCTTGGAGTCGCCGCGCACCGAGTGCGTGCGGCGTCCGTTGTCGAGCAGCGCGTCCACGGCCTCCTGGAGCATGCGCTTTTCGTTGCGCAGAATCACCTCGGGGGCGCGGATCTCGATCAGTTTCTTCAACCGGTTGTTGCGATTGATCACGCGGCGGTAGAGGTCGTTTAAGTCGGACGTGGCGAAGCGTCCGCCTTCAAGCGGCACCAGGGGCCGCAGGTCGGGCGGGATCACCGGAATGGCCGACAGGATCATCCACTCGGGACGATTGTCGGACTGGCGGAACGCCTCCACCATGCGGAGGCGCTTGAGCAGGTCCTTCTTGCGTTGCACCGAGGTTTCCACCTTGGCCTGCGCGCGCAGCGTGCCCGACAGCTCCGGCAGATCGATCTTGGAGAGCACCTTCTGAATGGCGTCGGCGCCCATCTCCGCGTTAAACTTTTTGCCTTCGCCCTTGAGCTCGTGGTAGGTCTCTTCCGAGATGATCTCCTGCTCCTTGAGAGCCGTGTTTCCCGGATCGATCACCACGTAGTTCTCGTAGTACAGGATGCGCTCGAGGTCGCGGATGCTGATGTCGAGCAGGTGCCCGATGCGCGACGGGAGCGACTTGAAATACCAGATGTGCGACACGGGCACGGCGAGCTCGATGTGGCCCATGCGTTCGCGGCGCACGCGCGAGTGCGTGACTTCCACGCCGCAGCGGTCGCATACAATTCCGCGGAAGCGGACGCGCTTGTACTTGCCACAATTGCACTCCCAGTCCTTTACGGGGCCGAAGATTCGTTCGCAGAACAGGCCGTCGCGCTCGGGCTTGAACGAGCGGTAGTTGATGGTCTCCGGCTTGGTCACCTCGCCGTACGACCACG
>DAIOGN010000144.1:0-877 GCA_036745245.1 Candidatus Zixiibacteriota bacterium
GAAGGACGTGCCGCGCTCGAGCGCCTGCGACACGGCTGCGACCACTTCGGGATGCGCATGCCCCAGGATGAGCGGGCCCCAGGAGTTGCAGAAATCGAGATAGCGATTGTCGTCTTCGTCGAAGAGGTACGGTCCCTGGCCGGCTCGGATGAAGAGCGGCGTGCCACCCACCGCCTTGAACGCGCGCACGGGCGAATTCACTCCACCTGCGAGCACGCGGCGCGCACGGTCCCACAACGCCTGCGAGGCGGCCGTCTTCTGCGTCTCGGTTAAAGCCATCGTTCTTTGAGAAGATCCCTGAGATGGTAAGTGAGGATCACGCCCGCGCCCGCGCGCGTGATGGCCGTGAGGTTCTCCAGCACCAGATCGCGCTCGGAGGCCAGTCCTTCACGCACCAGAAGTTTCACTGCGGCGTATTCGCCGGATACGTTGTAGGCGGCCACCGGCAGGTCGGTGTGTGCGCGCACTTCGGCGATCACATCCAGATAGGCGAGGGCCGGTTTCACCATCACGATGTCGGCGCCTTCCATTTCGTCGAGATTCACTTCGCGGCGCGCTTCCAGCCGGTTGCGGAAATCCATCTGGTACGGGCGCCGGTCGCCTTTCCCCGGTGCGGACCCGGCGGCTTCTCGAAACGGGCCGTAGTAGGACGACGCATACTTGGCCGTGTACGCCAGAATCAGCGTGTTCACAAATCCCGACACCTCGAGGAGGTCGCGGACTCTGCCTACGCGACCGTCCATCATGTCCGACGGGGCTACGCAATCGGCGCCTGCTTCGGCCGACACGCGCGCCATTTCAGCGAGGATGGGCAGCGAGGCGTCGTTGTCGATCTGGCCCTGCCGTTCCACACCGCAATGTCCGGAGGAGGTGTACG
>DAIOGN010000144.1:893-7305 GCA_036745245.1 Candidatus Zixiibacteriota bacterium
AGGCACACGTCGCAGCTGATGAACAGATCGCTTCCGAAGGCTTTGCGAAGCGCGCGAATCGCCACAGGCACCGCACCCTTCGAATCCACGGCGCCCGATGCCTTCGCGTCTTTCTTTTCCGGCGAGCCGAACAGCATCACGCGATCCAGACCGAGCTTCAAATCGGCTTCTATTGATTTCACCAGTCGATCGGGCGACTCACGATGAATCCCGGGGAGGCTTCCTATGGCCTGCCGCACGCCCTTTCCCGGCACCACGAAGTACGGTTGAATCATGCCCGCACTCGACAGGTGCGTCTCGGCCACCAGGTCTCTTACGATTCGACTCTGCCTGAGCCTCCGGGGCCGCATGGAGAGATCGCTCACACGAGCACCTCAGCCAGAGCTTCCAGGCTTGGCTCGCGCGCCACGATCACGGGTTCCCCGAGCAATTCCTGCATGGCGTTCTGAGTGGTGGGCCCGATCGCCGCCCAGCGGGCACCCTCGGGTCGCCCGTACATCTCCACGAACCTGCGTCCCGCTTCCGGTGACGTCGCGAGGATCCAGTGCGGCTGAACTCGATCTTTCGGAACACGATCGGCGAGAGGCGGTGAAATAGTTCTGTAGATCAGCCAGGGTTCCACCGTGACTCCCTCTGCGATTAGCGCATTGGGGAGTTCGGTGCGGTGTGTCTCGCCGGTGGGCCACAGCACGCGGTGCGCGGGCCCCACGGTCGCAAGAAACTGCGTGGCGAAATCGCCGCCGTCCTGCCCCGCGTTCACCAGGTCCACCGACCAGCCGGCCCCCTCCAGCGCCGCGGCCGTAGCCCGGCCCACGGCTCCCACCTTGAGGCCGTTGGGCTTGTGCCTGCACATTCCGGTGAAATAGTACACGGCGTTCTGCGATGTGAAGAGGATCCAGTCGTAGCGTTCCCAGAGCCTGTTTTCGGGGACCGGCAATTCCAGCGCGATAGGCTCGAACGCAAGTGTGGGGACCGCCAGAAGCTCGCCCCCCATGGCCTCCACGGCCTCCTTCAGTCCGTCCACGGCAGTCGGCGGTCGCGTCACCACCACCATGCGGCCGGCCAGCGGTTTTTCGTGTCGCGCCCAGCGCGACTTCTGCTCGAGGAGGTCGGAGAACACGGCCTCCGCGGCGCGCTCGGATGTGGAATCGCGACGCGTGGAGCGAAATGCGTGCGGTTTGCCCTCGCGGTCGAACGCAGCGTACAACGCGTGCAACACTACGCCGTCTTCACACTCCGCATAGGCGCCCAGCGGCAGATTGCAGCCGCCGGCGAAGCGATTCAAGAGACCTCGTTCGGCTTCCACCTCCATGCGCACGCGCGCATCGTCAAGCGGCCCCACCGCGGCCCGGGCACGCGCGTCGTCGGAGCGAATCTCGATGGCCAGGGCCGCCTGTCCGGGGGCCGGCAGAAACGCATCCAACGCCAGCACGGTCACATCGAGATCCGAGAGATCCAGCTCCAGGCGGTCGAGTCCGGCCTTTGCGAGTAGGATGGCATCATACTGCCCGTCGCGGAGTTTGCGAACACGGGTGGGCACGTTGCCTCTCAGGTCGAGCAATTGCAGGTCAGGCGCCAACAGCACTGCCTGAGCACGACGCCGCACCGACGAAGTGCCCAGCCGCGCTCCCGGCCGAAGCGGCAAAGGTGACCGCTCGAATCGCGCCTCCCTGCGCGCCAGGATCACGTCACGCCGGTCGGCGCGGGACAGTACGGCTTCCACGCGTAGCCCCGGAACGTCGGTGGTAGGCAAATCCTTGAGGGAGTGCACTGCAAGATCGGTACGACCGTCGAGCAGCGAGTGTTCCAGTTCCTTGGTGAAGAACCCGCGGCCGTCGAGTGCCGAAAACGGCGCGTCCTGAACTTCGTCGCCCTGGGTGGTGATGAACACGAGTTCGGACTTTGCGTGACCGTTGCGTTCGAGAAGCTGCTGCACACTGCGCGCCTGCCAGAGCGCCAGGTCGGAGGTGCGGGTGGCAATCCTCAGCATGTGGGAGGTGCGAACCGAACGCCTTGCACCTCCACGCCATTCGAGGAACCGCGCTCCGACTCTTCGGTCGCAGAGTCTTCGGCCGGCTTCATACAGGCGCCGGCGCTTGTGGCCAGTGACTTGAGCGGAAGATGCACGATGCCCGGCACGAGTTTGTTGAGCACCCAGTAACGGACCGATTCCTGGTCCTGGGGAGACAGGTGTTCGAGCCTCCCCGACAATAGCGATTCGAGTCCCGTCTGGGCGAAGGCCATGGCCTCTTTGTGGATCCGGCCAAACATGGGAGAGAGCATCGCCTCCACGACCTGATCGTGGTATCGGACCACCTCTTCGTCCACGATCTGACGGGCGCGGTCGGCTGCGCGGAAGCGTTCGCGGCGGTTTTTTGCGGCCAGGTCTCGCAGCGTTCCAAGGTGCCAGAGACGAACGTTGGCGAGGTCGGCCACGTCGTCAGCCACATCCCTCGGGATCGCCATGTCGAGAAACAAGAAGGGTCGGTTGGGGTCGCCGGCGCGCAACAGCGTCAGGGCGTCCTCACGACTGAAGATCGCCTGTTGCGATGAGGTGGCCGAGAGCACGGCGTCCACCACCGGAGGCTGGCGGCAGAAGTCATCCAGGCTCATCGTGCGTTGACCGCCCGCCAGGGGCTCGAGCTTTGAGACCGTGCGGTTGACGAATACGAGTTCTCCGGCACCGGCCTCTTTACACGCCTCGGCCAGCTTGGGCGTCATCGCGCCGGCGCCCACCAGGGCCACTCGCGCACCAGGCACTTCCCGTGCAAATTCGAAAATCACTTCGGCGGCAAGGCTGGCCATCGACAGCTTGTGCGTTCCAATTTCGGTTTCACGCCGCACGCGTTTGGCGCAGTGAAATGCCGCGCGGAATGCCGGCCCCAGCCCCTCCCCCGCCCGTGCGGACTCGGTGGCCAAGCTCCAGGCATCCTTCACCTGTCCGAGCACCTGGGCCTCACCGATCACGAGGCTGTCGAGTGCTGCCGCCACGGTGAAGAGATGGCGCGCCGCTTCGATGCCGGAATGTCCGTAGAAATTCTCCGGCGTAAACGACACGCCCTGCTTGTCCTTGAAAAAGTAATCGAGGATGCGATTGCGTGAGGTGTGGATGGGACGGGCTTCGCGGTTCTGGAAGATGAACTCCACCCGGTTGCACGTGGCGAGGTACACCAGCTCTGCAAACCCGGCGGCTTCTATCAGTTCCTGAAGGCGCTCTTCGCGCCTGTCCTCCGGCAGAGTCAGAGCCGAGAGAAGTTCGACCGGAGCCTGGTGAATATTGGCCCCCACCACCCCCAACTTCAGCCCACCGCCCATGGTGTCTTCGCCTCTGTTTAAGATTGAGGCGGGGCCGTGATTCGTTGTCATTCCGCTACCATAATAGGCAAGCATTCACGATCCGTCGAGGTCTTTTCGGACCCTTTCGGTGTCGGCAATTCATTGCGCATTAACGAGTTATGCCACGGGTTTCTCAAACTGCTGGGAAACAGACGTTTAGCTGACCTCGTGGTGGTCAAATCCGGGCGTCCTCTTTTTAGTACTCCGCCTCCCTTTGCGGCCCTGCTCCAGGTGCCGATAAGACGGTCAGAGTGTCCAGGGGGCGGAATTCCGGCACTCAGAGCACACAGGAAACGAATTCACCGGAGTATAATGAACATGATGGCCATGCGAATCGATCGACATCTCAAGGCGGCCTTCGGAGCCCTGGCCCTTCTGGCACTGGGCGCGTGCGAGGAATTGCCCACGTCCAACGACACTGAGGCTCCCACGGTGACCATCCTGTCGCCGGGGGCCAACTCGTCAGCCACCGACTCCCTCATCGTCTCTGTCAACGCACAGGACAACGTGAGCGTGGCGCGCGTGGAAGTGTACATTTCGGGCCGCACCACACCAATGGCCGTGGACACCGACGCCCCGTACACGGTCACGGTGCCACTGGCCGAGATCGCTCCGGGCTCGAGACAATTCTACGCCGTGGCTGTAGATGCAGCCGGCAATTCCGCAAACACATCCCCTGTGAATTTCACGTCAGATCGTACCCCAGGCCTGCGATTCCTGGGGCGCATCGCTCTCACAGGCACGGTCTCCGACGTGGCGGCCTCCGGGAATCTGGCGATTCTTGCAGCGGGCGATGGCGGTGTGGTGGCCATCGACATTACAAATGTGTACGTGCCGGAATTCGTGGGTAGCTACAGAACCGGCAATCCGATTCTGGGCGTGGCGTTGAGCCTCCCCGTGGTGTACGCGGGCGCCGGCGACGGCAGCGTGCTCGCCCTCACCACGTCCACGCCTGACACGCTGATTCGAACGGCCAACCTGGTGGTGTCCGGAATTCAGGCCGGCCAGCTAGCCATCGTGAACACCACTCTCTCCGTGGCGTGCGGCGGCGGCGGACTCCTGCAGCTCTCCGCTTCGCAGGCGGATACGCTCATCGAACTGGGCCGCTACGATCAGGGCCAGGACGTGCGTGACGTCGAGAGTGTGGGTCAGAACGCTTACGTGGCCGAGTTCGGCTACGGCCTCAGAGTCATCGACGCAAGCGACCCCGACAGCATGAGTGCCATCGGCAACTACGCGGCGATCGGAGCCACCGACATCTTCATTACAGGAACGACGCTCTTTCTGGCTCGCAGCGGCGACGGACTGGAGGCGATTTCGATCGCCAACCCGTCGGCCCCTACGAGTCTCGACATCTATCCGAGCGGCGGCGCCATGGTCACCGGCGTCAAGGGAGACGGCTTCTGGCTCTACGCTGCGAGAGGGTCCGTGGGCGTGGAAGTCATCAATGCGTCCACTCCCTCGAATCTCACGCAGGCGCCCGCCGGCGTCTTCAACACCACCGGCCTGGCGAACAAAGTGGCGGTGAATGCCGGCTACGTACTCGTGGCCGACAATGACAACCTGACGATTCTCAAGTACGTTCCGTAACCGTCGCACCCGATCGCAAATCTCTGGGCCCGAACTCTTCGGGCCCTTTCTTTTGCGCCCGGCGGACTCCTTGACACCGCCCGAGGGCGCCCTTTATTGGGCCCTACCGTGCGCCGTTAGCTCAGTTGGTAGAGCAGCTGACTCTTAATCAGCGGGTCCGGGGTTCGAGTCCCTGACGGCGCATTTTGAATTCCCCCGCCACCTTGCCCCCTTCACCCCTGTGGCGTAAGCTGGCGATCGCATGACCCAGATCCGACGCCTCGGCAGCCAGGCCGCCATCTACGGCCTGGGGTATGGCTTCACGAGGCTTCTGGGATTCGCGCTTCTGCCTTTGTACACCCGGTATCTTACGCCCGCCGAATACGGCATGCTTGCGCTCCTCACGGTCACGGGCCAGGTGGCGGCCATCCTGTCTCAGGTGGGCATGGGCTCGGCCATGTTTCGAGAAGTGATCTACGAGGAAACGGACCGCCGCACGGTGGAGAGCACCGTCGTGCTGTTCCTCGCGGGTGTGTCGGCCCTCGTGTTCCTTCTGGCGTGGTGGGCGTCGCCGTGGTTTTCCGTGACCTTCTTTGATGTACACGACTACACGTGGCTTCTGCGCCTCACCTTTCTCGGTGCCGCTGCGAGTTTCCTCGAGTCGGTGCTGCTCGCGCGCCTTCGCATTGAGCAACGGCCCGTCATGTACGCCACTCTGGCGGTGATGCGCTTCGTGGTGGGTGCGGGCGTGACCGTGTGGTTTCTGGTGGGGCTTGAGCGCGGCCTGTTGGGTCTGATCGAGTCCACGACCCTGGTAGCAATTCTGTTCGCCTTCGTGTACCTGGCGGTGCTGTGGCGCGACCTCACGCTAACGTTTTCTCTGCCCGTGTTGAAGCGGCTCATGCGCTTTGGTGCGCCGGGTCTGCCCGCCAATGCGGCCGCGATGGTGACGTCGTCGTCGGATCGCTACTTCCTCCAGCACTATGCCGGCGCGGCACAGGTGGGGCTGTATTCGCTCGGCTACACCGTGGGCCAGGTGATGGCCTTCTTCGTCAATGCGATCCAGCTCGCGTGGCCCGCACAGATGTTTGAAATCGCGAAGAAGCCCGATGCGGAAGCCACGCTCGCGCGGCTGCTCACCGTGTACACCGCCGTCATGGCGACTCTGGCGCTCGCCATCACGCTGGGCGCCCGGGAGATCGTGCGCCTCATGACCACGGCGGAGTATTACGAGTCCGCGAGCATCGTCCCCTGGGTCGCTGCCGCGTACGTGTTCCTGGGCGTCAGCCACATCGTCAACAGCGGTCTGGCCGTGCGCGACAAGATGCACTTCGCAGGTCTGGTCTCCGTGCTCGCGGCTGGGCTCAACCTGGCCCTCAATTGGTGGCTGGTGCCAGCGCACGGTTCGGCGGGCGCCGCCTGGGCCGCGCTGGCGTCGTATGCGGCCCTGGCCCTTCTGCTAGGCTTTGCGAACCAGCGAGCGTGGAGAATCCGCTACGAATACGGG
>DAIOGN010000145.1:0-5526 GCA_036745245.1 Candidatus Zixiibacteriota bacterium
GGAGGAGATCGCCGAGTGCCTGTGGTCGCTCGGCCGCACCGAGGAGGCCCGGCCGTATTTCGCCCGGGCGCACGAGCTGCTCTCGCAGGATCCGTGGATCGCGCGGGATGAACCCGATCGTCTCGCCCGACTCTTGAACCTGGGCCGCTGAGTCCGCGCGACGCGCCTGCGTCAGGCGGTCATGCGGATACGCCGAGGGCCGAAAGCAGTCGGCGCCAGGCGCCGTCGAATTGCGTGCGGTGGCGCTCTGCAGACGCAGCCAGTCGCTCCGAGTACGCGGCATACAGCTCGGGATGCCTCAGCCGAGCGCCGGCCCTCGCGTCGAGAAAACCGCGCAGGTCGGCACAGGCGACGGTGGCATCGTGCCAGCCGCCCAGCGCCCTGTGCACTTCACGGAGCCTCGAATCGAGTTCCGCCGGGTCGGGATCCTTCTCCGGCGCAAGGGCTGTCACCAGTCCGAGCACGTAGCGTGCGTCCTTCGAGAGCCGTCTCACGCGGTGCAGATCCACAGTGCTCATGTCGCTCTCCTGTTGCACGTCCGCGAGCCGGCTCGCCAAAACGGCGAAGAGCGAACGGGCACGCCACTCCAGTTCGGGCTCGTCGCACGTCGACGTGGCGGAGAGCACCCTGTGCGAAAGCTGGAGCGCAACTGTTGGTGTCCAGGCGGGCGCCAGTGCAAGGAAGCGCTGCCGCGCCGACATCTCACGGGCCGTCAGCGCATGAATCCACTCCGGGATCGACAGCTCTTCCTCTGCCATGTGCACGGCGAGCAGCTGCCGGTGGACGTGGCACTCCCGCAGCGGTCCCGCGGCGCGAAACAGTTTTCGGATCGGGCGTGCGGCCGCGCGTACAGGATCGGCCGGATCCGGCGACCGAAGCGGCGTCAAAGCCGCGCGAATCATTTTGAAGGCTACACGCAGTTCGTGAAGCGACACGTCCGAGCAGTCGTGAAAGGCCCTGTTCGCGTGCCGGTCGAAGCGGGCCAGCAACTCGTCCAGGTGCCCCTGATAGGCGCCCCGGGGAGCGGTTTCGTCCTCTGCCGGCACCGCGTCCGGAACCGCGTCCGGCACCGCGTCCGGCACCTCGTGCGACACCGGGTCGCCGGACGTACTCATCGGCCCTGTGCGGACGGAACGCTGGCGGGGATCTTTTGGGCTCGCAGGTCGGAGGCGGCCTCGATGTATTTCTGGTAGAGCAGCTGGATCATGCCGTCGGCCAGTCCGGCCAGGGGGACCAGCATCTCTTCACAGCGCGACCACTTCATGATGTGCAGGTAGATCTGGCAGGCCGGCACGATGACGTCGGCGCGATCGGGAGACAGTCCCAGACGCAGGATGCGTTCGGCGTAGGTAAACTGCTCCAGATAGCCGTGCAGTCGTCGCAGTTCGCCAAACGTAAGACGCGCGCCCTCCTTCTTTCGTGCCAGCCGGAAGAGCTTGTTGATGTTGCCTCCGGACCCGATCGCCACCAGGGGCCGGTGGCCGCGTGTCGTCTCGCGAACCCACGACTTCAACATCTGCCACCCCTCCTCGGCCTTGCGTCCCTTGAGAACTCGGAGCGTGCCGATGTCGAACGACCGCGACGCGACGCGTCGGCCGTTTGCGACGATGCTGATCTCCGTGGATCCGCCGCCCACATCCATGAGCACATAACGTTCGTCCAGATTCAGCCAGCCATCCGCTCCGGCCAGGCAGATGATGTCCGCTTCGCGCTGACCATCGAGGATCTCCAGGGGCAATCCCGACTCGAGGCCCACCGTGCGCGCCACTTCTTCCCCGTTGGCTGCTTCGCGCAGGGCGCTGGTGGCGTAGGCGAGGCGATCCCTGGCCCCGTAGGCCGCGATCAGATCCGAGAATCCCGACAGGGTTTTCGCCAGGCGCGCGGCCTTGTCGGAGGTGATCTCCCCCGCGGTGAACACGTCGTCTCCCAACCGCAGGGGCATGCGGATCAGGGACTCCTTCTTGACCACGGCATGCTCGGCCTCGAAGAAGACCCTGGAGAGGAGGAGCCGGACCGCGTTGGATCCCACATCCACGGCAGCGAACCGAAGAGCCGGCTCGTCTGTGAGATACTCCGGGCCCGTGTTCACGCCGCCGAACGCGCCGGAGCCACCGGCTGCGGCCGGGTCGACGGGCTCTGGGGCCGTGCCTTGCGCACCAGCCAGCGATAGAGTTCCAGCTGCGAGCGTCGCCGCACGCCTCCTTCGGATCGCAGGTTTTGAAGATGTTCGTCCAGGATCCGCGCCTTCATCGTGTCTTTCCATTGGGTATCGAAGTAGGTCTCCAGCTCGCCGCGCAACTCATCGTCGTACACGGGACACACCACTTCCAGGCGGGCGTCGAGATTGCGCGCCATGAGGTCGGCCGACGAGATGAAGAACTGGGCCTTCGAGCCGTCCCCGAACGCAAAGACCCGCGAGTGCTCCAGAAATCGGTCCACGATGCTCCTGGCTTCGATGCGTTCCGACACTCCCGGCCGGCCCGGCACCAGGGAGAACATCGAACGCACCAGAAGCTGCACCTGCACGCCGGCCTGGCTCGCCCGGTAGAGGTCGCGGATCAGGTCCGGGTCGGTGAGGTTGTTCACCTTGAGCCGGATGCGTCCCCCCCGGCCTTCCTTGGCCAGCTTCATCTCCGCGTGGATGAGCTTGCGAAGCCGCGGCCGCGCGGAGAACGGCGACACCAGAAGATGCCGGAAGTTTCCCCGCGTGTAGTCGCTCTCGCAGAACTTGAACATCTTGCTCACGTCCTTCGTCACGCGCGGATCCGCGGTGAGCAGAAGATGATCGCCGTACTGACGCGCCGTGTCCTCGTTGAAGTTGCCCGTGCCGACCACGGCATACCGGCGCTTGCCTTCGCGTTCGATGCGCGTGATCTGGCACACCTTGGCGTGTACCTTGAGCCCCGGCACGCCGTAGATCACGTGCACGCCCTCGTCCTGAAGCATCTGGCCCCAGTCGAGATTGGCCTCCTCGTCGAAGCGGGCCTGCAGCTCCAGCACCACCGTCACCACCTTGCCGTTGCGCGCCGCGTTCACGAGGGCGTTGATCACCGACGAGTTCTTGGCGGCCCGATAGATCGTGAGTTTCACCGAGATCACGTCGGGATCGATGGAGGCTTCCCGCAGCAGATCGATGAAGTGATCGAACGTGTGGTACGGGTAGTGCAACAGGACGTCGCGCGACTTGAGCACGTCGAGGAACCGCCCGCCTCGCGCGAACGCGGGATGGGTGATGGGACGAAGCGCCCGGTACCGCAGGCGGGCGCCCCCCAGGTCGGGAAAGCGGATGAAGTCCCTGAAATTGTGGTACCGCTGGCCCGGAATCATGGCGTCGTCGGGCGACATTTCGAGTTTCTTCACGAGGAGCTTCAGAAACGGGGCCGGGAGCGCAGAATCGTAGGTGAAGCGCACGGGCGCGCCTTCCCGGCGCTGCTTCAGACTGCGGGCCAGCTTCTTCACGAGGCTGTCGCTCAAATCGTCGTCCATCTCCAGTTCGGCGTCGCGCGTGATCTTCACCGAATAGGCCGCAAAGCGCTCGAACCCCAGGGAGGCGAAGATGTCATTCAGACAATAGCGGATCACATCGTCGAGCAGGATGATCGAGCGGCCTTCTCCGCGGGTGGGGAGTTCGAGGAATCGTCCTTCCACATGCGTCGGCATCTCCATGAGGGCGTGGCGACGGCCATCGTCGCCGCCCGACGGGTACAACTCCACCGCCAGGTAGACGGACTGGTCCCGCAGAACCGGCATGACCTTCAAACCGTCCAGCATGAGCGGCATGAGATGACGCCGCACACGGTTGCGAAAATAGGCGCGCACAAACGTCGCCTGAGCCGGATCCAGCTGGGTCTCGGACACCATGTGGATGTGGGCATCGTGCAGTGCCCGGGTCAGGTCGGCATAGATCTGGTCGAAGCGCTGGTGCTGCCGCAGCACAATGGTCTGAATCTCCCGCAGCACCGAACGCGGGTCGGCCCCCAGGACCCTGCGTGCCTGATCGCCCAGGCCCACGAGACGCCGGAGCGCGGCCACGCGGATGCGGAAGAACTCGTCGAGATTGCTCGAGAAGATCCCCAGAAACCTCAGGCGCTCAAGCAGCGGAACCTCGGAGTCGCTCGCCTCCTGGAGAATGCGCTCGTTGAACGACAGCCAGGACAGTTCGCGGTTTCGAATCGGTCCGCCGGGTGAGCTGCGCTTGCGCACGCCCTCGGCGCCTTGTGCAAACGTCGGCTCGGATCCGCGCTTTGGATCGTGTCGGCGAGAGGCGTTTGGATTCACGAGCCGTTCTCCTCCTGAACGTTCACGAGACGGCGGGCCCACTGCTTTTGAATCAGCCCCTTCGAACCCGCGGAGTCGACGATGGAGGCGGCCAGGTCGCGCGCCGTCGCACGAAAGAGTTTCTGAAGGTGGCGCGTGTGCATGTGCGCTTCGAACTCCAGTACCTCCCCGAGGCGATTCTCGATGCGCAGGGCGAGGGCTTTCTTCACCTGCGAGGCCAGCCTCAACCGTCCGGCTCGCGAGAGCGGGCTGTCGAAGTACTCCAGCTGAACGTGGGGCGGCCCCGCGTCCGCCCAGTCGGCGACATCGAGTCGCAATCCCACGACGCCCGCCTTGGGGATGGACGTGCGGCACCCCGGAACCCATTCGGCCAGAAGGTCGGACAACACGGGATTGTGACCCACCAGTACGGCGCACTCCGCTTCAGGCGGCAGGTCCGTCACCAGCGCGGACAGGTCCCGGGCGGATTGAGCCTCGTAGAGAATGAGGTTCAATTCGATCTGCTCCACGGGGACGTCGAGTTGCTCCGCAAACACGTGCGCGGTTTCGAGGGCTCTGCGGGCGGGCGAGGACACCACCAGATCGGGAGATCCGCACACCTGCTTAAGATTGCCACCCGTGCGCCGCGCCTGCTTGAAGCCGCGCGTCAACAGAACGCGGTCGAAGTCGGGCACGTCGTCGGCGCGAAGCGTGGCTTGTGCGTGTCGGACCAGATAGAGTGTCTTCACAATCCCTGCGCCCGGCCGAAGGTGGCCGGCTCGGATGCCATACGACTCATAAACCACTCAAAATATGGCGAATCCGCTCACGGGCACACCAAATAGTGTTAAGATTGACGGCTTCGTAAGGCGTGCCGCTTCTTTGCCTCACGCCAAAGTGTATCGGCCACACCCGTTTGGGGGCACACGTGCTTGCGGGAGAGGGCAAGGACGGCCCGGGGATTGACGCTGGGCAAACGGGGCCGGATCGTCTACCTTTGGCCGCAACCAGGACCTCGTGTCCCGTCACTCTCGGAGGATCGCGCTGAACTCGGAATCATATGACGTCTTCGGGCTGGGCAACGCGCTGGTGGACATCCAGGCGCAGGTGCCCGACGAATTCCTGACGCGACATGGTCTGACCAAGGGCGTCATGACGCTCGTGGAAGCCTCGCGCCAGATCGAAATCCTGGCGGACATCCAGGGGGTCCCCGTACACACGTCGTCCGGCGGCTCGGCGTGCAACACGGTGGTGGGACTCGCCGGGCTG
>DAIOGN010000145.1:5536-7278 GCA_036745245.1 Candidatus Zixiibacteriota bacterium
AGTGGGGAGCGACGCGCACGGAACCTTTTTCCAGGACGAGTTGAAGACTCTCGGAATCCGTTCGGATCTGGCCCCCTCCCCGTCACCCACCGGAACGTGTCTCGTGCTGATCACACCCGACGCGGATCGCACCATGCTCACGTGTCTTTCGGCCTCGGTGGAACTCGGGGCCCCCGACATCGATCCGCACAGGATCGCTGCGTCCCGCTACGTGTACGTGGAAGGCTACCTGTGGGATGCTCCCGGTCCGAAGGCGGCGTGCCAGGCGGCCATGGAGCAGGCACGTGCGCACGGCGCGCGCGTGGCCTTCTCGTACAGCGATCCATTCTGCGTGGCGCGTGCACGGGATGACTTCCGGCGCCTGTCCCAGGAACAGGTGGACCTGGTGTTCTGCAATCGCGACGAAGCGTGCATGATCTCGGGCGAATCCGACGGAGAGGCCGCCTGCCGCACGATCGCATCGTGGGGGCCCGACGTCTTCGTCACTCTCGGAGAAGCGGGGGCCTGCTACGGCTCGGGAGCCACCTTCCAACGCATCGAACCTTTCCCTGTGAAGGCCGTGGACACGAACGGGGCGGGGGACCTGTTCGCGGGCGGCGTGCTGTTTGGCTTGAGTCGGGGATACACTCCCGCGCTGGCCGGCCGGCTGGGTTCGTATGCGGCGTCTCGCGTGGTGCTGCGCACCGGTGCGCGCCTGCCCCGCGAAGAGCTGGCAGCTGCCCTCACCGTGCTGGAACGGATGCCCGGGTGAAGCGCGCGAAGGCGCAGGGGGTCGGCAGAGCACGCCATGAGTGACGTTCGCTGGCACTTCCTCGGAGGTGTGCGCACCGTCACCGGCTCGCGTCATCTCCTGGAGGTGCGCGGCCGGAAACTCCTGGTCGACCTAGGACTGTTCCAGGGCCCCCGCCAGAGGGCCACGAGTCTGAACCAGACACTTCCCTGTTCCCCCGCCGACCTTCACGCCGCCGTCGTGGGGCATGCGCACATCGATCACATCGGCAACGTGCCGTCGCTCGTTCGCGCCGGGTACAGCCGTCCGATCCACGTCACGGACGCCACGTCCGATCTGGCGCTGCACATGCTGCGCGACTCCGCCCACATCCAGAAGCGCGACGCCGAATTCGTGAACAAGCGGGAGAAGAGGCATGGATCCGACCGGATCGAACCTCTGTACAGCGAGGCGGACGTGGAGGCCACGCTGACCTTGTTTCGCACTCAACTGTACCGACGCGTGTTCGAGCCAGTGCCCGGCGTGGAGGCGTCGTTCCACCCCGCGGGCCACATCCTCGGCGCGGCCCTCACGCGTTTTTCAGTGGACACCGGGTCACGCAGGCTGGTGATCGGATACGTGGTGGATCTGGGGCGCAGCTCGGGCACGTTTCTCAAGGATCCGGAGCAGCTGGAGCACCTCGATGTACTGATTCTCGAAAGCACCTACGGCGATCGACTCCATGAACCCCTCTCCGAAGTCGAAACGCGACTGGCACGCATCGTCAACGAGACGGTGGCCCGGGGCGGTCGCGTCATCATCCCTGCCTTTGCCCTGGGACGCGCGCAGGTGATCGTGCAGTGCCTTGCGCGGCTCATGGCCGACGGACGCGTCCGGGAACTGCCGGTGTACGTGGACAGTCCGCTTGCGGCCGATGTCTCGGAGGTGCTGTCGGCTCACTCGGAGGAGTTCGACCGGGCCACCTATGAGTCCTGGAGCCAAGGCGGAGATCCCCTCGGCCTTCGCTGCGTGA
>DAIOGN010000146.1:0-7248 GCA_036745245.1 Candidatus Zixiibacteriota bacterium
AGTCCTCAGGACCTCACCGCCAACCTCTGCAGCGACTGGGACGGCTCGGGAGTCGTGCGCGACTTCGACGTGTCGCTGTTCATGCCGCATATCTCTCACAGCTGTGCCGTCGACGCCCGCAAGCAGATCCGGCCGCGAATTACCCTGTCACCGGATGCCGGGGTGAAGACCGGCGACGACGTACAGGTGAAGATCGAGATTCGCAATCACACGGAGGGTAACGTCACGATCGACAGCGTGGTGATCTATCAATCCGGCTTTGACGTAGGCGGCGTACGCAGCCGTCTGCCGCTTCAACCCGCCGCGACAGACGCGAATCTGCCCTCAGGGGGCGCCACTGAAGTGGTCACCAACTACGTCGTGCCGCCCTTCCTGGGCCCCACGGCTGCGTCGGAAGGCAAGCCGCTGGAGTGCGTCATGGCCGAGATCTATACGTCGGCCTCCGTGGCCCCGGTAGAGTGCGAGCACTGCGAGATGGTGCTGAGGCAGGGCTGCGCGCCGGACACGGCATTCGAGTTCCGATTCTATGTGCCGGTGATCCCGGTGTACTTCTGGCCATGGATCTTCATGCCCACGGGGTTTTCGGCCGACGTGGACCCCGACGTCCACCTTCAATTCAATCAGCCCGACTCGGTGAACGCGAACGTGACCATCGATCCCCCCACGGCCACCATCGGCGACAGCGGGCGGATCTTCATGCTCTTCTGTGAAGACGTGAACTGCTTCCAGGAGGTGACGCAGCGCATCTTTCGGGCCATCTACCTGCACCAGCGCGGCGACGTCAACGATGACTGCGCCATCACGTCGGCGGATGTGATCCACCTGGTGAATTACATCTTCAAGTCGGGTGCCGAGCCGCTTCCCTATCCCGAGATCGGCAACATCGACTGCCTGGGGGCCGTTACGGCAGGGGATATCGTAACCCTGGTTAACTTCATCTTCCGCGCGGGACCTCCGCTGCTTGGAGACTGTCCATAGTGGAGTGAGTTGAATCCGGGGTCAGACTCGAGTTTGGCAGTGCTCGGGCCAGCCCGGGTCTGACCCTATTTGACTCGGCGGATGTCCTTGACCTCAGCAGTGGAGACTGGAGCTCAGTACCTGCCCCAGAGCATGGACTCTACCTGCAACTCCAAGCTGCGGTTACGATACAGGTGGAGATGTCTGTACACCTCTTCCCGATCCACGTCACCCAGGGTGCCGACGCGGATGTTCCGGTCTCGCCTGAGGGTGTCGAGTAAGGCTCGCTCGAGCGTGGCTATCGGATAGACGTTGGACCTGTCCAGAAGGTATGCCTTCCTGAGCAGGATTCTTCGGACCTTGTGGAATCTGATGAGGCGACCGCCACAATTGAGTTGGCGCGACAGGTAAGAAGCCACGTGAATGTAAGGGCTTTCCGACAGAATCAACCCTTCGCGCCAGAGCACCGTTTCAAAGCTCACGTACGACGGCCTGAACAGGCAGGTAGCCATTTCTAACCGGTCGAAGGCCTGGTCCTTAGCGTACACTCCCCTCCGAATTCGGATGAGCGCCCCTGTTCGTACGTAGTACGCCAAGCGGCCACGGAGGACCGCAGATAGAGGTTCACCCCAGAGAGAAGCGATGTCCTCCGTGGTAAACACCGTCCGAGGCGACCGAAGTATGCTCTGAAGCCGCTGGCCTTTTCGCATAAACGAGAACTGGACGTATGAATGACCCTAACGTCCAGTTCCCAAACACATAGTGACTCAAAAAAGTCTCTGGGAAGGGTCGGCCCGCCGAAAGAGGCTGGATCACATTTGCGCTGCTGAGTTCGGGTGGTATTGCGCGGAGCCCTGTGACTAGTTCTGCGTCACCACTTCGCGATCTGACTCGGCCGCCATGCCGAGATCACACTCTGTTCCCACCATGAATGCGCCCTTGCCTGCGACTTCATTTGATTATCACCAACTTCCCCACGTCCGTCCCGAACCGGCTCTCTACGCTCCAAATGTAGATCCCTGTCTTCACGGCCTGTGTGTTGCGCGTAATCAGGTCCCAGCGCACCACCGTGGCCTCCGATCCGCCGGGGTCGGCGTAATGCTTGATCTTTCTCACGAGGTCACCATCGAGGCTCCAAATTGACAACGTACACGTGTCGGGTACGTTGTAGAAGGTCACCTGCCGGGCTCTCTCACGGTCGGGCTCCAGCCCCCGCCGATTCTCCCAGTTGTTGCCGTAGTAGTCGTCGATGAGACGGTAGGGGTTGGGATACACTCCGGGCTTAGGGCGTTCCGACTTCACAACGCTGGCGTCGTTGATCGGCCAGATCTCTTGGGCCGTGATGCTCTTGCCAGATTCCAGGGGATCGAGTCCGCTACCAGGATCACCATGATCAAACGCCGTGACGGATAGAAACACCGGCTCGGCCACCTGAATGTCCTTCACTTTGTACTCGTATTCGTAGTAAGGCAGATACGTGGTGCCATCCTCCCGATATGCCGTGTCGGTGGGTAAGGCCTGTGGATAGAGTTTCCGGATCACGCCCGTCACGTCCACGCCGGCATCGGCGGCCATGCCCAGGCCGAGGTCGTCGGGCTGATTGTTGGCCTCGTACTGGGCGAAGTAGCGGTACACGGAGTCGATCGTCTCGGGATGCACCGGATCGAAGTGAATCTCCAGCAGAGCTCGCTCGACAAGCGGCACCGAGAAACTATCGGGATGGAAGAGGAAGCCATAGGCCGTGTCGCAGAGAGCATCGTAGAGGGTCTTTAGGGAATCAAGACTGTAGGGCGGATCCTGGAACTCCCACCGGTCTCTTCCCGCATTCCATGTGAACCGGGCATAGTTGAACAGATCTCTCTGGGTAAGAAACGCCCACTCGTCTTCTCTGGCCGTGCGGCTCATGTACACCCGGTAGCCTTCAAAGTCCCTGCGTTGCGTGAATAAGTCCTCCTCCGTCTCGGTACGAGCGCCGTTCCAGTGGATGGCTACGCGGTGTGATCGAGTGTCAAATGTGAGAGCCGGTCCCGGCGGCGGCAGCGCGGCCCGGATGTCCGGTACACCGTCGCCTCGGTAGTACATCGTGTCTCCGCCTCTGAGAAACCACTCCCCCGCGTAGCCGTCGCCGTCGGTGTCCACGCCTGGATTGTCATAGGTCCACTTTGCCCATTGGACATTTCGCAAGAGGTCAGTCAAATCCAGCCGGCTTCTGTAGAAGTCCGGGTGCTGGGGATCGTAAAAGTTCTGAAAGTTGTTCGGGTCCTGGTGCAAGCCCTTGCCGCCGACTACTGCCACCGCGAATCGAACTGTCGAATCCCGAGGGAGGTCGAAGGGTCCAACACTGACCAAGAATTCGGGATTGCCACCATCGGCCAAGTTCAGGGCGACTTCGGGATTGGTTGGCGGAAGCCAGCCTGCCCCCGTGTGATCGATGGCGCTCTCGACCTGAGGATAATCTGTCTCACCATTCGACATCATCATGTACGACGACCGATCGCCCAGCGGCTCTCCCAGCCCCCCGGCGGGGAATTCAACCTCCGAGGTCGCGCGAACCGGGCCCCAATTGCCCCACCACCAGTTGAACGAAGTCTGTGAGCTCGGAGTCGGCTTTGCCAGCACGGCCAGGCCCACCACGTCCGGCGCGGAAAACCTGGTGAATCCCGGCCTTCCCAGCACGTTGGGATCGCCATCGTTGTCGTAAGGTAGTACCAGGTTGAACTCCTCCGTGGCACCTCCCAAGAGAGGCGAGGGCGCGGATCGAACGAATTCCGTGAGGTTATCGAACCAACTAAACTGCGGATCCAGATTGTAGCCGGCGCGAGCAAAGCCCCGGACGCCGACAAACACATCCTTGAGCCGGCGGTGCTCGGCTTCGTACTGCAGATCACCCGGAATTCCGAGGTTGGTAATTTCGTATTCCTTGATCACGAATTGAGCGCCGCTGCCGCTCGCCCAGCCATAGGAACTGAATTTGATGACCAGCCCCAACGGCTTATGGGGCCTGCCGTCATAGGGGTCGCTCCTCTGATACGCCGGATCGACAAGCGTGTCGGCCAGCCCGACGATCACATCGTAGTCGGACAGATTGCTGTCGCTGATCACGCTCCTCAGGCATTCGTACGTGTGCAGGCCCGTCGACGCCCTCTCCTCGAAGTCGCATGTGGGAAAGATCTCGAATTGTCGAAAGATTGCAGTACCGTGAGAAACGAGCGTGTCAGCGCCTTGCACTCCTCCAATCTGCAGCCCGCCGTTGAGGTACTCTACCCCTGAGTACTTTGGGTATTCCACATTGAACACGACACCTGGGTCGCAGGTATTGTTGCCTGAACTGATGGCACCGTACCAAGCCACGCCTACAGCAATGTCTCCGATGCTGTGCCCCTTGCCACCGTGGAAAAAGTTATGCACGCACTCCCAGAGTGCGGGTGAGGCCTGGGCTTGCGACAACGAAGGCGGGATCACCAAGATAAGCAGCATAAGTGCCAGGAGCGCATGCTTGCAGGTGGCATACAGCACGCGACTCCATGCCGGGACGCTACGCGTCAGGATCACAAGCATCCTCCGAAACTACACCCATTCCGCAGGTCCGATTCCTGGCGAGAATCTGGTTCGAGACTCGCTCGACAATCAAATCTACTTAATGGGGGGGGGGACCGCTTAGTTCCGGACGGACGCTGGAGTCGTCGACTTCAGGAAGTTCAGATGCAGGCCACCGAAAGTCGACTCTGACCCTACTTACTCAGTATCCGCTTCGAGATAGCCGCCCGTGGCGCGGCGGCGCTTGATCTCTTCGGCGAGGCGCTGGGTGAAGCGCTCGGCGGTGTTCTCGCCGTACACCTTGAGCATGTGGTTCATGGCGATCACTTCTGAGATCACCGTGATGTTCTTTCCTGGGGACACCGGAATGGTCACCACCGGCACTTCCACGCCCAAAACCTGCGTGAACTTTTCGTCGAGTCCCAGCCGTTCGTAGTCGCCTGTGTCCTTGAAGCGCACCAGCTTCACCACCACTTCCACGCGCTTCTGGAGACGCACCGAGCGGATGCCGAAGAGCTTTTCAATATCGAGAATCCCGATGCCGCGCACCTCCATGTGGTGGCCCAGCATCTCCGTGGCCTGACCCACGATCACGTCGGGCCCCTTCTTGGTGATACTCACCACGTCGTCGGCCACCAACCGATGCCCACGCTCCACCAGATCCAACGCGCACTCCGACTTACCGATCCCCGACTGGCCCGTGTACAACAACCCCACTCCATACACGTCCACCAGAGTGCCGTGCTGCGTGGTGCGCAGCGCGAATACGGCGTCGAGGTACACCGACAGGCGGTACACGAAGTCCGTCGTCGACAACCGCGTGGTGAGCACCGCCGTGTCGTGGCGCGCGGCAATCTCCAGTAACTCAGCGGGAGGCTGAATGCCCTTGGTGGCCACCAGAAACGGCATGGCGTGCTGGAACATGTTCTCCAGCCGCTCGCGGCGCACCTTAGGCGCCAGGTCGTGGAGATAGGCCAGCTCCGTCTCCCCCAGCACCTGGCAGCGTTCGTTGGGGAAACGTTCGGTGTACCCGGCGAGGGCCAGCCCCGGGCGGTGAATCTCACTCGACTGCACCTGCCGGCTCAACCCGGTCTCGCCGGTGAGCGGCGTGAGTTCAAAGTGCTCGTCGCGCTCGGCCAGAAGCTGGGAAACGATGAGCTGCGGCAACGCGGCTACTCTTCTTCTTCCTCGGGTTTGACGATCTTCTGCACGGCCTCGTGCGTGGGCTCGGCGTGGCGCTTGCGCTCCTTCAGCCGTTCTTTGTGATCCTTCAGGCGCCGCTTCATCTTGTCGGTGCACGTCTCCAGGGCGGCAAACGGATTCTCACCCTTCGAGACGGTGGTGAGCATGTCGCCGTGCACTTTCACGTCGATGGTCACCTCGCAGCCGGCTTTGTCGGAGTCGTAGGTGACATGTGTGCTGATGATGTTGTCGAAGTACTTCTCGAATTGCGACACTTCCTTCTCGGTACGCTCCTTGATCGCGTCCGTGAGGGTCATGTGACGACCGGTTATTTGGACCTGCATGCTAGGCTCCTTTGGCTCCCTGAGTGTGGGTGATCCCAGAACCGCGATCAGTAAACAGGCTTACCCTCGAACCGGTGCTGCGTTTCGAGTTTGCGGACGGTTCCCGTATGCGCGCGCATGACCAGCGAATGGCTCACGGCGCCGTGGCCCGTAAAACGGATGCCGCGCAACAGGTCGCCATCCGACACGCCCGTGGCGGCGAACATCACCTGGTCGCTTGTGGCCAGGTCCCTTTCGGTGTAGATCTTGTCGAGATCCTGGATCCCCATGGCGCGAGCGCGGTCTTTCTCTTCCTGGTTGCGGAACTGAAGCTTGCCCTGAATCGAACCGCCCACGCAACGCAGAGCCGCGGCGGCCAGCACGCCCTCAGGCGCGGCGCCCACGCCCAACAAGACGTCGATCCCCGAATCGGGCATGGCGGCGGCGATGGCCCCTCCGATGTCGCCGTCGGAGATGAAGTGAATCCGACAACCCACCTTGCGCACGCGCTCCACCAGTTCTTTGTGACGATCGCGGTCGAGAATCACGCAGGTTACATCTTCCAGATGGTAGTCCAGGGCCTCAGCGATGCGATTCAGGTTCTCTTCCACGGGACGGGCGAGATCGATCACCTCGGCCGCCTTGGGGCCCACGGCGATCTTGTCCATGTACGTATCGGGCGCGTGCAAGAGCGTCCCCGGCGGGCCGATGGCGATCACGGAGAGTGCGTTGGGTCGCCCGTAGGCCACGGAGTTGGTGCATTCCAGCGGATCCAGCGCGATGTCGACCTTGGGCCCCCCCTTGCCGACTTTTTCGCCGATGTAGAGCATGGGCGCTTCATCGCGCTCGCCTTCGCCGATCACGACCGTGCCATCGATGAACACGTCGTTGAAGGCCTTGCGCATGGCGTCCACAGCGGCCTGGTCGGCTGCGTGCTTGTCCCCCTTGCCCATCCAGCGCGCGCACGCCAGAGCCGCTGCTTCGGTGATGCGCGTCATTTCGAGTGCCAGATTTCGATCCATGTCGCTCCACTCACGTTCGCGGACCCTGAGTTCCGCCACCCGGCCACCCCCACCCGTGGGAGACCTGCCCGGGGTTCAAGGCAGTAGGGCCGCGGCGAAGGGAAAGCGCGGCCGTGGCCCTTCAAGGCATGGATACGAAAGGATGCAGGGGAGCGCAAGGGGCCCGGGCGGGCGGTAGTGGGTCAGTTTGACTTTTCCTGAGCTTCGAGCAAGTCCACGATGTCGCC
>DAIOGN010000147.1:0-7138 GCA_036745245.1 Candidatus Zixiibacteriota bacterium
CGGACGTGTGATTTCCGATCACCTGGGGCGCCACCGGATTGGAAATGTCGACCACGATCAGACCTGCAGCGCCGCCGGCTATGAGGGCTCGATCTCCCGTGACGAGAACATCGAGCCCGTCGGACACCATGGGCAGAAGCGCAAGCTGGGAGGGTGCCTCCGGCGACGCGACGTTGACTACATAGAAGGCGCCCGGACAGGCAAGATAGGCCAGGGTGTCCACCAGGTCGACGTCCAGCACCTGCTGCGCAGTGGCGAAGTGTCCCGCGTGGAATGGCCCGGTTGGATCCGAGACGTCCAGGAGACGCAGCCCACCGGCTTGATCCGCCACGGCCGCAATCGTCCCCTCCACATCGACTCTTCGCGCACTGCCCGGAGTGTTGTATCGTCCCAGGCGGACCGGGACCCCTGCGTAGCGGGCATTGAAGATCGCCAGGCCACTGTCGCCCGAGGCCACGTACAGGAGAGAGTCGTGCACCAGGGCGCCGCCCAGGCTCCCCGGCGTGGACAGTCCATGAATGGAACAGATGTGCACGAAGTCCTCGACGAGACAGTCGCCGCACCCGTCACCGCGGGTAGTATTGCCGTCGTCGCATGCTTCACACGGCCCCAGGCCGCCGTCGCCGCAGAGTCCCAGGGAGTCAATCCAGTACACAGTGAAGTAGGATTCCTCGGCAGCAAAGGTGCGCGCGCCGGCTGCCTTGAGGCCCAGTGTGCGATCAGCGGAGGGCATCGTGAGAATGTGTTCGGGCGCAGCGGGGTTGGACACATCCAGGAGCAGATAGCCGCTGTCGATGTCGGCCAGGTGAGCCACGGATCCGACGACTTCCACGTCGTTGGCCGAGCCGGGCGTGTTGTAGGTGCTCAGCAGGACCGGCGCGGTGGGGTCGGACACATCCACCAGGGCCAGACCAAACGTGAGATTGGCCACATACGCCACCGTATCGACCACGAAGACGTCGTACGCTGCCGCCAGCCCCCCGAGTGAGCCTACGAGTTCGGGCTGCGTGGGGTCGGACACATCCAGAATAGCCAGGCCATCCTGAGCCAGCGCCAGATAGGCGAGCGTGTCTACCACGAACACACTTTTGGCCGTGTGCGGCGTGGGATACGTGCCTATCACCACGGGCGAAGTAGGATTGGCGAGGCTCATGATCCAGATGTTGCCCGGCACGGTGCCGTCGGCAACGAAGAGCAGCGAGTCGGCCAGCTCAACATCGCAGGGATTCACGGGCAGCGTGTTGATGCCCACCTGCTGAAGGTTGGCAGGGTTGGAAATGTCGAGTACGGTGACGCCTCGATTGTTGGCCTGAACGTCCCCGTCCGCCATGTAGGCGTAGATGCCCGATACGACCACGTCCAGTACCAGGCCGCCTGTCAGGAACTGGTCCAGAAGCTGAGGCGCGCCGGGGTTGGAGATGTCGTAAACGTCCACTCCGCCCCGCTGGCGTGAACAGAGCGCCAGGTTTCCCACCAGCGTAACGTCCCAGTTTCCGAAATTCGAGAAGGAGCCTGTGACGAAAACGCTGGTATCGACGCAGGCGTCCAGATCGAGCAATCGATTGGCTTCGCCCTGAGCGAGGGGAGCAGGGTCGGAGGGTGCGACCGCCTGCGAGATGCACAGGACGCTAAGGACCAACCCCAGGACTACGGCATTTGAACGCCGCATACCACCTCCGCAAAAGAGCCTGCCGCCCCGAATCGATACGATTCCATGTAACGCTCTTTCGGACCGATCAGGTACGTGTTTCTTAGGTCGCCCGGGTCGGGCTCTACGCTTCAGGCAAATGCTGGCGCCCCTTCCATATTGCCCATGGAGATTCCCGGCCCGATCTAGCGACTTCAGGTCAACAGAGCCGGCCCGGGAAACATCCTCTGCAATCCTGCAGCCATGACACCCGGGGTCGCTCGCTTGAGATGAACCAATCGCTTTCCGATCCCAGGCACTTCCGCCGCCACGCTCTCATCCTCCTGGTGGCGGGGCTTCTTGTACAGGGATGGCTCGTGACGCGGCAGGGAATCCTGCCCGATCAGAACGCGGTCCTCTACTCCGGCACGCAGTTTCTCGCATCGGATGATTTGCCGGCGTTCGCCAAGCCCTCCAGTGCGGGGGCACAGTTGCCAGGATTTCTGCTCCCCGCCCTTGTGGCCGGCGCGATCACGGTGTGGCACGACTACCGGAGCCCGACGCTATTCGCCGTGATTCCGCAGGTGTGCGCCTTTCTGCTGTTGGCGCTCGTATTGACACGCACGCTCGAGACGCGTTGGGCTGTGGTGTATCTCTCCCTGTACTGGCTGTCCGCATGGCGGCTGTTCCACTCGGCTTCGGCGTGGGAACCCGCATTTGTCTTTCTGCCGGCGGCGTTGCATATGTTGCTGTGCTACCGGCAGCGCGACCGGAGGCACTTCCTCGAGAGTACCCTTCTTGCACTTGTGCTCGCCGTGTCGTTTCAGATCCATGCATCGAGCTTCATTCTGCTGGTCTCGTTCGTGTGGTTGTGGGTGACGCGAAGGGTGAAGGTTCATTGGGCAGGGCTGCTCACCGGGATTGTAGTGGCGTGCCTTTTCTACCTGCCGACGATTCAGTGGGTACTTTCCTCTCCGACAGATACCGGATTGCCGCAGACGCACCAGGGAGTGCTCGCTGGAATGCTCTCCCTGCTCAAAGGCACCACCTTCTGGCTGCGAATGTCCACGCCCGATCTGGGCGAGCGACTGAGTCAGGCTGGAGGATTCTACGGCGGCGATCAGCTGTTCATGGCGCTTCGGGTACTGCTGGGTCTCCTCGTCCTGCCCAGCGCGCTTTTCACCTGGCGGATGATTCGCACGCCAGACCATGCGTCGCCTGGTTCGTCGTGGTTGCGGTTGTATTCGCTCGCCTGCCTGGGGTCGACGCTCGTCGCCTCACTCGTATCACCCGCCTCGGTGCAAACCTGGCACGTGGTGATCGTGCTGCATGCCGCCCTAATTCCCCTCGTGCTCTTCCTGCGTCACAGAGGGGAGGCAGGTCAGCGTGGCGGCGGCGCCATCGTGGTGGCGTGCCTGATTCTGAACCTGGGCACAACCTGCGTTCTGGGGTTCTGTCACGAACAGTACACTCCACCCACCGCTGCTTCCCTGGATGCGCTAAACGCTCCGCAGGAGGTGAGGGCGCTGGTTGGAGTCCACCCCTGAACTGACGTCGACAGGGGGATTGGACTTCTCGGTCTTAGCGATCGTTCGATTCAGCCGCTTTCGAACAGGTCTGTCTGTTCCTTTGTTGCGCGGCGAAAGTAGTCGGTGGAAAGAGCCGGTCCCCGCGTTGAGAGTCCGTACTTCTTCGCCCAGATGCGGAACAGGCTGTCCACCTGTCGGGCGAAGGGTCCGGAACCGCGCATGCGGGAACCGAACCTGGGGTCGTTGCGCCTGCCGTTGCGTACCGATTCGATCCTGTGCAGCACCTTGTCGCGCCGATCCGGCAGATGGGTTTCGAGCCAGCCTTCGAATAGATGGGCCACTCCGTGTGGCAGCCGCAGCATGATGTAGGTGGCGTGGCTTGCGCCAGCTCGCGCGGAAGCTTCCAGCACGTGAGGGACTTCGTGGTCGGTGAGGCCCGGGATGACCGGGGCCACAAAGACACCGCAGGGGATGCCGGCGCGAGACAATTCGGCAATCGCCTTGAGACGAGATTCGGGTGTGGACGTGCGCGGTTCCAGCTTTCGCGACAGCTCGGTGTCGAGCGAATTGATCGACAGGTTCACTGAAACGCACTCGACTTCGGCCAGGCGCCTGAGCACGTCGAGGTCGCGCGTGACGAGATGGTTCTTGGTGACCACAATCACCGGATTGCGGAACTCTGCGAATACCTCGAGGCACTTCCTCGTGAGCGTGAGCTTGCGCTCGAGCGGCTGGTATGGATCGGTCGCTCCGGACAGGGCGACCGGCTGCGGTTGCCATTTTGGCGAAGAAAGTGCGGCGCGTAGTAGCGCAGGCGCATCCGATTTCACCACGATGCGCGTTTCGAAGTCGAGGCCTGCGGAGAAACCTAGGTACTCGTGCATCGGCCGCGCGTAACAGTAGCTGCAGCCATGCTCGCACCCGCGGTAGGGGTTGAGGCTCACGTCGAACCCCACGTCGGGGCTGTCGTTGTACGACAGGATCGACTGGGACGAGTCGGCGTACGTTACGGTGCGCGACTCGGCATCGGGTGCCTGGTCGCTGTCCGGTACCACGTACAGACTGTCGAACCGGTTGCGCGGATTTCCCGGAATACCCCGGCCCTTCATGACTCCTGCCTGAAAGGGCGTTGAAACTTTACGGCCGTTTGACCAGTAGTATGGTCCATACCCCTACCCGCCAGAATCACATTTGGAGGCCGGGGGCCTCTCCGGGCCTACCGGTCCTTGCCAGCCGGCCCGCAGGGCGTACATTGAGTCCACAGGAGGAGGCGGCTCATGGCCAGAGCCACGTTCGCGGCCCAGGCTCAAGACGGCATTGAAGACACGTTTCGCCAGTTAGCGGGCGTTACGAGCACCCGGCTGGGCTTTGTGGCCGGATCCACGGGGCAGGGAGCCACCGCCGCGGTTGAAGTGCGATTCAATCCCGCTGTCACAAGCTACACGGAGCTGCTCGAGGTGTACTGGCGGCTTCTGGATCCACGGCTGGCGTCGGGTCACCCCACTGGCACCGTCGGCGCTCGTCTCTCCGTCGTGTTCTATCACGACAACGATCAGCGTGGCGAAGCCATCGCCACCAAGATCCGCCTCGAACGAAGCGGCCAAATGGAAGGCGCCATCGTCACCGACATCCTTCCCGCCACGCCCTGGCTCGACCTCGACGCCATGCTTCCTCCGGGCTCGCTTGGTGCCGGTTCGTCTGCCGAAAGCCAGGCCGGCGAAGAGTAGCCCACGCCGCGCCCGCAGTCTTCCTCACATGCCTGCCCGATCGATTGAACACCACGTCCGTTGCGCCTGGTGTGGCGAAGATACATTGATGCGCGCCTACCACGACCAGGAATGGGGTGTACCGGTCCACGACGACACCAAGCTGTTCGAATTCCTGGTGCTCGACGCGTTCCAGGCGGGCCTGTCATGGCGCACCATTCTTTACAAGCGGGAGAACTTCCGCAAGGCCTTCGCCGAGTTCGACGCCGCGCGCGTGGCACGCTTCGACCGCCGCCGCATCGAACGGCTCATGGGCGATGCAGGCATCGTGCGCAACCGCCAGAAGATCGAAGCCACAGTGGCCAATGCCCGCGCCGTGCTCAAGGTGCGAAAACAGCACGGCTCACTCGATCGATTCCTCTGGGAGCTGGCGGAACCACGATCCACGCAATGTTTCCGACAATCAGGTGAGATTCCGGCGCTGACGAATGTCTCGAAGTCGATGAGCAAAGCGCTTCTGGCCCAGGGCTTCGCATTCGTGGGGCCCACGATCTGTTACGCTTTCATGCAGGCGGCCGGCATGGTGAACGACCACCTGGTCTCGTGTTTCAGGCACGCCGACGTAGAGAAACTGCAGTCTACAAAGTCACGCTGAGCCCTGGGCGCCGGCCGCCAGCACATCGGGGCCGGTGTCGGTGGGAGGCCGTGTGCGTACCGACCGCGAGAAGAACCACATCCCCACACAGAGAAGGATCTCCGCCGCGAGAGTGGCCCATGCCGCGCCAAGCGAGTGAAACTGGGGAATGAGCATCACGTTCAAGAGAAGGTTGAGGGTGGAAGCAGCCACCGTGGCCGTGGCGATGCGGCGGGTCTCCTTGCGTACGAGCAGACTCCCCAGCGCTAGAAACGACCAGCCATGGACCACGCCTGCCACCAGGAGAATCTGCGCCGGGAGAATGCAGCCCGCGTAGCGCGGATCAATGAAGTTCCTCACCACGGGCGGCGTGATGAGGATTCCTGTCAGCCCCACCAGCGCGTAAAAGAGCGCGATGTACCTCTGCGCTTTGGCCACGAGCGCCGGCTCTGCGTCGTGGCGTCGGTAGAGAAAGGGAAGGTACGCCTGGTTGGTGCTGGTGGTGATGATCAGCATGGCCGTGCCGATCTGCCCGGCGAGGCTGTACAATCCCAGTTCGTCCAGCGTGGAGAGGCGCTCCAGAAGGAAACGGTCACCGTATTGCAGAATCACGGCCGCGCCTGTGTGCACGAAGAGCGGTAACCCGAAGGCGAATGCTTCGCGGCGAGCGGATCGTCCTCCCGGCTCCGACAACTCGGGCAACAAGGGTGGAAGAGCCCACACGAAGCCCACGCAGGCACTCAACAGAAGCCCCGCGGCCATGCCCAGAACGCCCCAGCCGAACAGCACCACCCCCACGAAACTCCCGGCCGCCACGGTGAGTCCGGTCGCAAGCTCCAACGCAGCGTACGAAGTGGGCGCTTCCAGCATCTGGTAGCGACGTTTTGCCACCTGCACCAGAGAACCGAGTGCGGTGGCGGCCAGCACAATTCCCCAGAGCAGGTCGGACCTCCCCACGTCCAGCGGAACGATTCGAAAAATCGGATAGGCGACGATGCACGCAACCACCACAGCGGCCATGGAGGTGCGCAACGCGGCGCGTCGCACGGGGGGGCCGCCCGCGGGAAACGCCTCCGGGCGTTTGAGCGCGAAGCCATACGCCGTAATGAGACCCAAGGGAGCGAGCGTGCCCAGCAGTGTGGCCGTGACGCTCACGTACCCCCAGGCTCCATATTCTGCCGGCGACAGATAGCGCGTGAACAGCGGGATCAGGAGGAAGAACACGAGCCGTTGCGCCACGGGAACCGTGATGTACAGCGCGGAATGGCGGGCCAGCCTGGGCAGACGAATCACAATGTTGGAGAGCTTTCTACTGGCCGCGAAGATCGGCCTTTGCTCGATAGGGCGCAACGAGTTAGCACCCGTGATTTACCTTGACACCCCCTGCACGCGGAATATATTCACGCTCCTTGGTTGCTGGGCGCTAAGGTGATCTTGGACATTGCCTTGCCCATGTAGCTCAGTTGGTAGAGCACGTCCTTGGTAAGGACGAGGTCACCGGTTCAATCCCGGTCGTGGGCTTAAATCTTGAACGCACCCTCCGGTCTCGTGCTGTGCCGCCGATCCGGAGGGCGAAAAGGAGCCGAAAGTGGCAAAGCAGAAGTTTGAGCGCACGAAGCCTCACGTGAACGTGGGGACGATC
>DAIOGN010000148.1:0-7137 GCA_036745245.1 Candidatus Zixiibacteriota bacterium
CGATTCGGTGAAAACGCGTGAGCAGCGGCCGTCCGCGATCCAGATCGAAGGTGCCGAGGGCATCGATTTCCATCCCGGCGGCCAGACCCTGTCGGCTCATCTGCGTTCTGGAGACGTGCACATACACAGGGTCAGAGAGGCGGTCGTAGCCGATGATGGCCTCGCGAAACGTGAGCAGCCACCCCGTGAAGCGAAGATGGTGCCCGCGCTGCCCGTCGAACGCCTTCATGTGAGGCTTCACCGTGTGGATGGTGCCGCGGAATTCCACTTCCCGCCCGCGCACCTCATCCAGCCACTCCTCCCACTCAGATAATTCGCGCCTAAACGACTCGTACTCTTCGCTGCTCAACTTCAGTTCGGAATTGTAACTCTCCTTCTTTTCGTAGAAGAACTTGCAGCCCTCACAGGAGCGGCCGATGAACTGGTAGCCTCGGGGGCAGCTCTGCCCCTTGTCGAACTGTTTGCAGCGCCAGCGAAACTGCACGCAGCCTGACGGAAAGCACTTCCGCGTGAGCATGACATGATGCACGGAGACGTCGTCTTCAAACCTGTGGTGCGGCGTGTAGGCGCAGTGAAACACGTTGGTGCGCTTGTAGGCGTTGCGAAGAGTGCGTTGCATCTCTGAGCGCTGTCGGTGTGGTGGTGTCCTGTCCTGAGTCCGCGCACGCGATGGTCCCACGCAATATAGGCGGCGTCCCACCCTTTGCCACGGGGGCCGTTCCGCAGTCTGACATAAGGCTGCCGATTGGGGGGCCTTCAGCCACCTTAAGAAACATGCATACAAGGGCTTACAGCCGGTTTCGTCGGCCATTGGGGGCCACGGCACCGCCATTGCATTGGGGGACGGCAGGAGCGGGTGGAGAAAGTGACATCGTGCGGATGCTGGTTAAGTTCGTGCTGACCATGGAAGATCTCCTGGTGGGCGACCGTCATATCGATGAGCTGGAATTCGGCTGGACGGGCGACCTGTCGCAGGATGAGATCCTGAATCTGTCACGCAAGTGGATCACCACGCAGAATTTTCTCACCGAGCGGATGGATGGACTGGACCGCGTGGGCGAGTCGTCCCTGACGATCGAGCCCGTGGACCCTCAGACACGAACGGAGTGATGGGTGGGGCTGCACGACGTGCTTTCCAAAGGGAAGGCACTATTCCTCGCAGGCTATGAGCTGGTGTTGTCGTTTAACCAGATTCTGGCATCACGTTTTGGAACGCCGTTTCAATGGGCCGTGGACTGGGTGCTCATTGGATTGGTGTTTGTCCTGTTCCTGCGGATTGCTCGCTTCTCGTTTGACGTGCTGCGTTATGTCCTGGTGCCATCGCTCGTAGTTTCGGGCGTGGTGTCGGCGGTGAGCCCGGTCTCATTCATGTACGTAATGCCTCTGGCCATGGGCGCCGGCACGCTGTTTCTACTGTTTCGCAACTGACCAAAGGCGCGCAGGGCGCGCTGAAACTTTGCACAATCTGACGTGCGCAGGCCGGCAGGCCTGAATCGCAGCGCGTCCCTTCCGAAACACCAAGTGGGCCCCCGGTGCTGCGAATGCACCGCTTCAGCCCGGAACACACCCCACCATCCTGATCAGAGATCTGCACTTGAAGAAGCTTTGCACGCACTGCGGTCGTCCGCTTTCACTCGAAGGCGGCGTCGACATCTGCCTGGTATGCAACCAGCTGGCCGCGGCGGACGAGGCGGAAACCTCCAAGGTCGTGATCGAGTGCCCGGGTGTGACGCTCTACGACGTGGAAACCGGGGCGGTGCTACAGGGCGTGAAGTGGCACGACCCGGAGAACGTGGCGCTGGGGTTCGAGATCGTGATCAAACAGATCTTTGCGCAGGGGCACGTGGTTCGGCGCGTCATCGAGACAGAAAACCTGGGCAAGATCACCCGCTGCCGAGCCTGCCAGGACTACACGGTACGCATGCGCGCTCTCCAGCGCGACCACAAGGTGCAGGGCCCCTCCGCCGCCCGCCGCCGCGCCGAAAATCTCTTCCGGAAGGAATAAGCTGGGGTCTGACCCCACCTACAGCCGCTCGCCGGACTCCGGGTGAAACCAGTGCAGGCGCCGGGCGTCGATCGCCAGGCGGCAGTTCTGACCCACCTGCGGAGTTTCAGGCGTACCGGACCGAGCCATCACGCTGCCCCCCGCCACGCGGCACGCGAGCCAGGTCACCGAACCCAGATACTCCACCCGCTCAACCGTTCCGTTGAGCGTGAATCCGGCCGTTGATTCGGGCACGGTCGCAACGTGCTCAGGCCGTATCGCCAGCACCAGGTCCTTGTCGCGCCAGGAAGACAACTGCGCCTGCACTTCGGCAGGCACCGGCCAGCCCCACGGCTGAAAGGTCGTTGGTTCTCCCGAGTTGATTCGCCCCGGCACCATGTTCACCGGGGGCGTTCCCACGAACCCGGCCACAAATCGATTCCGCGGTCCCTCGTACACTTCACGCGCCGATCCGGTCTGCTGAACCCGCCCCTGATCCAGCACGCAGATCTTCGTGCCCAGAGCCAGCGCTTCAGACTGGTCGTGCGTGACATATAGAATGGTGGCGTGCAACCGTTCCCAGAGGCGGGCCATTTCATCGCGCATCTTCACCCGCATGAGCGCGTCCACATTGGACAACGGCTCGTCCAGAAGGTAGGCCGCCGGTTCCTGTACGATAGCGCGCCCCAGGGCTACCCGCTGCCGTTGTCCGCCCGACAGCTGCCGCGGTCTCCGTGCCAGAAAATCTGCCAGCCCCAGCATCTCCGCGACCCCCTCCACCCGTTCCCGCGCCAGCTCGGGGGGTACCTTTCGCAGCTTCAAGGGGAACCCGATGTTCTCGGCCACGGTCATATGGGGATAGAGCGCGTAATTCTGAAAGACCATCGCCACTTTGCGATCGCGCGGTTCGGTGTGCGTGACGTCACGCCCGCCGATATGGATCGTTCCCGAATCCACGGTCTCGAGGCCGGCCACCACGCGCAACAGCGTGGACTTGCCGCAGCCTGAAGGACCCAGGATTACGCAGAATTCCCCGTCAGCGACCTGCAGTGAGAAATCGCGCAGAACGGGAGTGGTGTCGAAGGATTTGTTTACCGCGAAGCAGGCCACGTCCGCCACGCGGCCAACTTAGGCGCGTGCTCGGCGGTCGGCAAGCGGGCTTTGCGCGGGCGACGGCCCGTCGGGGAGAACAGATCGGGTCGGACTAGTAGAGTTCGGTCCAGCTCTTCGGCACGCGGCGCCAGGAATACCGATACACGTCTTCGGCTCCGGGCATGCCCGGAGACAGATTGGAGGCCAGGCTAGGCACCTGGTAGAGGTCCGGTACCTGGGTCATGTTGAACAAGTTCGACACAAGCGTCCCGGCGAGAGCGGTCTGCTTGAAGACGGTGACCTTCTCCTGCGCAAAGAAGGCGCCGGACACCGACATTTGGGACTTCTTATCTCCGAAGGTGATCTCTCCATGACTCACGACGCCGACCATGTCGTCTGTTGCAAACGTGCCCTTGGAGTAGAAATCGGCGTCCACCATTACATCGCCTTCACTCACCAGCGTAAAGCGCCCATCGTACTGCACGGGACAGGTACCTGTGATCTCAATGTTGCCTTGGACATAAATAATCCCCTGGCCGACGAGGTAGCCGCTTGCATCGGTGCTCAGGTAATTCGCGCCGCTCCCGATGGGCGGAAGGCTCGATGGACAATGGATCTTCAAGTCGCCGGAGACCACCACGGCCTTGGACTTCAGATAGTTCATGTAGGTTGAGTGCGTGACTCCGCCCCCGTCGGTGTAGGGCAGGTCGAGATTGGGCATGAGCGGACCGAGATCGTCCAGGTCGTACTCCTCCTCATATCCCACGTCCGTGTACACCGCGCCGGAGGCCGCGCTTCCTGTATATCCATCGGTGACCCAGGCGGCCTCCATGGTTTCCTTGATCGCGGGAGAGCCTCCCGTCACGTTGGGCTGGCCCACCGTGGCACTTCCTCCGAGGGCCACCTGCCCGTGCTGCACACGCAGCTCCGCCATCAGCGATTGGACCGTCTCGCCGCCATAGGGCATGGGAGCCAGCGCAGGCAATCGACCCAGGAGCGGGGCCGCCAGGCCATCGTAGTTGTTGCTGATCTCGGCGGAGCCGCTCATGTCGAGCGCCACTTCATTGGACGCCAGGGGCGGGTCGTAGGATCCATCGTGGTTTGCATCAGTGTAGGGCTCGCCGGTATCCCTCGTTCCGTTCCCATTCTGGTCCTGGTAGGGCTCGCCGTTGCCCAGGATGTGCACCGATCCATGAACGCCCGTGTTGCCGTTGATCGACTTGCCGTCCTGACCATGGCCAGCGAACAGGGCATTGTTCCAGATGTTATATGGGTTAGCCGAGTACTGATACGTGACCTGGATCGCCGCGTTAGCCTCGCTGGCCGTGCCTATGGCCACGACCTTCCGGAAGGGCAATCCCGACTCCATGCTGACTTGATAGGACGCATTGGGAAGAGTCGTGGCGGCATTGATGATGGACATCAGCGTGTCGGCATTGACCTGTTTGGGCAGAGATCGCAGCACACTTTCAGTTCGCGCCAGCCCCGCTTCCGATGCAAGGACCGCCTGAGATCTGCGAACGTTGTTGCCTGCGATGGAGATCTCAGTATTGCTGGTCTTCACCGACGTGATCGCAATGAGCGAGAGCACGAGCAGGACGAACAGGCTGACGACCAGGGCCGAACCGTCGGGATTCGCCAGTCTTGCGACGAAATGGTTCTTCATCTAGGATCGATTCCTCAGGTGGACGGTGGAGCCCAGTCGTCGCCTGGTTACCAGCGACGTGCCATCGTGAACGGATTGGGGCGTGGACACCAGGGAGATGGCCAGTGTGCGAATCGGCGAAGGCGACGCGGGAATGAAGAGAACGGTGTCGATACTCTCCGCAAACACGTTGGCCGTGCCCGTGTTGATCTTCTTTACCAGCATGGGTACACTCGAACTTCGACTGACGAAGTACCTGATAGTGTCCACACCTACTCCCGTGGGTTTTGCGAGAAATACAGTCAGCGTGTCGAACTGGGCCGACACCTTCAAGTAGTCGCCGCCTGGCACGAGGTAGCCTGCACGTCGAACTTGCCGGGCCAGTTCATCCAGAGCGGCTCGCAGGTTGCCCTGCCGATCAGCAATGTCGCTCTGAGCAAGGTAGACCTCGTGCTGAGTCTTGTAAAAATGAAGCGCTGCGCTGCCCACGATGCCCGCGAGGAAGAGTGCGATCAGTAACTCGATGACCGTGAGGCCGCGTTCTCCACGCCGCCAGGTCGCCCTGTCCGTGGGAAGAGCATGAATGTCCATATCCTTACCGTCGGACAATCAAACCACGGGCCTCGACACAGTTCTGTTCATTCTTGGTTAACCATATGACAGGCAACCGCTTATGGTTTCCGAGATCGGGCGCTCTGAGCGGCATGTGCAGAGCAATTCCCAATCTTGGTGGATCGGGCCGACAGGATCGCCGACTCGGGCTCCATTTCACCACGAGCCGCTGCAAGTCGAGCTGTTGTCTCGGGGGGCGCCCGAGCATCCACGTTGCCCCACACTCGCCGCGTCTCAATACTGGCTGGCCATTGAGAAATTCGAGCAACCCGGGGCCCTCCACACGTCCGTAATAGAACGATCCCACGAATGAAAACCGAACGAATCTTCAAGGCCTACGACATCCGCGGCACGGTGCCTGCGGAACTGGACGCGCAAACCGCCTACGAGCTGGGCCGCGCCATGGCACACACTCAGAAGCCGCTGCGAGTGGCCGTGGGTCGCGACATGCGCACTCACTCGCCCGAACTGGCCGGTGCCTTTGCGCGCGGACTCATTGAAGGCGGAACGGATGTGGTAGACGTGGGCATGTGCTCCACCGACGCTCTATACTTCGCGGTGGGCAAGTACGGCTACGACGGTGGCGTCATGGTGACCGCCTCACACAATCCGCCCGAATACAACGGGTTCAAGATCTGCGGTCGGGAAGCGGTACCGTACTCCAACGATCGCGAGCTGAAAGCCATGCGCGACTTGATTCGCGGCGGGTTGCCGGCCCCCGGCACCACGCGCGGCCGTACAGAGCATAAGGACATCCGGCAAGCCTACGCCGACCACGTGCTGAGCATGGTGGACACGTCAAAGATCAAGCCGTTCAAGGTGGTCATCGATGGCGGCAACGGTATGGCCGGCACCATGCTGCCGCCCGTGCTCTCGCGCCTGCCACTCAAGGTGACGCCGTTGTACTTCGAGCCCGACGGCACATTCCCAAATCATCCGGCCAGCCCCATCGAGCTCGAGAACACGGAAGACCTCCGCCGCGCAGTGGTGGCGCAGGGTGCAGACCTCGGCTGCGCCTTCGACGGCGACGCCGATCGCATGTTTCTCTGCGACGAGCAGGGCCGCATGCTCGGGGGCGACATGGTGATGTGCCTGGTGGCTCAGAGTCTGCTCAGCAAGGATCCCCATCAGACCATTCTCTACAACCTGATCTGTTCGCAGGCCGTGCCCGACCTGATCACTCGGCTCGGGGGCAAACCCGTCCGCACGCGGGTGGGTCATGCCCTGATCAAGCCGCTCATGAAGGAGCACGGGGCCGTGTTCGGGGGCGAACACTCCGGCCATTTCTATTTCCGGGACCACTGGTTTGCCGACTCGGGCCTGATCGCCTTCCTCGTGGCACTCGAGGTGATCTCGGGCTCGAAGCTCCCTCTCTCAGCCCAGGTGGCCGCCTTCGACCCCTATGTCCGGTCGGGTGAAATCAATACCCGCGTTGAGGATATCCCCGCCACCCTGAAGGCGTTGGAGGCCCGGTACCCGGGGAGCCGAACGGACCATTTGGACGGCCTCACCGTCTGGCTGGCCGATTCGTGGTTTAATGTACGCCCGTCCAACACCGAGCCGCTCCTGAGGCTCAATGTCGAAGCACAGTCCGCCGATATTCTGAAAGCCCGCACCGAGGAGCTTTTGACGCTCATCCGGGGCCGGTCGAAAGGCGGATTACAGGTTGAAGAGGATTCTCGTAGTCGATGACGACCCGCAGCTGCGACTCTTGCTGGTGGATACGCTGCAGACCATCGGCTACGAAGCCATCGGCGTGACCGATGGCATGGACCGGGCAGGCGTCAGTCGGCGCCGGGCCGCT
>DAIOGN010000149.1:0-7070 GCA_036745245.1 Candidatus Zixiibacteriota bacterium
TTCATGAATTCCTCATGGAGGAGGTTCTCGATACCCTCATGTCCACCGACTTGCAGGCCAATCAGGCGCTGTGGCAGACGGACGAAGGGTTTTCGCGGATCGTGGGTGGCGGGCTCAAGCGCATGGGTAACATGCTCTGGGTTCCGATCAACCACCACAAGCGTCGGGCGGTAGCAGACGGCGCGCTGTCGAACACGGCCGGGGATTTGTGGCCGGTGTTCATCATGTTCAAGGGGTGTGGCTTGGCCACGAGGCTGCGCGACGCTCCTGGCGACAATCTTGGACTGGTCTTCAACACGAAGATCCCAGGCAAGAATGACATCGCCAACAAGTACGATTCGATCAAGATGGTGAACGAGTCGTACATGCACAACGCCTTCGGCGGGAAGAACTCGCTGCATGGCACCGTGCATTGGTGTTCGACGGCCAAGAGCTAGCCTCTCGGTCGGTTGACAAGGATGCCGGGGCTAACCCGGTAGACCTTACCAGGGATGGGGAGGGGCCAGTCCAGGGCCCTCCCCAGACCCTTCAGGGAGAGCAGGTGAAGTGCAATCGCTGTACGCGGGAAGTCCCGCGCTTGGCCGAGAATCCCGCCTTTGCGGACGGTGGCGTGTGTGGCATCTGTGATATCACGCTTGCGAAACAGTTCCCCGGTGTAAGCGGCTTCGATTACGCGCATCAGGTCCACCCCGAGATACCTGATGAAGTCAAGGGCATCGACAGCATCATCAAAGCCCTCTCCAGTCACAGAGACCCACGCCAGCGCTTCAACGATTCAGAAGCCGCACTCGTGCACAGGGTGGCTGAAAGCGACAAGAACGAGCGGTTGGCTTACGAGACCGCAACTCCCAAGAAAGAGGTCGAGCGCAAGAAGGAAGAGGCCAAGGCGTACGAGCAACAGGTTGAATCCAACATCGCCCAAGCGCAGAAGGATGCGCGGGCGACGCTGCGTGAGGCCAACCCTCTCTTTCACCAGTGGAAACGTGACGTTGGGATCGGGGCCTAATGGACATCGAGCAACTCATCAAGGGTGTGCAGTCGCGGTTCAACAACCACGAAGGCCCTTTCAGGACTCGGGTGGAAGAGGCGGTGCCCGTGGCTGTGGCTCGCGTGTGTCAAGAATTCCAATGGAAATTCCTGGACCAGTACGTCGAATTGACGGCGGTGATCTCGGCCGATGATGCTGTAGGCAAGACCAGGTTCCAGTTGCCGGCCGACTTCTTCAAAGAGGTCGTGATCTTCACGGCGGATAACGAAGTAGAATATTGCAATCAAGTGGAATGGGCGCGGTGGCAGATGCAGGGTCAGTCGTCGGTCGCCCCGTTCAAATACACCATTATCGGGGACGAGCTCGTGCTCACGGCGTCGTCGGATGGTGCCACAGTCTACGCGATTTACACTCGGGCCGGCGTGGACTGGGGGCTTGAGGACATTCCACCGCACCTGCATTACGCGATCCTCCTGGCCGTCGTGGCCTATCTGGCTCCGGCCTACATCATCCAGGGGGACAAGTCCTATCCCAATCCTGACGCTCGCGCAGCGGATAAGGCTTACGAGGCGTCCGTGGCTGAGGCCATGAAGATTGATAGTCGCCAGCGTGGACGTAAACGGGAAATCCTGCCGCCGTATCACCTCGCCTTGAGGAATACCTACGCATGAGAAAACTGGTGTGGCTCGTCATGGTTGCCCTGGTCATGGGCAATTGCCGCCTGGCGCCCGCAGCGATTCGCTCAGACCTGATAACGCGGCTGAATCAGATCATGGACGACCCCGACACGCGCAAAATGTCGGCCGCAAACAAGTATGCCATTTTGGATCAGGTGGGTCGGGAGTACGGGCGTCGAGGGCTCATCATTCACCGCGACACCATTCTGACGGTGAAGGAAGTTGAGACCTATGCGTTCAACAGCGACTTTGCTGGTGGCTTTCAGAGCGCCTATATCAAGACCGGACAGTCGCGCCGTGAACTCTTGATCGTCGGTCGGGATTCGGCTTTTTCCGCTCCTTCCGTGATGGCCGGTGATGTCCAGTATGCTTTCGTGGAGGGGGACAACCGGCTCGGCCTTCATGGTATTCCGATGAAAGCTGAGACCATCATCCTGCTCTATTTCGCCTTTGCGGCGCCATTAGTGACGGATTCGACCGAATGGGAAGTGCCTGACGCCTATGAGGACGCGGCGCTGTACGACGTGGCCGCCCGCGCGCTCTTCAAGATTGGCACAGCCGAAGCTCAGCGTAAGTCGGCCGAAGCAGGGCTCGTTGCCGATTCGCTCTTATCGGAACTCCGCAATCCTATTCCTCAGACGCGCAGTCTGGAAACGATCAACAAATGAAGGTCGGGGGCTTCCTGGCTCGAATCTCGCTCGCTCTCGTTGCGTTGGCCGTGCTCTCGGTCGCGACTATAGCGCAGGAGGGGGGAGACCGCCTATTCGAACTCAAGGAGTTCTCCGGCCTGAATCTTTACAGCGAAAAGACGAAGCTGGCGCCCGGCCAGGCGCTTCTCGCTCTGAACGTGCAGTTCAGCAAGCCCGGCACGATCAGCGTGCTTGAGGGGTTGACGCAACTCAACGAAGTCATGCCGGACAACAAGCCATTGCGGGGGCTTGGGGGCATCACCGATTTCGTCAACGATTCCGACCGCATCATCACGGCATGCTCGACGTTTTTCTTCAATACCCACGGCAACAGCCTGTCGAGTTGGGTCAGGGGTTCTGCAAGCGTGGACACGGCGGCGCGCTGGTGGACTACGGCGGCATCGAACGTGTGGCAGGATTCGATTGGTCGCGGTCGCGCTGCCGAGATGTGGCGTGCGGGGTGGAAGGTGTCGGCCAACCTGTCGCCCGCTCCTGGATTTGAGCAGCTCACGATTGACTATATTTCCGACAACAACACGTTCTACACGACTACTGTGCCGGATTCCATCGGGAACCATCTGTCGCTGGACAACCAGATCTGGCCGGTGGTCCATTCGGAGTCGCTACCTGTTCGTTTCGTGAACGTGGATGTGCGCGGCACTCCGATGGTGGTTGCCCTTCAGGCGGGCATGGAGCCGCTCCTATACGACGGCAACTCCCTGTCCACCATGCGCTATTTGAATGTGGCGGACTCAGGTATTGTCCAGCGGGCCGTGCGACCGGACTCAAACAGCGGGCGCATGTACATATCCGACCCCAGCAAGATTGGCATCTGGGGGGATACGGGGTCAACGTCGATTGGCCCGTCTGGTGCAGGGTACTGGATTGCGTTCCCGTACAACTACGGCGAAACGGATTCGTCCCACTGGGGGAGGGTGTTCCCCGTGGACAGCAATCGCACAGTGACGGTGGACACGTTCAGTTACATGTACATCTATTTCACGCCGGGGAAATACAAGGCCGACGTGCCCGACGGCCCGGGCGGGTACGCTGGCCGCGCCTTTGGAATAGACACCACGTGGCAGGATTCCATTGCGGGCAGCAACTACCTGCTAGTCTCTGCGCCATTCATTCGTGACGTGATTACCAAGGCACAGTCACCCTCTGCCAGAATCGTTGATGCTGGTCGGTTTATAACGCTGCCGACGGGGACCATCGCACACCGTGCGTACGAGTACATGCCGCACGTGTTCTACTTTGAAGACTTTTCGGACACGACATCCGTTTTCTTTCCCGGTGGGTTTGATGGGGGTGGGAGATGGGAGACGTATATCACTCAGGTCCGCGGGTCTGGAGGGTTTCCCATTCGCACCGCGTATACCGACTCTGCCGCCGGGGATCACGGCGACTCAACCGTGATCTGGACGTCGGGCTACACCGACTCACTGGCCCTCGACTTCACTACGTCGGCTTGGTCTCTCAGTCAATTCACCATTCCCTACGCCACGGACGGCCGCTACTACGGCGATCGGCTGTACCTTGCCGGTGACAAGTTTGACCCAAACTTCATCGTCTATTCTGAGCCGTTCCGCATTGGGGCGTTCCCGGCAAATAACGCCTTCTCGGTCGGGGGGAACGGCGACCAGTTCATGCGGTTCGCCCAAATCTATGATTGGCTGGTGATCTTCCAGCGGGAGCACACGTGGCTGCTTAAGGGTGGCTCGCCTTCCGATGGGGGAGTCCTGGAATTGGCGCTGCCGGACGAGGGGTGCATTGCGCTCAACAGCGTCGTGGAGATTGAAAACCGGGTGATATATCTGTCGTCGAAAGGCTGGCGCATCTTCGACGGCAACACGGCAAAGGATTTCGCGCTGCCCATTAGGCCGGCTGTTCAGGCCCAGCCGCGTGTGATTTTCAGCGTCACGCAGGATAAGAAATCCGAGTCGGCCGCAGCCTACGATCCAACGACCGGCAACATCTGGATGTCCATGCCGTTCTTCGGGTCGAGCTCGAACAATGGTTCGTTCCTGTCCAACTTCGTGGACGGCAGCCTTAGCGCCTCCAACGAGGTGTATGGCGGCAACATCTTGTCCACCACGTTCCGTGACACTTTGCGGCTGTTTTTCACGCATCCCAGCGCCGGGAAAATCTACGTCTATGGGTACACCGACTCCCTTGACGTGAAGGGGATCGACGGCACTTCGATGCAGTCGATCTGGTCAACCGGATGGATGGACATGGGCAGCGCCCGGCGCCAGAAGAAGCTCGGCGACGGTCTGGTAGCTGTGGCGCTATCATCGCCCAATTCAGCGATCGACAGCACGCGGCGGTTCTACGTGCGGATGTACAAGGATTTCGACACGACGGCGTTTTACGTGGACACCACCAACGTGGTGGGGATTCTGGGCGGCAAGCACTACGAGGTACAGACTTCGATCAGGCTTGAGCCTCCCGCAGACTCGGCAACCGTTCAATGGTGGAGAGTGGAATTTGAAGGCCGTGGACTTACGCTCATGGACGTGCAGGTGCTTTCTCAGATGTACGGTCTCGGGGATGATGTTATCCGGGATCGCACCGTTTTGCTTCGCCCGTGATCACGTTGTAACGAACGCGCGCGATTTAGTGCAGTTGAACCGGGCCTTGCCGAGCGATCGCAGGCTCACGGACACCTCGCTAGTGAGCTTGAACCTTGCGTTGGCATCGAGCCAACGGCAGGCGGTCGTGACAGATACGAGTCTGGTTCAACTTAACCGGGCATTGGAGGTCTCACGATGAGTCTCTTGGAAGGGGCAGTTCAACGCATAAAGGCTGGCAAGCTTCGGCTGCCAAGCCAAACGGCGGTCCCCGAGGTACCTCCTCGTCGATATGACCCGGTACTTGCGGCCCGACAGAGCGCGAATATCGCGGGGCAGGCTCGCGGTGTAGGTATGGGGCTCACCAACCAGATCGTCGCGGGGCTTCGAAATCGCGGACTCGGCCGATCCGCCGGAGTGTTCAATGCGGCCGGTGCGGGTGCCCGTGCACAAGGTGATGTGCTATCGCGGTATCAGTTGGGGGCCGACCTCGGTGAGCAAAGCTTTACCGAAGGGGCGCGCCAGTTCGACACCAACACGATACTGGCGATTCGCAACTTACTCCTGAAGATGAGGGAAATCGAAAACAACAAGCCGCCGGATGTCTCAATCAGTACCCCATTCGGAGGCATCAGCTTCTAACCCATGACGTTCCGCCTGGACGTGTCGCCTCTGGCGTTTCAGAAGATCGGGATACTCCCCGACCCTGAAAAAGAACGGAGGAAAAAAGAAGAAGAGGCCCGCGCTCAGAGGGCCTCGCTTGGTGCCGACATAAGCGCGTCCCTGGCGCCCTTTGATCCTGCGTCCAGTATGGGTATGGGAGAGGGGCCCATGAGTCGCCCGGCCCAGTCACCGCAGTTCGGGGGGGATTTCTTAAACGCTGGCGGAAGCCCGGGGCAGTTGATCGACCTCATCCGTGGAATGCAGCCGGCCGACCGGGACGCCTACGAGGAAGCCTTTAAGCGGGCGCTCAATAACATCATCGTCAAAGGTGAGCGCATCGAAGATCAGATGCCGGTACTCATCCCGGCCCTGAATGATCGCTTCAAGGTGGCGAAGCCGAAGACGGCGATTGAAGCTGCCAAGGGAGCGTTGTCACCCGAGGACGCTACGCGAGCGGCGCGCATCGAGATGGGGCTTGAACCGAAGACTGGGCCGCCTCCAAGTCCGATTGACACGGCGGAGCGGGATCTGTCACCCGAGGATGCTAAGAGGGCTGCGCGTATTCGTGCGGGCCTCGAGCCGAAGCCCGGAGGCGACAAGGCGGCAACGTCGCCCGAAGAGCAGTTCATGGCGGACGTGAGGGCCATTCTCCCGAGCATCGACAAGATGGAATACGGCAAGGGGCCGGGCGGTGAGATTGTGATAACTGGAGTGTTGACGGACGATCAGCGCTTCCAGAAGGCCGTTCTTAAGGCGCAAGAGATGCGCGGTTTAGCCAGAAACGCCGGGGTTTTCCAGGGGCCACCTGCTCCGGTCGCAGGGGCGGGCTTGGCCTCCCCCGCCGCGGTCCCTGCAACCCCGACCAACGAGACACGGGATCAAGTCGATATCCTGAACGCCGCAGAGGAAATGCAGGCGTCCGGGATTGACGTCACAGAAGCCGACCTGGCCGACCCGCAGTTCATGGAAGTGTACCGCCGCTGGAAGGAGACTCAGGGTGCCCTCGTACCGTGAGCTAAAGGCCAGCATGGGGCTTGCTGAGCCGCAGGCGGCCCGAACCTCGTACCAGTCGTTAAAGGCTTCCTTGGGGCTGGGAATGGCCCCAAACCCCCAGCCCGTACCGAACGCGCCGGGGTCGACGCTCACGCAGTCGATTGCTCCGGTGGACACACCGACGGCCACCAACGACATCTTTGTTGGGCGCGGCACGATGGCGCCAGGTATCAGCGCGCAGCCGCGGGGGCCGAAGATGACCATTCCGAGCGTCCGGGATGGGTGAAGGCGCTGGACCCCGCAGTGGCGTTCACAGGGTCGGCGGTAGAGGCATTTGCAAGGCCAGCGGAGGCCATCACGCGGCCATTCGTGGGTGGGATTGAAGAAGGGCTCGAAAGCGTCAGCCCTGGCTTCGGAAGAGCCAAGGCCCAGCACCCAATCGCATCCAGTCTTGGTGAATTGGCCGGGTCGTTGCCGCTTGTCGAAG
>DAIOGN010000150.1:0-6993 GCA_036745245.1 Candidatus Zixiibacteriota bacterium
GTGCTGATTCTCGATGAGCCCACGCTGGGGCTGGACGTGCTCACCTCCCGGTCGATCGTGGAGTTTATCCGAGCGGCCAAGTCGGAGGGGAAGGCCGTGATCTTCTCCACGCACATCATGCACGAGGCGGCGCGACTGTGCGACCACATCGGCGTGATTCACGAGGGCCGCATGAAGAAACTGGCCACGCTCGACGATCTGAAACGGACCTACGGCACCGACGATCTCGATCTCATCTTCGTGCGCATCATCGAGGAGCCCGCATGAACTTCGACCAGATCCGGCTGGTGTACCAGAAAGAGATGCGGGACATCATCCGCGACAAGCGCACCATCCGCATGATGGTGCTGGTACCGGTGATCTTCTATCCGGCGATGTCGATTGGCGTGTCGGCCCTGGCGGTGGGCATGGCGAAAAGGCAGGTGGAGCAGGCCGCGCCCGTTCTGGCGGTCGGGGCGCCCCAGCGGGTGCAAGACCTGCTCACCGGTTCGGATCGCAAGATGAAGCTGGTGCCGCAGGAGGAGTTTGTCGCCAGCGTGCGCGCGCTGGATCCGGCGGAGTACCGCGCCGCCGTGGACCAGGTGGACGCCTGGGAACGCGATCCGCACGCGGGGCTTTCGGATTCGGCGAAGGCGGCGTTCTACTATGCGGCCATCAAGGGGAAGGCCGCCGACTGCATACTTGAAGTTCCCGCCGGCTTCGACGAGGCCGCCCCCGCGGACTCGATGCAGTTTATCACCTACTTCGACGAACAGGAATTTCGATCCGACGCCGCTCAATCCAAAGTGGCGGGGACCCTGCGCGCTTATCGCGACTCCGTCTCCGTGGGGCTGCTGGCCGCCGCGGGTCTGTCGGAAGCGGGTGCGCGGCGGGCTTTGACGCCCTTTGTCATCGAGCCCAACGATGTGGCGCCGGCGGAGAAGCGCACAGGGTTCATGCTGGCCCTCATGCTGCCCTACATGATCGTGCTCACCATCATGCTGGGCGCGATGTACCCGGCCATCGATCTCACGGCGGGCGAAAAGGAGCGCGGCACACTCGAAACCATTCTCGCCTCGGCGGCCGGCCGCACCGAGGTGACCATGGGCAAGTTTCTCTGCGTGTTCACGGCGGCCATGGTCACGGTGATTCTGGCGGCGGTGTCCATGACCGTGACGTCGAGCTTCGGGTTCTCCCAGTTCGGCGACGCCCCGGCAGCCTCCTCAGGCAGCTTTCAGTTCAGCGTGAATCCTATGTCCCTCGTGGTGGTGGTGCTGCTCATGGTGCCCGCGGCGGTGCTCTTCTCCGCGGGGCTTCTGGCCCTCTCGATCATGGCCCGCACGTACAAGGAAGCGCAGAGCTACGTGTCGCCCATGATGTTTGTGGTGATCCTTCCCTCCATGATATCGTTCATGCCCGGCGCCGAACTGAACGCGGCGTGGGCGTGGGTGCCCATCTCCAACATCGCGCTGGGCGTGCGTGCGGCCCTCCTCACAGCCAAGGGCGAGGCCTTCCCGTGGGGCATGCTGGGCATGGTGTTCCTCGCCACCGGCGTCTATGCCGCCTTTGCCCTCTTCCTCGTGCGGCAGATGTTCAACAAGGAATCGGTCCTCTTCCGCACCTGATTGGGGTCAGACCCCGGTCGTGTGTTTGCACACATTTCCCCCTGAGGGACCGGGCCACAGTCGTCGTCGCTTTGTGTATATTGCTCACATGCCGTGGAAGGCCTGTTGGATCACGGGCTGGGCCCTGTGCCTGGTCCAGATGGGAACCGGCGCCGTACCGGCGGCAGGTTCGCCCACATGGGGACAAGGGGCTTCCCGAAGCACCGGCGTGACTCTTACGTACTCGCGTAGCGCTCTCTGGTCGGTGATGCGAGACGTAATCGTAGTGGACTCCCTCTGCTACTGCGCCTCGGCGTGCGGCCTTTTGACCATCCGTGTGGCGGAGGCTGGCGAGCCTGAGATCCTCTCCAAGTTGTACCTCGAGGGAGGCACGGCGTACAGCCTGGACATCTCGGGGTCACACCTGTTCATCGCCGACTACGACGGTGGCCTGCGAATCGCAGACCTGAGTCAGCCTTCCTCACCGCAGCTGGTGGCCACACACGCCACCCAGGATCACGCCTACGACGTGGTCGTGAGGGATTCCGTGGCGTACGTGGCGGACTTCGCCGGTGGCCTGCGGCTGGTCAATGTGGCCGATCCGGCTTCTCCCAGCCTGCTTGCAGTGGAGCCAGCCCTCGGATTGGCGACCGGTGTTGATGTGAAGGACAGCCTGGCCTACGTGAGTTCCTTCGACTCGGGCCTCGTTCTGGTTCACGTGGGCAACCCGGTGGATCCTGCGAAGCTGGTCACGACGCACACACCCGGACACGGGCTGCATGTCACTGTGAGCGGTGCACGTGCCTACGTGGCCGACCGCGATTCCGGCCTGTCGATTGTCGATGTGCAGAATCCCGCTTCGCCCGGCCTGATCGGCCGCTATCAGACGGCCGGTTTTGCGCGGCGCGTAGACGTGGTGGGGACTACGGCCTATGTGGCGGCCAACTTTGCCGGCCTGGAGATTCTCGACGTCAGTCTTCCCGCGCAGATCGCCCAGCTGGGCCACATGGATACGCCCGGGCAGTCGTACGGCCTGTTTGTGTCGGGCGACCTGGTGTACGTGGCCGACTACGACTTCAGTCTCCAGGTGGCGGATTGCGCCACTCCGACCACCCCCACACTGGAGTGGGCGCTCAACCCCACGCAGGAAGTGTGGGACAGCGACACACGCGATTCGCTTTTGTACGTGTGCGGTGGACGCGCCGGGCTCCACATTCTGAATCTCGCCGCTCCGGATCTGATTCAACTTGGCGCCCTGGCCACCACCAGCCGCGCACGTCGTCTCAGCGTTAGCGGTGACTTTGTATTCGTTGCCAACGACTCAGCCGGCCTATGGATAGTGAACGCCGCCAACCCCACGGCGCCCGCTGAGGCGGCGCAGCTGGCCCTCGGAGCACCCTGTCTCGATGTGGATCTGGCCGGGAGCGTGGCTGTGGCGATTGCCAGGGGTGCTCAACTCGTGCTTGTGGATGTGAGCAATCCCGGTGTACCCGAAGTGCGCAGCACATTCGCCCTGGCTGGCGAGCCGGTGAGTGTAACGGTGGACTCGACTCTTGCCTACGTGTGCCTGGGAAGTGTGGGAGTTCAGGTGGTCAACCTGGCCGATCCGGACCTGCCAACAGAAGTGGCACACTTCGAAACGGGAGGGCAGGCCATGGCGGTGGACGTTTTGGCAGGCATGGCGTTCGTAGCTGCCTCCTGGGACGGAGGCCTGGAAGTGTATGACGTGAGCCCTGCGGACTCTCCGACGATTCTCGGCGCCCTGCAGACGCCGGGAAGCGCTCAGGACGTGCACGTAGAGGGCGCTTATGCGTACGTCGCCGACGGGCTGACGGGCGTGGTGGCCTTGAATGTAGCCAATCCCGCGTCCATGTTCTTGTCGGGAACTCACAACACGCCCGGCGAAGCTTCAGCGGTCGACCTGGTGAACGGAGAATGCGTCGTCTCGGATCGATACGGACTCGTGATGCTGCAACTTTCGTTCGCATACGACGTGGGCGATTGCAACGGAGGGGGCACCGTCACGTCCGCCGACATTATCTATCTGGTCAATCATGTCTTCAAGCAGGATTCCGCCCCTGTGCCGGAAGCGGCCGCGGGCGATACGACCTGCGATGGCAAGCTCACTGCGGCCGACATCATCCGACTCGTCAACTACGTGTTCAAAGGGGCTGCCCCGCCTGTGTGCGGAGCTTGACCCCATGGTTCAGCCGGTCAGCGCGATCCCGTCTGGAACGACTGCTGGCCCCGCAATGCGTGCAGAACCAGCGCGGTGCCAGCGAGCAGCCACTGCACTCCGAACAGGATCACTGACAGCGTGTGGAACGAGTCGAATCGGCTCTGAAGATCCGGGGTGACTCCGACGGTGGCCATCTGAGTGCGTAAGGCCGCGACCTGCGGCGACACGTACCACTGGCTGAATGCGATCACCAAAAGCGCCGCGCCGACCACCATGAGTGACCGCTTCCTGAAGGGCCGAGGCGAGAGGCGCGAAAAAAACCACGTGGCCACGTAGACGAGTCCGGAGATCACAGCGATGCCGGCGTACCGGCCAAGTACGATGCCGGCAATCGATCCTGCCTGTGCACGGTCGGCGAGCACGCCAAAGGCCGCCTGTGGCGCTATGAACCCCGCCACGACGCCACCCCCGAACCAGAGGGCCAGAGCAAGAGTACCTGCGACCTGCCAAAACATATTCGAAGTGTATCGGCAGAAAGCGTGGCAGGGAAGCTTGAATATTGGCGCGGTCCCCAGGCTTTCGGTGCAGACCCGGCAGCATACCTGTCCGGACAGCTTGACCGTTGGCTCTATGAGCGATTTCATTTGCTTCGTGTAGGTACATGGGCACCGGCCCAGGCAGATTCAGGAGTTCGTGTCGGGGGGACACGCATGGTCCACGTAAGTTCAATGCTTCTATCAGGCGTTAGGGTTGCAGTTGTTGCGTGGCTACTCTTGGTGCCAGGCGCCCTCGCCCAGGAAGACTACCTGCGCACCGTCTGGCAAACCCAGGGCACGGGATACGGTCTGGGCTATGCCGCCACCGAGTGCCTCGATATTGACGGTGACGGGTCCAATGAAATCCTCCTGGACGCCGGAATCTTTCCCGAAAGGCACTTCACGGTCTGGAAGCATGTCGGGCCGGACTACGCCCCAGTATGGACCAGCCGTGTGTACGGCCAGGGTGGGATCTGCCAGATCGAGACCGCGGATCTCGAGAGCGATGGAGATCTAGAGATCTTTGTGCTCCAGTGTGATGGCACGGTCGACGTGTATGACGGATCCACCATGTCACTTCTGGCAACCGATTCAACCTCTGCCGCGAGTGCCGTGGCCAGCAACATCGCGGATGTAGACAACGATGGAAGCTGGGAACTCGTGGTGCTCTCTTCGAGCGCTCTTCAGATCTTCGACGCCACCACGCTGACCTTGGAATGGAGCTCCACCGCCTACGGCGGCTTTGATCTCGAGGTGGGTGACGTGGATGGCGACGATTCCACAGAAATCGTGGTCTCGACCAGTGTCGCCGGATACATCCTGGACGGAGCAAGCCGCGCTGTGGAGTGGCAATACCCGGGCTCCTTTGGCACGATCATCGAACTCGGAACCGTCGATGCCGACCCGGAGCCTGAGATCATCGCCCAGGGTGGCCCCACGGACGTGACCGCCTTCGACGGCAAACTGCATGCGGCGCTTTGGTCGATGAACACCGGCGGACGTCACGACGCGATGCGCGTGACCGACGTGGAGGGGGACGGCCTGGCCGATGTCTTCCTGGGCGACAACCAGTGGGGTAACATCAGTCGCTACAACGTGGTTACCAAACTGCGGATGTGGTACATCCCGAATCCGGATCATGGAGTCACCGACATCGCGGTAGGCGATGCAGACGGCGACGGCATTGCGGAGATTCTCTGGGGCGCCGGGCAGAGCGCAAGCGATTGGGACCAATTGTATGTCGCCGGCCTGGATAGTCGGCAGATCGAGTGGCAGACCCCAATCCAGGACGGACCGTTCTTTGTCGCCGCAGCCGATCTCGATCTCGATGGTGAGACGGAAATCATTGGGGGGTGTTACATCCGCCAAGGCGGGCCTAAAGGAGTGCCAATCATGGTTCTCGACGCGGAGAGCCACCTCATGGAATGGTCCTTTCCCGCGGTGCTTGGTAACCTCACCACTCTTGAAGTCGCCAACACGAATACCAACGCCCACTTAGAAATCGTCATCGGTGAGGAGGACAGAATCGGCGTGATCGATGGCGTGACGCGCGAGCGTCTTTGGAACGGCTCACCTGTGACGGCCACGCGCGATATCGCCGTGGCAGACCTGGATGGAGACGACACCACCGACATCGTCGTCGTGAGCGGCCTGGGATACATTCACGTATTCAACGGGTTCACGGGGCAGGAAAAGTGGGCCATCCATCCCACGTCCTGGGTGTTCGGAGGAGTGAGCGTCGGTCAGATGGACACGGATCCTCCGCTTGAGATCGTTCGTTGGAGTAAGGAAGGCAAAGTGCAGGTATTCGACGGCGTCGGGCGCAACCTGGAGTGGGAGAGTTCAGGCCTGCCGGGCGTGACGGCCCTATCGATTGCGGATGTGGAATTGGATGGGGATATGGAGCTCCTTCTCGGCCATGTGAACGGTTGGGTGACGATGGTCGATGCACTCACCGATACGATCCAGGCGCAGGATAGCGTCAGCTCCGAGGCCATCACCGGCATCGTGGCGGCCAATCTCGATTCTGCCCTGGGGCAGGAAATCGTCATCGGCAATTCCATGGTGACAGTCCTGGCGGCGAGCAATCTCGCAGTGAAATGGCGGAGCATCGACTTGGGCTTCGGGATGGGCGAGACCGGAAACTTTATTGCTCAGGATGTGGATTTCGACGGGTACATGGATTTGCTTGCCGGCAGTGGCCGCGGGATTCACCACTACGAATCCTCAACGCCGTATCCCGACGTCACGCCACCCCGGATCTTGTCGCAGCTGCCGCTCATCGGCGCCCAGTCCGTGGGTTTGGATAGCGATCTGCGAGTTGTGTTTTCGGAAGCCGTGAATTCCGCCACACTCGCACCCGGCATAGTGCTTGAAGATCTGGCCACCTCCGACACGATGGACTTTACCGCCACGTACCATGCGCCGACTCACGAGCTCATCATTTCACCGGCCGTTGACCTGCCGGCCGAACATCCGATCCGAGTGACTCTGCTCGGAACGATCTCCGATCTGGCAGCTCATGGTCTGGATGGCAATGGGAACGGCGTTCCGGAAGGGTCGCCCATCGATGACGCGGTGTGGACCTTCATGACGGGCGCAGTGTCGGACGCGGTCGGCCCGGTCGTGCTCACGGCTCAAGTGAGCCCCGACACGCTATGGCGCGGCACCGCTTTGACACTGGAGGTACTGATTT
>DAIOGN010000151.1:0-3416 GCA_036745245.1 Candidatus Zixiibacteriota bacterium
ACTTCAATCCTCGCCGCGGGGGCAGGGCGCGCAAGGCGCTCGGCATCGACAGCGAGGCGGCCGTCCGCTTCGAGAAGGGCGCCGATCCCAACATGGTGCCCTACGCCCTCGATCGCGCCGCGCATCTTCTGGCATCCCTGGGCGGAGGGCGCGCGCGTGCCGGCGCGGCCGACGTGTATCCCCAACCCATCGTTCCAAAGACCCTGAATCTAAGGGTACATCGCGCCAATTCGCTTCTGGGCATCGACCTTCCGGCGGCAGAGATGTCCTCCCTTCTTTCATCGATCGCGCTTGACGTGAAGGACAAGGGCCATCTTGAAGTGCGCGTTCCCACCTTCCGCCCCGACCTGGAGCGCGAGATCGACCTGGTGGAGGAGGTGGCGAGGCTGTACGGTCTGGAAAACATTCCGGAGCGTGCGCACGGTGGCGGGCGGCTGTGGGATGTACCCGATCACGATGCCACGGTGGAGGGACTCATCCACGCGCGGTTGTCGTCGTCGGGGTTCAACGAAGTGGTCACGGGCAGCCTGGGTACTCCGGCGTCGTACAAGGTGTTTCATCCCGGCACAGAGCCCGTGGCCATCGCCAATCCCATCTCCGACGACCTGTCGCACCTCCGATCGGGTCTTCTGGCCGATCTGGTGAACGTGGCGCAGCACAATTTCAATCACCGCAATCTCGACTGGCGGATCTACTCCCTCGGCACCGTGTTCCTGCCGAATGGGGAGGGCGTTGCGCCGCTCGAGGAACAGCGGCTGGCGCTGGCCATGGCCGGGTTGCGCGCGCCGCGACACTTCAGTTCACAGCCCGTGGTCGCGGACTGGTTCGATCTCAAGGGCGCGCTCGAAGATCTGTGCTCCTATCTGCGAGTGTCCGGATTGACGTTCGTCCCCGCCCTCCGGCCCGGCTTCGAGCCCGGCTCTGCGTTCGAGTGCAGAATCGGGGATGTTCACGCCGGCTGGGCGGGCAGCTTCGACCGCAGGCGCAAGGGGCCCTGGGACATCAAGGAGACTCTCTGGCTGGCTGAGCTCCGTCTGGCTTCGCTGCAGATGGCCCGCACGGGTGACCCCGTGTATCAGCCGCTGCCGCGCTATCCGGCCGTTTCCCGCGATCTGGCGCTGGTGGTGGCGGAGGCTACATCGGCCGACTCGCTGGCCCGCACGATTCGCGAGGTGGCCGGTCCGCTCCTTTCCACGCTCGATGTGTTCGACGTGTATCGCGGCAAGCCACTGGCAAAGGACACCAAGAGTGTGGCCTTCAACCTGGTGTTCCAGTCCGCCGAGCGCAGCCTGGAGGCGGCCGAGGTGGATTCTGCCTTTGGGCTCGTGATAGAGGCGGTGGCGAAGCGCCACAGCGCGGTCCTGCGCCAGTAGTCGCTTCGAACCGCGGGAGGCTATCCTCTTTGCCCCCGAGCGCTTACATAAACCTTGACAGCCCTCGTCCGGGGGGTCTTAATTCGCGCAAAACCGCCGGTTAGGTGGTACTGCCCAGGCAGGCTATGACCCAGGACGCCCGGGCTCCGGAAGGCACACTGGCCCTCCGTGGCCCTGTTGTAACCGTGAATATCTTCGGCGCCGACTACTCATTGCGAGCGGGCGCCGACCCCGAATATATACGTCAGGTTGCCACCGACGTGGACCGCATCATGCGAGACATCTCCGCGCGCGTAAAGCACGCTTCGGCCACTCGCATCGCGGTTCTGGCGGCCCTCCAGTTGAGGGACCAACTCAACCTTCTGCAGCGTCAAAGTCAGACGGGGCAAAAAGATCTTCAGGAGTTGGCGCGACAGGCCGATTCGCTGCTCTCACGGTTGGATCAAACGCTGCTCGACGTGGCGGACTAGCTTCCCGGCTTCAACCATAAATCTGTAGTCCTCCCGGAGGCCGCCGTATGCCCAACGCGGTCTATATCATATTCGCCCTGGGCGCCGTGCTGGCGGCGGTGCTCTTCGGCTGGCTTTTGCGCGGACGCATGGGCCGCCTCAAGGTGGCCGATGCCGAGTCCATGGCCACGCGCATCGTGACCGAGGCCAAAAAAGAAGCGGAGATGCGCAAGAAGGAAGCCGTGCTCGAGGCTCGCGACGAGTGGTACAAGGCCAAGGCCAACTTCGAACGCCAGAGCGAAAACCAGCGTCGCGAAATCGAAAAGGAACAGGAAAACGTCCGCAAGCAGGCCGATGAGCTGGACGGAAAATTCGACGTGCTCAGCCGCAAGGAGAAGGACCTCCAGAACCGCGAACGCTCCCTGGGCTCGCGTGAAAAGAGCATCGTATCACGCGGCGAGGAGCTCACCAAACTGATCAAGGACCAGAACGTTCAACTCGAGCGCGTGGCCAACATGACCACGGAGGATGCCAAGAAACTCCTCATGCAGAACCTCGAGGGGGAGGCGCGGCTGGCGGTGGCGGCCCGCGTGAAGGACATTCGCGAGAAGGCCGAGCAGAACGCCGAGCGCGAAGCCCGCGACATCATCGTGGGAGCCATCTACCGTTGCGCCGCCGATCACACGGTGGAGACCACGGTGTCGGTGGTGTCTTTGCCGTCGGAGGAAATGAAGGGCCGTATCATCGGCCGCGAGGGGCGCAACATCCGCACGTTCGAAACGGCCACCGGCGTGGACGTGATCGTGGACGACACGCCGGAAGCGATCATCCTCTCCTGCTACGACCCGGTGCGCCGGGAGATCGCCAAGATGTCCATGGAGAAGCTCATCCAGGACGGGCGCATTCATCCCAGCCGCATCGAGGAACTGGTGGAGAAATCCACCAAGGAGATGGACGTGATCATCCGCGAGGCGGGCGAGCAGGCGTGCTTCGAGCTGGGCATCCACGGACTGCACGGCGAATTGACCCGCATGCTGGGCAAACTCAAGTACCGCACCTCCTACGGCCAGAACGTGCTGGCGCACAGCAAGGAAGTGTCCATGCTGTGCGGCATCATGGCCGCACAACTCGGGCTGGATGCCGACCTGGCCAAGCGCGCCGGGTTGCTGCACGACATCGGCAAGGCCGTCGACCGCGAAACCGAAGGCACGCATACGGAGATCGGCGCGCGTTACGCCTCGCGCTACAACGAGCACGCGGTGGTGATCAACGCCATTGCCGCGCACCACGGGGATGTGCCCAAGGAAACGCCGTATCCGGTGCTGGTGTCGGCGGCTGACGCCATCTCCGGCTCGCGCCCGGGGGCGAGGCGCGAACCGCTCGAGGGCTACGTGAAGAGGCTGGAAAAACTCGAAGAAGTGGCTGATTCGTTTACGGGCGTGGCCAAGGCGTTTGCCATCCAGGCGGGCCGTGAAGTGCGCGTGATCGTGGAACCGCAGGAGCTCGACGACTCCGGATGCGAGAAGCTCGCCTCCGACATCGCCGACCGCATCCAGGCGGAGATGCAGTATCCCGGCCAGATCAAGGTGACCGT
>DAIOGN010000151.1:3426-6953 GCA_036745245.1 Candidatus Zixiibacteriota bacterium
TCGGTGGACTATGCGCGGTAGTAACGGCGGACCGTGGTGAATCAGGTCAACATTCTCTTCGTGGGCGATGTGGTGGGGAAGCCCGGCCGCTGGGCCACGTATCATCTTCTGCCCAAACTCAAGAGCCAGTTCCGGGCCGACTTCACCATCGTCAACGTGGAGAACGCGGCCCAGGGCTTCGGCTGCACGAAGGCCATGGGCGAGGCGTTTCTGCGCTGGGGCGTCGACATCATGACCTCCGGCAACCACATCTGGGACCGGCTGGAAACGCAGGACTATCTCAACGCCGAGCCGCGCCTTCTGAGGCCCGCCAACTACCCGATCGGCAATGCGGGAGCGGGCGCGCAGACGTTCGTCAACGAGGCGGGAATTACGTTCGGTGTTCTGAATCTACAGGGCCGCGTGTTCATGCCGCCCATCGACGACCCGTTCAAGGTCGCACACGAGCTGGTGACGGAGCTTCGCAAGCAGACGCCCATCATCTTTGTGGACTTCCACGCCGAGACCACATCTGAAAAGCAGGCGATGGGCCGCTACCTCGATGGCCGCATCACCGCGCTGGTGGGCACGCACACGCATGTGCAGACGGCCGACGAACATATCATGGCGGGTGGCACGGCCTTCATCTGCGACGCCGGCATGACCGGCCCGTACGATTCCATCATCGGCATGAGGCACGAAGGAGCGCTGAAGCGCTTCCTCACGGCGATGCCCGAAAAATTCACCGTGGCCGAGCGCGACGTGCGCCTGGCCGCCGTGCTGGTGACCGCCGACGCCGACACCGGGCGTGCCGAGAAAATCCAGCGGTTCCAGTTCAGCATGGACGACGGCGCCACGCCGAGCCTGGCTTCGTTCAAGGACTGAGGGAAGGCAGCGTGTCCCCGATTCTCCTCGACGGCAAGGCGACCGCCGCCGCCCTGCGCGCGGAACTCACGGCGGCTGTGACCGGCCTCACAGTCCGCGGGGTGATTCCCGGCCTGGCCGCCGTTCTGGTGGGCGACGATCCGGCATCGGCCATTTATGTTCGGAGTAAGGCGAAGGCCTGTGAACAGGTGGGGATCTACTCCGAGGTGATTCGCCTGCCCGCACAAACGGCGGAGTCGGAGCTGCTCGAACTGGTGAGCGTGCTGAACCGCCGCCCCGACATTCACGGCATTCTCGTGCAGTCGCCTGTGCCCGCCGGGATGGATGAGTTCAAAGTGAATCTGGCGGTGTCACCGGCGAAGGACGTGGACGGTTTTCATCCCGACAACGTGGGGAAGGTCCTGCTCGGCCGCCCAGGATTCGTGCCCTGCACTCCGGCGGGCGTACTTGAGTTGTTGAGACGATACAACATCGAGACGCGTGGCGCCGAGGTGGTCATCGCAGGCCGCGGCAACATCGTAGGAAAGCCGCTGGCGGCGCTGTTGATCCAGAAGGCCGCCGGTGCCGATGCTACCGTGACGGTGTGCCACTCACGCACGCGCGACCTGGCTGCACACTGCCGTCGGGCCGACATTCTCGTGGCCGCGATGGGCCAGCCCGAGCTGATCCGCGGCGACTGGGTGAAAGAGGGCGCCGTGGTGGTGGATGTGGGCATCAACCGCATCAACGACAGCTCGGAGAAGGGCTATCGAATCGCCGGCGACGTGCATTTCGAGAGCGTGGCGCCGAAGTGCCGCGCCATCACGCCCGTGCCCGGCGGAGTGGGGCCCATGACGATCGCGATGCTCCTGCGGAACACGGTGGAGGCGGCCAAGCGGACGCTAGTCTGATCCACATCTTCAGGTTATCTTAGCATCATGACGGGCCGACCCTGGCTTGTGGCAGGGGCCCTGCTTCTCCTGGCGCCCTCTGCCTTCTCGCAACAGTACTCGCTGCGCTTCTACGGCAACGGTGCCAACGACATCGACCGGGTGAAGATCCGAATCGACAACCCGTTTGACTCCCTGCCCGGCCCGCCCGCCGACATCGGCGCCACCAACTACTTCACGCTGGAATTCTGGATGAAGGCGAGCGCTGCCGACAATACGGCGCCTTCAGTGTCATGCGGAGCCAACATCAACTGGATCTACGGAAACATCATCTTCGACCGCGATCGCTACAACCAGGATCGGAAATTCGGAATCTCCGTGGCCGGGGGCGTCTTGGTGTTCGGGGTGTCAGGCGACGGGACCGGTGACTACACCATCTGCGGCAGCACAAACGTGCTGGATGACCAGTGGCACCATGTTGCTGTGACCCGACGCGCCAACGGGTACATGAGGCTCTGGGTGGACGGCTCAGTGGATGCCAATGCACAGGGGGATGAGGGTCCGTATGGCGATGTGAGTTACCCTGACAGCGCCTTTCCACTCGATCAGTGCGGCGGTCCGTGCACCAACAGCGACCCCTATCTCGTGATCGGCGCCGAAAAGCACGATGCCGGAAGTTCGTATCCTTCCTTCAACGGCTACCTCGATGAGGTACGACTGTCCTCCGTGGAGCGGTACTATCTTAGCTTCGATTTCCCTCCAGCGATCCCGTTTTCACCAGACAGCTCCACCGTGGCTCTGTATCACTTCGACGAAGGATCGGGTGACTCCGTCTGGGATGTCTCCGGAGCACTCGGGGGCCCCAGTCACGGGGAGGTGAAATTCGGCGGATCCCCTGCGGGGCCGGTGTGGTCGACGGATACGCCGTGCGGCGGTGTTGACACCGACACGGATGGGTTGGCGGACGCATGCGACAATTGCCCCGCTCAGTTCAACCCCGACCAGGCGGACTCCGACCTCGACGGGTACGGAGATTCGTGCGACGTGTGTCTGATCGTGATCCCCGGCGACGTGAACGTCAGCGGAGCCGTCACTTCGGCGGACATCCTGGGGGTCGTCGGCTACATATTCAAGGACGGGATACCGCAGCCGTGCTACGCCAATGCCGATGTGAATTGCACAGGCGTTACCACCACATCCGACATCATTTACCTGGTGAACCACGTGTTCAAGTCCGGCCCGCCTCCCTGCGACATCTGTAGAATCGTGCCGCACGTTTGGGAGTGTGACGGGTCGTAGGTCGCACCAAACGAAAGGCAACCGCTACCCAAGCAACCCTGCGACGGTGTCGACCGTGAAGTCGGCGAATTCGGCGCGCGTCGGTAACAGCTGCGGATCGGATTTGCGGATGATGCCTGCCATCATCACCGTGGTGAGGCCGACGGTGCGCGCACCCTTCAGTTCGTCGGACCCTCCGTCGCCCACGAAGACTGCCTGATCGGCGGTCACCCCCAGCTCAGTCAGGGATCGCTCGTAGATCTCCGCATCGGGCTTCTTCATCCCCACGTCGCAGGAGAAGATCACGCTGTCAAAATGGGGTGCCAGGGGAGAGCCCGGCCAGGCCACAACCTCAGTGACATCCGCATTGCTCACCAGGCCGATCTTCAAACCGCGGCGCCTGAGCGCAGACACTGCACTCACTGTGGCGTCGTCCGCCTGTTCCAAAGCCAGTGCGAACCGCTTGAGCCTCGATTCGGTGGCCTCAAGAATCTTTTCCTCGGGAATGGTCGCGTC
>DAIOGN010000152.1:0-2536 GCA_036745245.1 Candidatus Zixiibacteriota bacterium
TGGAGCTTGTTGAACGGCGGCTCGTTCCCGCGCAACTACGAGACCCTGCAGCGCACGGGCGACACCACGTTTCAGGCCGACTTCGACGGCCGACTCTCGTTCCTCAAAGCCGAACTGGCCTGGGAGGTGCCCGCCTACGCGATGCGTCGCGAGGGCGTGTGGGGCCTGTCTCTGGCAGGTGAAGTCTCCAACTCCGAGCTGGGTTCCGACTTTGATTACGCGCGCTATGGCGGCCGGCTCAGCCGCGTGCAACCCACCTGGAGACATCAGGAATTGCGCGCACGGCTCGCCGGCAGTGCGTCGGGCGGCCGGCTGCCGGCCACGCGCCAGCTGTATCTCGGAGGCATCGGCAGTCTGCGCGGCTTCGACCACAAAGAGTTCTATGGGGACGCGGCCTGGTGCCTGAATCTCGAGTACGGCTGGTCGTGGGAAAACGTGGAGGTGTTCGCGCTCTACGACGCGGGTCAGATCGAAGGGCCCGGCTCCGCGGGAGATCCCACATTCCTTCACGACGTGGGACTGGGTGTTCAGATTCAGCGCACCTTCCGGGTGCAGGTGGCCGTAGACGCCCGGTTCGAGCGGTCCCCGCTCGTGACGGTTCGCTTCGCCAAGGCCCCCTAGACCTTCCCGGCCCCTCTCGCCTCGCGGCACCGCGCGGCTCCCCGGGGCCGGCTTTCCCCAGGCTCTTTCCGGTGGCCCAGACGGGACCCAACTCCTTTTGCCTCATTAATTTCGCGCGAAGTTGGCCGATACAACTAAGGATGAAAGCCCAAGGCTTTTCCTTGGATACCGCGCGATGAAGTCCGCACCAGAAGCCACCGGTTCACCCGTAGGAAAGACCAGCCTGCACCGGATGCAGGAACTGGTGGATGAAATCGTGAAGGTGTTGCCGCCGGGCGCGGAAACCGGCCGTGGCGGTCCGAAGATCGACGATCTGAAGCAGCTGCTCGACATCTCCCAGGCAATCAACGCCACTCTGAAGCTCGACTCGATTCTCGAGATGGTGATGAAGTACGCGATCCGGCTGGTGTCGGCGGAACGCGGCTTCATCATGCTGCATGAGGACGGACGGCTCTCCATGCGGCAGTCGCACAACCTCGCTCCCGAACAGTTCGGGGAGCAGGCTCAGAGGTTCAGCCAGACCATCGCCAATCGCGTGCTGGAGACCGGGCAGTCCATCTACACGTCGGATGCGCTGGAAGACTCGCGCTTTGATCTGTCCCGCAGCGTCGCCGACCTGCACCTGCGCTCGATCATGGGGGTGCCGCTCAAACACGACGGGCGCATCCTCGGGCTGATCTATCTCGACAACTCGTCGCAGGGTCGCATCTTCCTGCAGTCCGACCTGTACATCCTCGAACTCCTGGCGCAGCAGGCGGCCATCGCGCTGGCAAACGCCCAGCTTCTGGCCAGCGTGCGCGGGCTCCAGGCCTACGCGGAGGGCGTGGTCGAGAGCACTCCCGTGGCCCTGCTCGTGTTGAATTCACTCTCGCGCGTGACGCATCAAAACGACCGTGGACTCCGCTTGTTGCGCTCCCTGGGCACCGCGGAGTCGAGCCCGGCGTGGCTCGACGTGGTCCCCGCGACGCACCGTGGCGAGTGGGCCGCGCTGTTGCGAGGCGTGGTGACGTCGGGTCACGCCAACAGCTGGTCGCGCCTGTCGCTCCAGGTGGACGGCGAGCCGCGCACCTTTCGAGTGCTCGTGTCGCCCCTGGTGGTGGCCGCCTCCGACCGCAGCCTGGTGCTCACCCTGGACGACATCACCGACGCCGAGCGCATGAGCGAGGAGCTGGCCAAGGCCGCCGTGTCGATCCGCAAGGCCGACCAGATCGGCGACATCGCGCACGAGATGAACAACTTCCTCACGGTGATCTACAACCAGAGCCAGATTTTCGAGCGCAACCTGAAGCAGAGCGAGTACGACAAGATCGAACGCGGTCTGCCGCGTGTCCTCGAAGCCTCGGAGAAGATGATGCGCCTGGTGGATGCACTGTTGCGGCCCGACCGGATGGATCCCCTGCCGCAGACCTTCCCGCTTCTGCCGGCCTTCGAATCCCTGCGCCTCATGCTGGCGGCCGAACAACGGTTCGGGGCCACCGAGTTCCAGTTCGATCTTCCGGCCGATCTGCCCCGTGTACGCTTCGATCCCGTGCATCTGGAGATCGTCTTCTATAACCTCTGCAAGAATGCCGCGGAGGCCATGAACGAATCGAAGTCGCCCACGCGAACGGTCCTCGTGCGCGCGTCCCGGCAGGAGTCGAAGGTGGAGGTATGCGTCGCCGACTCGGGTCCGGGCCTGCCCGAGGCGCGGGCCAGGGATCCGTTTACCTCGGGTCACTCCACCAAGAGCACCGGTCACGGGCGCGGGCTGCACAACACGGCCATGTTCGTGAACAAGAACGGCGGCGAGATCGTGCATCGCCAGCCGGGCGCTCTGGGCGGCGCCGAATTCATTGTGCGGATCCCGATCGCAGAGGACTGACGTGAAGGCCGGCGTCCAGGGGAGTGAATCCACCTCGGTGAACCGTCCGATCCT
>DAIOGN010000152.1:2546-4128 GCA_036745245.1 Candidatus Zixiibacteriota bacterium
CCCCGCCTTTCCGGCGGCGTATCGCGCGATTCGCTCCGTGGGGCGAGGCGGGTTCGGTGAGGTGTGGCAGGTGCAGCACCTTCCCGACCAGGCAACGCGCGCGGCCAAGATACTCCTGTCGGACGAAGCGGGGCTTCGGTCCGCATTCTACCACGAGTACGCCATGCTCTTCCGGCTGCGGCATCCCGGGTTGGTGCGCACGTACGACTGGGGCGAACTGGAGGGCGGGACCCCCTTCTTCACCATGTCCTGGGCGGAGGGACCCGTGCTCGAGGGAGCGCGGCTGTCCCTGCCGGAACGGCTGCGCGCGCTCTGGGAGCTGGTCGACTGCCTCGCCTTCATCCACAGTCAGGGGCTGGTGCATGCCGACGTCAAACCGGACAACATCCGCTACCAGGAGCCGATTCTCGCCTCGCCACTTGATCCCGGCGGACCGCGCGCACTGCGTCTGCTCGACTTTGGCCTCACGCTCGATCGCAAGCAGGACCGGCAACAGGGGCGCGGCACCGTGCCCTACATGGCGCCCGAGTGGTTCACCGAGGCCGGGGTGGATTACCGCGCCGATCTCTACAGTCTCGGCATACTGATTCACGCACTGTTCGCGGGGTCCCCGCCGTTTCTGGCCGACGACCCTCTGGTGATCGTGCAGAAGCATCTCGAGGCCCCGCCGCCAAGCCTGTCCGAACGAGCCGCCGACATCCCTGCGGACCTCGACGAGGCCACGTCCAGGCTTCTGGCCAAGCAACCGGAAGTGCGCGACAGAGGGCGCGACCTGTTGCAGCGGTTTCTGACGGAGCGAGTGGGATGCGCTCCCGGAGCGGGCCCGGCCTTCCTCGCGCACCACGAGGCGACCCTGGGGCGCCATACCGGCATCGTTCCGCCGCAGCTTCTCGATCTCTGGCTCGGTGAATCTCAGAGATCCGTCCTGGTGCTTCGGGGCGGCGAAGGACTGGAACAGGAGCGGGTGCTGGAAGCGATCACACCCGAACTGGCACGTTATCGCTGGCTGGCCGCGCCCCTCGAACACCCTTCGGATCCCGCGTTACGCACGGCCGATGCGGACGGGGTGCGAAGAGCCGGACTCATTGTGGCCGGGGATGAAACGGCCGACCTGTGGGCCGAGTATGTCAGCGCCTGGCTCGAGGTCGACCAGGGACCCGGCCGGCTCGCCATCGCCGTCAACGCCGATCGCGGCCCGCAGCACGCACTCACGCTGCAACTCTCGCGGCAGGCGCGATCCGGCCAGGCGCACATCGTGTCCCTGAGCGGCCTCGAAGAAGCCGCATTGCATCAGCTGCTCGCACGCGCCGCCTCCTCTTTCGACAGCGCGACGCGGAGCCGCCTGGCCGCGGCAGCCCGCGGCAATCCGTCCTGGCTGTTTGCGCTGGCCCATGACGCACTCGCGGGAGGGAACGGGGCGTCGCGCTTCGCCCGGGTGCAGGCCGAGCAGGAGAAGGCTCTCGAAGCCGGCTTCCCGGCCGACGAGAGATTGGCCATGAGTCTGTTGGCCGCGGCCGACGTCGCAGTGGACCGCTCGGTGCTGCGAGCCCTGGCGGATGTTCCGTGGCCGCAACATCTCTCG
>DAIOGN010000152.1:4138-4951 GCA_036745245.1 Candidatus Zixiibacteriota bacterium
CATCTCTCGAAGTGGCTCGAACTGGGCTACGTGGTCACGCGCACGGGCCGCATGCGGTGGCGCCGGGACGACCTGGCCAGCTCGCTTGCGGCCGGGCAGTCGGTGGAGCGCCGGCGTCTCCTCCATCGCGCCTGGGCGGAGTACTGGGGCAGCTTCGCACCCGACCCGGGCTCGGATGAACATCAGTTTTTGGTGATGCATGCTCTCGAATCGAATGCGCCGCGCCGTGCGGTGCGCGTGGGGCTGGAGGCCTCCCGCCACTGGATCGAACGGCACCAGGCGCAACGCGCTCTCGAGATTCTCGAGCGCACACAGACTGCGCTACAGGCGATCGAAGGGCCTCCGCCGGCGTGGGTGTTCGAGCAGGTACTCCTCACCGCCGAGGCCAAGCGCGTGCTCGCCCGCTACGCGGAGGCCAAGGACGACCTGGAGCGAGCACTCGTTCATCCCGTGGTGCGTGGCCGCGCACGCTGGGAGGCGGAGATCCACAAGCGCAGAGGCGATCTGTGCAAGTCGCTCAAGCAGCCGGAGGAGGGACGACGCGCCCTGGAAGCCGCTCTCGAGCGCTACCGCGCCCTGGCCGACAAGGCGGAAGTCTCGCACGTGCTCAACAATCTCGGTAACATCCAGTTCGTTGCGGGAGATCTGACGTCGGCCCTCGGCAGTTACACGGAGGCGCTCGGACTTCAGCGCGAGTTGGCCCGGCCCAAGGACATCGCCTCCACTCTCAACAACATCGGCGGCCTCCTGGTGCTGCGGTCTGAGTACGAAGCGGCCGTGCTGAAACTCACGGAGTCGGTGAGCCTGCAGAGG
>DAIOGN010000152.1:4969-6917 GCA_036745245.1 Candidatus Zixiibacteriota bacterium
CGACGATCCGGAAGCTCTGGCGCGCAGCCTGAACAATCTTTCGGTGGCCTACGTCGAAACGGGCCGCTACGCCGAAGCCGACACGGTGCTCTCCGAATCGTACCGCCTCAACCTCGCCTCCGGAAAGACCGGCGAACAGCTCTTCAATCTCGAGAATCTCGCGGGCGTGGCACTGGCCCGCGGCGAGTGGACCCTGGCCATGGGTCACTGCGAGACCGGCCTCAAGCTGTGCGATGCCACAGACGCCCGCGCCAGCCGCCTCCCGTTTGCGATGGTCACCGCCCGTGTGGCCATGGCGCAGGGCTCGTTCGAGTCCGTCGAAGCCGCCCTGTCGGAAGTGGGTCGACTGAGCGAGGGACTGGCCAATCCCGACACGGAACTGGCGATCTGCCACACGCGTGCGGAATGGGACCTCTGTCGTGGACGGTATCAGGAAGTGCTTTCACGCTGCCGGCCGGCCGTGGAATTGGCCGAACGGGAGGGCCTTCCCTCCTGGATCGCGCGCGCCTGTCTCCAGCTGGCGGCGGCTGAACTCGGAATGTCGGAACACACCGAAACGGCGCGCCGCTATCTCACCAAAGCTCTCGACACCGCACTGAAGATCGGAGCGCTGCCGGAACAGATCCGCTCGCGCACTCTCTTAGCCGAGATCGACTCGAAGGGCGGCGCGACCGATCAGGCCTCCGAGCATTTGCGCAAAGTGGAGAAACTCATGCTCGAGTGCTCGTCACGACCGCTGTTTCTGCCCTTTTCAGCGGCTCTGGGCGAGTACTACAGGACGCGTGGCGATCTGGAGATGGCGCTGTCGGCGTATGACACCGCCCGGAAGCTGGCCTCCTACCTGGCCATGCCCGACTGGACATGGAGATTCCTGGCGTCCTCCGGTCACGTGCTGGTGGGGCTGAAGCGCTTCGACCAGGCGTCGAGCTACTACAGGGGGGCGGTTGAGATCCTCGCGCTTCTCGCGGAGAAGCTGCCGGACGCGAACCGCGATGCCTACTTCGAGGAGAACGCCAAAGCGGCCGTGGAGAACGGACTGCGCAGCTGCCACTCGGCTCTCGTTGCCTGAAAAAAAATAGGCCACCCAAGCGGGTGGCCCCCAGACAGAACGAGCCGAATCCTACTGGCCGCCCAGTGAGATTCCCCCACCCGGGGCAATCTTGGCTTCCAGAACTTCGACTTCGAGGATGTAGACTTCCATGGTAAGACTCCTCGTGCTTGTTGTTGTTTCGCCGGCCCAGGTGCGGCTTTCGTTCGCCTGGTTCCCTGAGCCTGCTTTCGAATGTCAATCAATACGCGGAAATGTCGCCTGTCAAGAAAATTCTCAAATAATTGACGCATTTTGCGAAAAACTGCAGACCGCTCGGCCTAATTGTGGCCTGGAGGCCCCGGACCACTAGGGGTCCCCTTCCCAGGCAGGACTACCACCACGACCAGAACTCTATGCGTATGAAGCGGATAACCGTTCTGCTGGCCCGCCAGGCCAGGGTCCGGTTGCCGGTTCGTATCTTGGCGTAACCCGAGGCACCCGGCGCGATCCGGGTGGAGTTGTCGAAGCCGGCCACGGCCTCGAAGTGCGACTTCGCACTGGCCGAGTCGCCAAGTGGCGATAGGTGGGTGAGCCTGCCCTCAAAACGGGCGAAGGGCTGGCTGCGCACCTTCAGGACCACCGGCTGCCCGAGGTCGAGCAGCGGCAGGTCGGCCTCATCCACGTCCATGACCGACCGGATGCTGTCGATCCGGGCGATGCGGCAGATCTCCCCTTCGCGGCTGGCCAGGCGCAGCACCACCCCGGCCACTGGAGTTTGCAGGACCGTGGAAGCCAGCTGGCCCGCGTAGAACTGTTCCTGTGTGGTGAGCTGCGCGATCTCAGCCTTGAGCTTGTTCACCCGTTCCGGCTGGGGGGGAGCCTTGAGCAGTTCGAGGGTTTGGCGCGCACTCTCCAGCC
>DAIOGN010000153.1:0-6903 GCA_036745245.1 Candidatus Zixiibacteriota bacterium
TTGCGGAGCTGAGGGGCCGAGCAACGATCCCGTGGTGGAAAAGCTCCGAAACCGAATGGCCACCGCTGTGGCCCAGGCGAAAGGCTGCCGCGCGGAGGATCTGCTGTTTGTCGATGCGCGGGTGACCACAGGCGACTCCCGAATCGACCTCGCGTTTGACGAGGCCGTCGAAATGGCCCTCGCGGGGCAGGGCGCCTTTGTGGAGTCAGGTTATTACATCACTCCGAAGCTGGGGGGCGATTTCAAGGGATCGGGAGCCGGTCTCAGCCCCGCCTACAGCTTTGGTGCCTTCGTGAGTGAGGTGGAAGTGTACCCCCAGACGGGCCAGTTTCGTGTGGTGAAGGTGTGGGGCGCCCACGATTGCGGGCGCGCACTCAACCCACTGGCCGTGGAAGGCCAGATCGAAGGTTGCATACACATGGGTGTGGGACAAGCCGCCTACGAGCAGTTGGTGTACGACGGCGGAAGGATCGCCAACGCCAACCTCAGCGATTACCATATCCCCACGGCCCTGGAAACGCCCGAGATGGACGTGACCTTGATCGAGTCGCACGACGCCGAGGGGCCCTTTGGCGCCAAGGAGGCGGGCGAAGGGCCCATCCATCCGGTGTTGCCGTCCATAGGCAATGCGATATTCGATGCCGTTGGCGTGCGCATGTTCGAGCTGCCCATCACGCCCGAGCGTGTGCTGGCGGCGCTTCAGCAGAAGGAGGCGGCCCTTGACTGAAGCCGTCTATCATCGCCCGACCACGATGGCGGAGGCCGTGCGACTGGCCTCCCTGGCCGGAGGAGACACGCTGTTTGTCGGAGGCGGCACAGATCTCCAGACGTACCGGAAACAACAGCTGGAGCAGAGGGGCCACCACATCGACTTAAGCGGCATTCGAGAGCTGCAGGAGATCGCCGTGATACATGATCAGCTGGTCATGGGTGCCATGTGCACACTGGATCAGCTGATTCGATCCCAGGTGGTCAGGGCGTGGGCGCCGCTGCTCGTAGAGGCTGCGAGCCAGGTGGCTTCACCCACTATTCGCCACACCGCAACCGTGGCGGGGAACCTCCTGGTCAGCAATCGGTGCACGTTCTACAATCAATCGCCTTCCTGGCGCGAGTCCGCGGAGTCGTGCCTGCGCGGTACGGGTCCCACCTGCCTGGCCACGGGCGGAAAGGACAAGTGCTTCGCACGAAATGTATCGGACATGGCACCCGCGCTCATCGTCCTGAAGGGACGGATTGACTTGATGGACCAGCGGGGGGAGAGCGAGATGCCCATTTCGGATTTGTACGTGGCGGATGGATTGCGCGCCCAGGGAGGACTGCCGGCGGGTGCGCTCATCACCACCCTGCGGGTCAGCCACAGACCCGTCCGCTGGTACTATCGAAAGCTCAGGCACAGAGACAGCAACGACTTCACGTCGCTTACGGTGGCAGGGGCGCTCCTGGACGATGGCACCACGCACGCGTGCCTCACCGGAGCGTCTGCGGCCCCTGTTCTCTTGTCCATCGAACCTGGATCCACGGCGCTGGCCGATGTGCAGAGCCAGGCCCGGCAGGCGTGCAAAGCCGTGGACAATGATCTGGTACCGCTCAAGTACCGCCGCCGGATGATAGATATCTACCTCGAGGAACTCTGGCAGGCCATCACGTGTGGACCCACGAGCCCATGAGCCACCAGACCACCATGAATGGCCTGACCAAGCTACTGGCGGCCTGGAATCGTGCACAGCAGGAGGGCGCACCGGCCATTCTGGCCACCGTGGTTCGCGTGAACGGCTCACACTACCGTCGGCCCGGGGCGCGCATGCTGGCGGTTCTGCCCGATCGACCGGTGGGCAGCGTCAGCGGAGGGTGCCTGGAGGCGGACCTGCTCGATCGGGCGACCACCGTGATCGGCTCGGGAGCTGCCGCGTTGGTGCATTACGATACCACGTCCGACACGGATCTTCTCTTCGGAAGTGGTCTCGGGTGCGGTGGAGAGGTGGACATACTGGTTGAATCGATGTCCGACCGGTCGGCGGTGAGGTTTTTGGAAACCCTGAATACCTGCATCACCGGTCGGCGATGCCTGAGTGCGGCCACCGTACTGACCGTGGAAGGCGATATCAAGGTAAGAGTCGGCGGCAGACTCCTGGTCGTGGAAGACTCAGCAGAGATCATCGGAATCGAGGATGAGTCCATCCTGTCTGACCTTCGGCGCGCGGTAGCTGAGGTGTCGGTCACGGCGCGGAGCAAGGTTTATCGCGTGTCAACTCCTTGCGGCTGGGGGGATGTGTATGTGGAGTTTCTCACGCCACCCGTGGCTCTGGCGGTGTTCGGCTCCGGTGAGGACGCCCGCGCGGTGTGTGAATTCGCTTCAACACTGGGCTGGCAGGTGAGTGTCTTCAGCCATCGGTCCACCCTGCTCACCAGGCAGCGATTCCCGCGTGCGGCCGCGCTGCACGCCTGCCGCCCGGAGGACGTGGGAGTGGACGGGCGAAACGGGGCGTTTGATGCGGCGGTGGTCATGACACATCAGTACGAGTACGACCGCACGCTGGTGACGACATTGATGGGAACCGGCATACCCTATATCGGACTGCTTGGGGCCGCTGGGCGTGCGGAACGCATGCTTGTGGACCTGGAAAGGCAAGGAACGATCCTGGACGAACGGTCACTCGATCGCCTGTATGCGCCCGTCGGGTTGGATCTCCAGGCCGAAGGTCCCGAGGAGATCGCACTGGCCACCGTGGCGGAGATTCAGATGGTGCTCCACGGCGGCTCGCCGGAATTGATGCGCCGCCGGCTGGGCCGAAAGCACGGGGTTGAATCGACCGCTGCGGAATATTCCGGAAGCTAGCGGCGTGACCACCGCGGTTATACTTGCCGCCGGCGAATCCAGGCGTCTTGGCACGCCCAAACAGTTGCTCAAGCTGGGCGGCACATCTCTCATCGTCCGCATCGTCGAGGCAGCGCTCGAGTCCCGGTGTCGCGGTGTCACGATTACGGTGGGAGCCCATGCAGACCGGGTGCGTTCTGAGGTAGAGCCCTACGACGTTCGCGTGGTCGATAACCCCGATTGGAGAGAGGGGAAGGCTTCTTCCATCCGAGTGGCCACTGACATCGTCGCAAGGGATTTGCCACCCGTCTCCGGCATCCTGTTTCTCGCGTGTGACCAGCCGCACGTAACAGCGGCTCTGCTGAATGAACTCCTGCAGCGATTCGAGGCCTCGGGGGGCAGGCCTTCGGCATGCGCCTACGGAACTACTGTGGGCATCCCGGCCATCGTGCCGCGTCGACTGTTCGGGGAGCTCATGCGATTGCGCGGCGATCGAGGTGCGCAAACGATCCTGTGCTCGCCTGATGAGACCATCGAAAGGGTGCCGTTCCCGGAAGGCTTGATTGACATCGATGGTGCGGCAGACGCTGCGGCCGTGGGCGCCGTGGCCGTTGACCCACCGGATTGAACTCTTGCCGGTTCAAGGTGACGCGCGGGGTCCTGCCGGTCAGCGCAGAGTCTCGGCCTCCGCGCGATGGCCTATCCGTACATCGATCGCCATACCGCCAAACCGAGCCATGTCCTATCTTGCCCCCCGACCATGAAGCATCGATTCGAGACACGCAGGGCGCGGCGGCTGTCCGGGCTGGATCTCCTGACGTACCTGTCCCGCGTCGTGGGCGAAGATGAATCACTGGTGCAGCACGGCGGCGGCAACAGTTCGCTGAAGGCGCGCGCGCAGGATTACTTCGGAAACGCGGTGGATGTCATCCACATCAAGGGCAGCGGGTCGGACATGTTGACCATCGAGCCCCGCGATTTCGTGACCCTCAGGCTCGCGGAGACGAGGAGTCTGAGGAAGCGAAAGCTGAAAAGCGACGCCGACATGATGGCGTTCATGGACCGGTGCCTGCTGGATCCGGGGGTCCTTCGCACGGGCGGGCCGCGGCCTTCCGTGGAAACGCCGCTGCACCTCCTGGTGGATGCACCCTGGGTGCTGCACACGCACGACTACGCCACCGAGGCGCTCACCAACACCTCCAAGCCACGCGAGATCATCGAAGACCTGTACGGGAAGGACTTGCTCTTCGTCCCGTATGCCAGGCCCGGATTGCCGCTGGCCAGGTCGATTCCGAAGCTCAATGCAAAGCAGAGCAAAGGCCTGGTGCTCAGCAACCACGGCATCGTGGTGTGGGGCGATACCGCGGAGGAGTGTTACGAGAATCTCCACTCGGCCATCAACTGCGCGGAAAAACACATCGAAAGCAAGGGGCGAGCGAAGCGCGTGTTCCCAGCCGTCAAAGGCGACCCGAAGCGGACACGCAAGATCAGAGACCTTTTGCCCTCGTTGCGCGGAGAACTCGCCAGACGCGGCGGACCCGTGGTCCTTTCGTACACCGATGATCAGCCCGTACTGGACTTTGTCGGCTCCGGGTCGCTTGAGCGATTCGTCGCGCGTGGCATGGTCACGCCGGAGCACGTGCTGCGCGCGGGACGCAAAGCTCTTGTGCTCGAGCCGGGAGAGGACGTGGCGACGGCGGTGACCGCCTACGAAAGATCGTACCGGCGATACTTTGCGGCCCACCAGCGCGGCCAGGACATGCTGCCCCCGCGGCCCAAGGTGATCCTGCTACCGGGGCTTGGCATGGTGACCTCCGAGCGCGACAAGAAGAACTCCGATATCGCCCGCGACTGTTACCGCCACGGCATGAGGGTGATGGCGGGCGCTGAGCAGGTGGACAGATTCCGGTTTCTCGAGGATGCGGAGGTGTTCGATTTCGAGTACTGGGAGCTGGAACTGTTGAAGCTCAAGCAGAAGCCTCCCGAGCTGGCAGGGAAAGTGGCCCTCGTGACCGGCGCCGCCAGCGGCATCGGCCGGGCCGTTGCCGGGCGCCTGGCCGCTGCAGGAGCGCACGTCGTGCTTGCGGATCTGAATCCGGAGGTCGCGGGCGTTGCCGCGGAGCTTGGCAGCAGAGCCCTTGGACTGCGCATGGATGTGACCGACGAGTCGAGCGTGACGGAGGCTCTCGACCGGACCGTTCTGCACTACGGGGGTCTCGATATTCTCGTGTCCAACGCAGGCTATCTGGCGGCCGATCGCGCGGAGGACGTGTTCTCGCTTACGGGCAAGGAGATCAGACGCTATTTCGACGTCAACACGGTCGGTCCCATGCTGGTCACCCGAGAAGCCGCCAGAATCATGCGTGCCCAGGGGCTGGGCGGATCCATCGTGTTCAACGCCTCCAAGGCGGGGTATCTGGCCGGGCGTGGCCTGTCGTCGTACGGTGCGAGCAAGGCGGCCGAAATCAACTTCGCGCGCGCCGCGGCCCAGGAGCTGGGGCCCTTCGGCATCCGGGTGAACTACGTGAACGCCGACATGGTGGACACGCCCATGTTCCGGAAGCTGCTCAAGAAGCGGGCCAAAGATGGCAAAGTGTCGGAGGCCGATCAGCTGGCAAAGTATCTCTCCCGCAAGGTTCTCGCGGGCGACGGCTTCATTCCGCCCGAGGCCGTGGCCGACGCCTTCCTGTTTTTCGCTTCAGACCGCTCGAAGCACACCACGGGCTGTGTGCTGACTGTCGACCGCGGGTTGCCAGAAGCGTTTCCGCGATAGCTGTCGGCGAGCGTTGCGGACCCGCCCGAGATGTGTCAATAGTTGACATCTATTGATATATCCTTATCTTGTGACTCAAAGGTGATAGCGGATGGCCACCATAAACATTTCACTCTCGGAAGAACTGAAACGATATGTCTCGGCTCAGGTGAAAGGTGGAGCCTACGGGAACGTGAGCGAGTTCTTCAGAAGCCTGATACGCAGGCACCAGGAACATGCCATCCAGGCGAGGCTTGAGCGCCTCTTGTTGGATGGCATCGAAAGCGGCAGCGTTGGCCCTCTGACCCGTTCCGACTGGGATGAACTCAGGCGCGTGGCTCTGGAACGCGCGCAGACTCAGATCCCCGCACCCGGTGAGAAAAAGGCCAAGCGTATCAAGAACGCGCCAGGCGCAACAAGACCTGGCCGAAATCGCGGCGTACTACGGCGAGGCGTCAAGTGATCTTGAGCTGCGGTTCCTCAAGTGCGCCGAGGTCTCCTGCAGACGGCTTGCAGCCATGCCCGCGCTGGGCGCGAAACTCGAGTGGCTGCGGGTCAGATTTGGCGACATCAGAGTCTGGCCGGTTCACGGATTTCCGAACATCCTGATCTACTATCGTTCGCAAGAGCCCGGCATTGAGATCGTCCGGGTACTGCATTCTGCCAGGCACCTCGACACGTTGTTTCCCCGGGAATACAGGCTCGAGTAATTCGTCGAGGACGATGGATGCGGGCGATCCCGCCCGTCCGGGGAGATTCAACCCGTGAAGGCACTCTACACCGTCGTACTGTGTTGTCTGACTTTCGGTTTGACCAGAGCCCAGGATCTGGCGCCGGATCACGAGCTATGGCCACCGGAGGTCTTCTCAAGCTCGTATGAGCTGATTGCCACTGAGGCCGAGATGGGTGCACTGGACACCCTCACCGGTCCGGCGCGCACCGAATTTCTGAAGCGCTTCTGGGTCCGGCGGGACCCGACTCCCTCTACCCCTAAAAACGAATTCAAGGAGCAATTCGGCGAGCGCGTGGACTACACCCTCACGTGGTTCAAGGCAGTGAATACCCGCGACCCCTGGGATGCGCGCGGCACCGTGTACATCAAGTTCGGCGAACCCGACGACCGCCAGGATTCCGTGGACTTCTGGTACGCCCCCATGGATACGGCGAAGGTAAGCCATGGTCAGCCCACGCTCGACCGGGTATTCACACCCGCAGAGCGAGCCGATCCGAACTGGTTCAAACGGCACGATGGCGAGGTGTGGTTCTACTTCGCTCGGAACTTGGTGCTGCAATTCCAGGGGTATGGTCTCGACTACCAGCTGGTTCCCCTGGTGAA
>DAIOGN010000154.1:0-3704 GCA_036745245.1 Candidatus Zixiibacteriota bacterium
CGCGCACAGCGGCGGCGAGGTCGAACACGAGTTTGAAGTGTTCCGGTGCGCGCAGACCGCGGCCGCCGGAGACCACGATGTCGGCGTCACTGAGATTCGCCGTCTGCGCTTTTTCCTCCACGCGTTCCCGCAGCAAGAGCGTGGCGGAAGCCGCCATGGGCACGGACACTCGCTCGGAGCGCACCCCCGCGGCAGCCGGCGCGGCTGGATACACCTTGGGACGCACCGTGGCCAGGGCCGACGGCTGCGTGCGCACCAGCACGTCGCGCTGGACACTGCCGCCAAAACAGGGACGAACCACTCGCAGATCGTCCTGGTGCCAGGACAGGGCCGTGGCGTCGGCCGCATAGCCACACCCGGCGCGGGCCGCCAGGCGCGGGAACAGAGCCTTCCCCGTAAGCGTGGCCGCGCCGAGCACCGCCTTCGGCTTGTGCTGTGCCATCGCCGTGACCAGGGCCTCCGTGGTCTCTTGATCGCACCACGGATCGACAAGGGCGCAGTACACTTTGGAGATGCCTCGCGACGAGCATTCTTCCGCGAGAAGGTCGGCCTGCGGATGGCCTACGAAGGCGGCGATCTTTCCGTCGCCTCCGGCCAGCGTACGTGCGGCGGACACCACCTCCCACGTGACGGGCGACACACGATCGCCTTTCGCCTGCACCACCACCCAGATGTCCCCGTGACTCATCGATTCCCCTCCGAACTGTGCCATTCCTGCACCGCGGCCTGCCGCACGTCTGCCGTGGTCACACCGTACCTGAGCGCGGCCTGCCGACAGTCCTCAAACTCCGGCGCCGGACGCACCACCCCGTCGGGCAGCGTGACCGACTTCACACGGATGTCGCCGTAGCGGGTGGAGAGCGTATCCACGCGACGATCCAGCACGTAGCGCACGATGTCGCGCCTTCTTACCCCGGATGAGCCCGTGACGCGCAACACCGAGCCCGCCAGCCGGTCTGCGGACTCGGGCTCGCAGAGTACGCCGAGTTCCCAGCCGGGACGCCCCTTTTTCATGACCGTCGGCGCATAGTAGACGTCGAGCGCGCCCTCGCCAAGGAGAATCTCCAGTGCGAACGCGAGGTCCTCCCCCGTGGTGTTGTCGATCACGCACACCAGCTCCGTGACCGGCTGGGAGCGCGCGGGAAGCGTCTCCCGCTCCAGGAGAAACGCTCGCACCACATTGGCCCGCGACTTGAAGTCGGCAGCGCCCGCGCCCATCCCCGTCCGTTGAATCGCGCCCGGGGCAGGTGGGGCACAGGTGGCGAGGGTGACGATGAGCGCGGCGCCCGTGGGTGTGACCCGCTCGCCCTCCTCCTCGATCCACTCCACCGGCCAGCCTTTCAACAGCTCGACCGTGGCAGGAGCAGGGAGCGGAAGTTCGCCGTGCGCCGCGCGCACCGTGCCCCGCGCCAGAGGCAGCGGGCCGGCGGTGACGCGCTCCGGCGACAGCGCATGCGTCAGAAGACAGGTGCCGGCAATGTCGACCAGTGCATCGGCGGCGCCGACCTCGTGAAAGTGTACTTTGTCAGGAGTGGAACCGTGCACATGCGCCTCCGCGAGAGCCAGCTTGCGAAATACCTCGGCGGCAGCCGACTGAACCGGTGCCGGCAGGCTCGAACTTTCGAGGAGTGCAAGAACATCCTTGAGATGCCTGAGCGGTTCCTTCCCGTCGCCCTTCACCACCACCTGCGTGGCGGCCAGGTGGGATCGCGTGGTCCGCGAGCACTCCACGCGCACGTGCGGCAGATGGAGCGCTGCCGGGACCGACGCCAGGAGGTCCGCCGACCCGTGCAGTTCGCACAGCGCGCCGAGAAGCATGTCGCCTGCGACGCCGCCCGCGCAGTCGAAGTGCAGATCCATGTTCAGTTCGGCTTTCTCAGAATCCTGCACGCCGCCACGGCAGCGCCGTACCCGTTGTCGATATTGGTCACCAGCACTCCCGCGGCACAGCTGTTCAGCATGGTGAGCAGCGGCGCCAGGCCTGCGAAGTGTGCGCCATAGCCCACCGACGTGGGAACGGCGATCACCGGGGCGGCCACGAGCCCCCCCACGACCGAAGGCAGCGCACCGTCCATCCCCGCCACTACGATCACTACACGCGCCTTTCGCAACGCGGGCGAGACGGAGAGAATGCGGTGAAGTCCCGCCACGCCCACATCGAACAGTCGCTCCACTCCGTACCCGTAGGCTTCGGCGGTGACCGCCGCCTCTTCCGCCACCGGAAGGTCCGCGGTCCCTGCGGTGGCCACCGCGATGGGCGCCCGGGCTTTCCGCCTGCGTGAGCTCCGGGACGCCACAACGAACATCCGCGCTTCCCTGTGCCACACCCCGGCGGACCACTCCGCCGCGAGTGCACCGCCCCACTCTTCCGGCACGCGGGTGGCCAGAGCCACTTCACCTCGCTCCGAGAGCCGGCCGAGCAGTCGCTGCACCTGTTCGAGCGTCTTGCCTGTACATAATACGGCCTCCGGCAGACCCTGCCTGAGACTGCGATGATGATCGAGACGTGCGAAGCCGAGCTCTTCCGTGGACCACGCAGAGATGACGCGGGCCGCTTCCGTTGCCGACGTCCGGCCGGCCCTGACGTCCGAGAGCAACCGCGCGAGGCGGTTTTGTGCAGGCTTGTTCAACATCTGAGCAGCCAGCGCGGGCAGTTTCTCCGGGCCGAGCCGGTAAGCCCTTCCACCGTTGCCGATTAAGGAAACCCGCGAGGGGTCGATAATATAGACGAGCAAGCCTTGGACGGCCACGGAAATATGGTTCTTTAAGGAGGCAGGTATGCCGGAGATCATCGTCCGCTTCGAGGACAAGGTCATCGAGCGGGTTGTCGCGGAGAAGCCACGCATCACCATCGGTCGCACCACCGACAACGACATCGTGCTGGACAATCGGGGGGTCTCCCGCCGGCACGCCATGATCGAGATGGGCCCGTCGGGACAGGCTGTGATCATTGACAACGAGAGCCTCAACGGCACCTTCGTGAATCAGCGCAAGGTGTCGGAGGAAGTGCTCAAGGACCACGACGTCATCTCCATTGGAAAGTACCACCTGGAGTACGTCACGGCCGTGGCGGAGAAGAAGGCTCAGAACACGCTCGACGGCACGATGATCCTGGAGACGAAGAAACACAAGCGTCTCCTGGAGTCCGACAAGAAGGATCGGCAGCGCGTCGAAGCCGCGGGCGGCGGCGCCGTTCTCGTGGCCGAATCCAACGCGCTGGCGGCGGAGTACCCGCTCGGACACGACGTGGTGACCCTCGGCCGCTCGAACTTCGTCAACGTGCCCGTGAAGGGATTCTGGGTGAAGGACATCCAGGCCAAACTGGTTCCGGAAGGCGACCGCTGGGAGCTGGTGAATGTGGGACGTGCCGGCAAGACCAAGGTCAACGGGGAGCCCGTGAACCGTTCGCTTCTGCGCAACGGCGACCTGATCCAGGTGGGTCGCACGGTGTTCCGTTTCGTCGCCGGCGCCTGATGTGAAGAGAGCGTTTCTTTCCGATGTGCACGGAAACCTGCCGGCCCTCGAGGCCACGCTCGCCGATGCGGAGCGACAGGGAGCCGAGTCCATCGCTTTTCTCGGGGATGCCGTGGGGTACGGGCCCGAGCCCAACGAGTGCGTGGCGCTTTTGCAGCGCGCCTGCTCCGTGTGCCTCATGGGAAACCACGACTATGCGGCCCTCGGGTCCTTGTCGATTGACGAGTTCA
>DAIOGN010000154.1:3714-6729 GCA_036745245.1 Candidatus Zixiibacteriota bacterium
GAGGCGATGATGTTCACCCGGCAGGCGCTCACGGATGTGACCCTGGCCACGCTGACGGGCTACCGTCAGGTGCATGTGGATCCGCCGTACCACATGGTGCACAGCTCACCCGACGAGCCCCTCGCCTGGAAGTACATCGTGGATCTCCGCGATGCGATCCCCCAGTTCAAGCATTTCCGCGAGCCGTTCTGCCTCCTGGGGCATTCGCACAAGCCCCTCATGGCGATCTGCCGGCCGTCGGGTTCGTACTCGAGCGCCGAGGTGGGAACGCTCGCCCTGGAGTCGGAGTACCGCTATCTGTTCAACGTGGGCAGCGTGGGTCAGCCGCGAGACGGCAACCCCGATGCGTGCTATCTCCTTCTGGATGAGGAGGCCGCCTCCTGCGAAATGCGCCGCGTGTCCTATCCCGTGAACCGGGTGCAGGCGGCCATGGAGGTGCTCAACATGCCGGCCTTTCTCATCGAGCGCCTGGCCGCCGGGAAGTGACCATGATCGACCTGTCCCGCACCAGCCGCTCGTCGATCCTCCTGTACCTGCTCATCACGGTGCTCGTCATCGCGCTGTTTCTCGACGGCAACAACACGTTTCAAGCCATCGAGCAGGGCGTGCAGGACTCCATGTTCAAGTTCCGGTCGGAGCGCACGCCGTCGGGACAGGTGGTGATCTGTGCGCTGGACGACGCGAGCGCGCAACGCATGGGCTGGCCCATGCAGCGGGATTCCCTGGCGCGACTTCTGGTGGCGCTCAAGCAGTCGGGCGCCTCCGTGGTGGTGTGCGATTTCGACTGGCGGCACGTGGCTCCCGTTGCGGATGCCGCGGCGGACTCCGTGTTCTGGCCGGCCTTCGCCACGATCGTGGACCACGTGGTGCTGCCGCTTCACTTCACCTATGCCGACCTGGGCGTGTCGGTGCAGGCCCCGCCTGCCGCCTATCGTCTGTCCACCTGGACCGAGCGCTTCCCTCCCGGCTCGGCCGTGAGCGCGCAGGCCATGACGGGCCCCGAGGCGCATCTGGCCGACTCGGCCCTGGTCGCCGGGATCACGCCGATGCAGGACCCCGACCGCATCGTGCGGCACGCGCCGCTTCTGGTGGACTACGGCGGCGACGCCTTCGCGTCGAGCGCGCTGTGGGCCGCCTCGCTCCATCAGGATGTGGCTCGTACACGCTGGTGGCTCGAACCCGGCTCCGCCGTGAAAATCGCAGAGCGTGAAGTTCCCACCGACGAACACGGCCGGCTGCTTCTGAACTTCCTCGGCGGGCCGCGCACATTCAAGTATGTGTCTGCCCAGGACGTTCTTTCGGGATCGCCGGGCACGTCTCTGGATCACAAGATCGTGGTCGTGTCGCCCACCTGCCTGGCGGGGCGGGTGCTCCTGAACGCCCGCATCTCGGAAGACTTTCTTGCCGGTGAAATCACGGCCACCGCCATCGAGAACATCATCACGGAATCCTACGTCCAGAAGCCCTCGTACTCGGCCCTCTTCGATCTCCTGATCATGGCGCTCATAGGACTGTTTGCCGCCGTGGTGTTGCCCAAGGTGTCGCTTCTGTACCGGTTCGTCATTCTCGGGGCGTCGCTGTTCGTCCTCCTGAACCTTCAGTACCTGCTCTTCGCCTCGTTCGGGTGGCTCACCCAGGCCTTCTATCCTTCACTTCTGATGGTGTTCTTCATGGCCGCCAGTCCCTTCATGAAGACGGGCGAGGAGCGTGAGGCGGAAACGCGCCGCGTCAAACCGCGTGCGGCGACAGCCCCCGTGATGGTGCCGGAGGCAGGCGCACCCCGGTATCCCACCTCCGTCTCGGAACCCACGTCTCTGGCGGCTGGCGAAGGGACCGTGCGGTCAGGATTCGACGCTACGGCGGTTGCGGGGCAAGGCACTCCACAGGCGGCCACCTCCCGCCTCGACAGTTCCGCCGAACCCACGCGTCTTGTGGGGGCTGACGCCCCCACGCGTCAGATGCCCACCGGGGCCAACGAAACGCCCGGCGGAGACCCGGACTCTCTCTTCCTCGAGGAACCGGCGACGCCCACCGCCGGGCGCGTCGCAGTCGATCGGGACGAGACCGCACAGGGCGGTCTTCCGACCATGCCGCCTGCCGCGGGACCCGCGACGCCCGAGGCCGGCACCACGCTCGGCCGCTATAAGATCATCGAAGAGATCGGCCGGGGTGCCATGGGCATCGTCTATCGTGGCATCGATCCCGCCATCAACCGGCCGGTGGCGCTCAAGACGGTGCGGCTCGATGTGGCCGTCCCGCCGTCCGAGAAGGAAGAGTTGCGCTCGCGGCTGTTGAGAGAAGCCCAGGCCGCCGGTCAGCTGTCGCATCCCAATATCGTGACCGTGTTCGACGTGGGCTCGCAGGGCGACGTCTACTACATCGCCATGGAGTACCTGAAGGGGTACACGCTGGAACGCGCCGTACAGAAGAAGCTCACGCTGAACTACAAGATCTTCGCAAAACTCATGATCCAGGTGTGCGACGCGCTGGAGTATGCACACTCCAACGATCTGGTCCACCGGGATGTCAAGCCGGCCAACATCATGGTGCTCGACAATTTCCGGGTCAAGGTGATGGACTTCGGCATCGCGCGCGTCATGAATTCCAACATGACGCAGACGGGGGTGGCCCTGGGCACGCCGTCGTACATTTCGCCCGAGCAGCTGTCGGGCCACGGCGTCGATCGCCGCTCCGACATCTTCTCGCTCGGTGTGGTGATGTACGAATTGCTGACGAAGGACAAGCCGTTCTCGGGCGAGTCGATCAACAAGCTCATCTTCAACATCCTGAACTCGACTCCGCGCCGCCCCACGCAGCTCGACAGCAACATCCCGGACGCGTTCGACCGGATCTGCCTCAAAGCGTTGGAAAAGGATCCGCGGCAGCGCTACCAGTACGCGGCCGACCTGTCGCGCGACTTGAAGGAATTCATCGCCTCGATGGCTCCGAGGCGCATGGTGATCTGACGGCTCCCTACGAGCCGTTCTCCTCCGGCCGGTCCAACAGGTCCAGTGG
>DAIOGN010000155.1:0-6643 GCA_036745245.1 Candidatus Zixiibacteriota bacterium
AGAGCGTTGGGCTCTGCTTCTCGTACGGCCTACGCAAGCGGTCATCCTGATCGCTTCGCCTGTGATGAGGCCGCTCATGGCGTTGGGGCGCTACGTCACCAAACGGAGAGTGGACAGCCCCACCGATCCGGGCGTGTTGCCAGAGGATGACGTACAGTGGCTTGTGCGCGAGGGCACGCGCCGTGGAGTGTTCAACGCCACGGAGCAGGAGCTGATCGCGCAGGTGTTCAAGTTTGCGAATCTGTCCGTGAAGCGCGCGATGACGCCGCGTATGGACATCTCGGCCATCGACCACAACTGGCCGCGCGACCGGATTCTCAAGTTCATTGCCACGGAGGGGTACTCCCGCTACCCGGTGCACGCCGGCCATCTCGACCGCATCGTGGGAGTGATTCACACCAAAGACGTGATCACAGTGCTCACGTCCGGCGGTGCCATCATCGTGGAAGATCTGATTCGACCCCCCATGTTCGTGCCCTCCACTCAGACTCTGGGGCCGGTGCTGCGCCGCATGCAGAAACAGCAGGAGCACCTCGCCCTGGTGCTGGACGAGTACGGCGGAACGGCGGGCCTGGTGACCCTGGAGGACCTGCTCGAGGAAATCGTAGGCGAGATTCGCGACGAACACGACCGGGACGAACCCTTGTTCACGTTGGATGAGTCGGGGCGGGCCCGCATCCCGGGCGGCCTCTCGGTGGGGCACTTCAACGAGGCGTTTCCGGCCGCGCTCGACGAAAAGGTGGCCGACACCATGGCTGGACTGTTCGTGCAGCGCCTGGGGCGCATTCCGCGGGTGGGCGATGCGCTCATCGACGGCGGCATTCGCTTCACGGCGGAGTGTGTAAAAGAGAACCGCCTCGAGTGGCTCACGGGAGAACGTGTGGCCACGGCGCCCGCGGGCGGGCTGGCGGGGGGATGAAGATGCCCCTGGCTGCACCGTAGGCGCAACCCAACAGGCCGCCCGGCAGTTTATGCGCAGGCTCATCCGTTTTGAAAGACGCCACGAGCATCATGCCGCGCCGGCGGTTTTTTTCCTGCGGCTTGCGCTCTTCCTTGGCCTCGCCACCCTGGTGGTCGGTAGCTCGCTTGCCGTCGGCATGTGGGGCTATGCACACTACGAAGGGCTCGGTTGGCGCGATGCTTTTCTCAATGCGGCCATGCTCCTCGGTGGCATGGGCCCTGTGGAGCAACCGCAGACGCCCGGAGGAAAGGTGTTCGCCGGTGTCTTCGCTCTGTATGCGGGACTCGTCTTTCTGGTGGCCGCCGGCCTGATTCTGGCCCCCGTGTTGCACCGGGTGCTGCACGCGTTTCACGTGCAGGAGGAAGGCGACAGAGGCCGTGGGGCCTAGCCTGCGTTGAGATCGGCCGCATGGCGGATCGGCGAATCTCAGACATGAGGAGGAGCGAATGAAGAAAACACCCAGGAAAACCTCTGCGGCCCGGCCTGCTCGCTCCATCTCGCCAGCGTCGAAGGCGTCGAAGTCAACGAAGCCGTCGAAGTCCAGGAGACCGGTCCTGCTCTCGGGCGGGAATCCCCAGATCGCGAAGGGCGACGGTGACGCTCCCGTGCAGGCATACATCGCGGCCATGCCGGAATGGCAGCGCGGCGTCGGGCGGCGTCTCGACCGCGTCATCGTGCGCACCGTGCCCAGGGTGCGCAAGGCGGTGAGGTGGAACACGCCGTTCTATGGTATTGAGGGCCAGGGCTGGTTCATGGGATTCCACGTCTTTACCCGCTATGTGAAGGTGTCCTTCTTTCGAGGCACGTCGCTCTCTCCTCTTCCCCCTGGTGAGTCCAAAACCGAGGAGACGCGCTACCTCGATATCCATGAGGACGACCCGCTCGACGAAAATCAGCTGGCGAGATGGATCAAGCAGGCGGCCGCCATTCCCGGCTGGGACGCCGGATCTCCGCGCCAGTACGGCGGAGTTCCGCTTTAGCACAGGGCATCCATCCACTCCCAGGTGACCAGAAGGAGCTGAACATGAAGAAGCCGGATTCGACCGCTAGCCAGGCGGCATCGCAGGGAATAGATCAGAGGATTGCCGAACTCGGCGACTGGCGCGGCACGATGCTCGCCAAGGTGCGCAAGATCATCCACGCTGCGGATCCGGACGTCGTCGAGGAGTTGAAGTGGATGGGAACTCCCGTGTGGTCCCACGATGGCATCCTCTGCACGGGGGAGACTTACAAGAATGTCGTGAAGATGACCTTTGCAAAGGGGGCCGCGCTGGACGACCCTTCTGGATTGTTCAACTCCAGCCTCGAAGGGAATGTCAGGCGCGCCATCGACATCCATGAGGGCGACAAGGTCAACGAGCCGGCCCTCAAGAAGCTCATTCGCGCCGCCGTGGCGCTCAATCTCGCAGGCAAGAACAAGCCGAAGCCCGGGCGGGCGCGCAGCAAGCGGTCCCTCTAAAACTATCTTGAGAGTACTCCACACCTCGTTGTGCACGCTCGAGCCGCTCGTTGAGGCGCATGCACACGACATGTTCCGCGTATTGAGTGACCCGGCCATCTACGAATTCGAAAACGAGCCTCCACGTTCCGAGGAGTGGCTGACGCAGAGGTACAAACTCCTGGAGAGCCGGGGTTCACCCGATGGCACCGAACAGTGGCTCAACTGGGTGGTCCGGCTGCCTTCCGGAGAGCTGGCCGGCTATGTGCAAGCTACCGTACTTGCGTCGGCCAAGTCCTGCGTGGCCTACGAGCTGAATAGCCGCTATTGGCGCCAGGGCATCGGCACAAGCGCGGTCAGCGCCATGCTTGAGGAATTGCGATCCACCTACACCGTTCACACGGTTGTCGCGGTACTCAAGACGGCCAACCACAGATCCATGGAATTGCTGAGACGGCTGGGGTTTGCTCCCGCGAGTGATTCTCAGGCAGCTGAGTTCAAACCTGAGGCAGACGAATCCGTGATGATTAACAAAGGCGAGGTGTCCCCGACGTGATCCGGTCGACGGCCGGTGTGAAAGCGCCTCCGTTCCAAGGTCGGCCCGGGCCGGATCGGCGCTATGGTTGCGCCCAGTCGCCCGGTAGTTTATACCTGCGTTGCGCGGGCTCAACCGCTCTACTAGAGTCACGTTAACACAAGACAGACACCGGGTTTTGAATTGGGAGGGGACGATGCAGGGGCAACCAAATCCTGAAAAGATACTACAGACTGGGCTGGCGTTCTGGGCTTCGAAGGTGCTCTTGAGCGCCATCGAGATCGGACTCTTCACTGAACTGTCGCGCGGTCCGGAGTCGTTCGACGCCATCCGCGGTCGGCTCGGATTGCACCCGCGTTCAGCGCAAGACTTCCTCGACTCCCTGGTGGCACTCGGCTTTCTGGTTCGAACGGGCGATCGCTATGCCAACACGCCGGAGACCGATCTGTATCTCGACCGGAAGAAACCCTCCTACGTCGGCGGCGTGCTTGAGATGGCAAACCATCGCCTCTATCCATTCTGGGGTCACCTCACGGAGGCGCTTCGCACCGGAGAGCCACAGAACGAGTTAAAGGGAGGCGGGCCGGGCCTCTTTGAGACCCTGTACGCCGATCCGGCGCGCCTGAAACAGTTCCTGGCAGCCATGACCGGAATCAGCCATGGGGCCAATATGGCGATCGCCCGGGCCTTCCCGTGGAAGAACTACAAAACATTTGTCGATGTGGGCACTGCGCAAGGCGATCTGGCGGCTCAGATCGCCCTGTCGAATCCGCACCTCCGTGGCATTGGGTTCGACCTGCCGGAAGTGGCGCCGATTTTCGAGGAGTATGCCGAGACTGTTGGGGTTGCGGCTCGGGTCGAGTTTCAGCCCGGTGACTTCTTCAGGCAAGACCTGCCCAAGGCCGACGTGGTGCTGATGGGGCACATTCTTCACGACTGGGACTTGCCGACCAAGAAAATGCTCGTCAAGAAGGCGTTCGACGCTGTCCCGAACGGGGGCGCCCTCATCGTGTACGAGTCCATCATCGACGATGATCGGTCGAAAAATGCCTTCGGCTTGATGATGAGCCTGAACATGCTCATCGAAACGCCTGGAGGCTTCGACTACACCGGCGCCGATTGCTCGGCCTGGATGAAGGAGGCGGGCTTCTCGTCCACGCGTGTGGAGCCGCTTGTGGGACCCGACTCGATGGTGATCGGAATCAAGTAGCGATTGTCCGGGTCACGCGGCATTCATGAGTTCCGTTCCAACCAGGGAACCCGCCGGATGCTGTTCGACTCACCACTTCAGGTGCCGTACCGAGACAGAGGACAACACCATGGCGCATCCTGATCCCAACTCCCCACCGGATCTCCGGCCCATCCAGGCCGGCGAAGTATGGGAAAACCCGGTCAACCGGGAGCGAGCCATCGTGCTTGAAGTCCCCTGGGCCAATCCCGATCGCCGCGCGACCGCCGAGCTCACGGCGATGGTGGGAGCTCGAGTGCTGGGAGAACACCTGCATCCCGCTTTGGTTGAGAAATTCACCGTGCTCGATGGGGAGCTGACGGTGAAGCAGAATGGGCAGATCTCCGTGCTTCGAAAGGGTGAGTCCGCCGTGGTTGAGCCCGGTGTCTGGCACGATTGGTGGAACGCCGCCAACGTTGACGCACGGGTGCGTGTGGAGATTACGCCGGGAGAACGGTTCGTGCACATGATCGAGACGTTCTTCGGACTCTCGCGGCTGGGGTTCGTGAATTCGAAGGGGATGCCAAACCTCCTTCAACTGGCGTTGACCGGGACGGAGTTTCGCGACGTGGTTGTGTTTCGCAAGCCGCCGCCTGCGATCCAGAGCGCGGTCTTTGGCCTGCTCGGTCCGGTAGCGCGCCAGCTGGGGTACAAGGCCACCTACCCTCAGCTCTCCCGCTCTGTGCTGGCGCCACGCACGTAGCTCTATTCGCTCCGACCGGGTAACAGTTTACCAGGCCGCGCATTAACCTGTCGAGGGAATCGCATGGCAAAGATCATCACAGCCGACCAGGTGACCGAGTTTCTCCACCGGTTCGAAAAGCTGGCGGAACTGGAAGACTTCGACCTCATCCGCGACATGATCGACGAGCGCGCCTGTTTCCGGTTCAATGACGGGGACTTTGTCGGCCGTGCCGCCATCCAGGCTGCGTTCGAGAAGACCTGGCGCGGGGATCCCACCGTCAGGAAAGCACGATTCTATCTCAGCGACATCGTGGTCCTCACCACCGACCACGCGACGGCCACGGCCACCTACACCTTCAACTGGGAAGGGGCACAGGGAGATCAAACCTTTGCGATCAGGGGGAGAGGCACGCGTGTTCTCGCACTGGGCGAGGGCGGATTCAGGATCGTCCACGAACATCTCAGCCGGTTTCCGAAATCGTGAGGACTCGCGCGCCACAAATCCGCTTCTGCCACGTGGGCGTAGTTCCCGAACGGTGTTGCGAGCCGGCCGCTTGCCTGCTTATTCTGGTGAGCAGCACGGCCACAGCGCATCGATTGGAGTCGCCGTAGTGGAATCAGCATTCGAAACGCCTGCGGGTGCCCGTGGGGCACCCTGATTGACTGGAGGAATCGTGGACGAAAAGAAGCTTTTTACCGAATTCTGGACGAAGGAATCGGCGACCACGCGGACGGTGTTGTCCCGTATTCCCGAAGGATCCGACTACCGGCCCGACGCCAAGTCCCGCACGGCCCAGGAGATCGCCTGGCAGATCGTGTGCGAGGAGAAGATGATCATCGAGGCGCTGGAGAACGGGAAGGCCGAGTGGGCGCCACCTCCCATGCCGGCATCGATGAAAGACGTACTCACAGCCTACGAAAAGCTGAGCGCGGGGATGACCAGGCGCTGGAACGATCTGCCTGCCAAGCTCTGGGACGGCACGATCGAGTTTTTCGGTTCACAGCGCCCGGCGTCACCCATGGCCTGGAGTTTTCTCTTCGACATCGTGCATCATCGCGGACAGATCACCACGTATCTCCGGCCGATGGGTTCGAAGGTCCCGCAGATCTACGGGCCCTCAGGCGACGAGCCGTGATCGGATCCGGGCGATGACCACCTTGCCGGACCCGCCGCTCCTGGAGGTGCTGCTCGACTCCTGGGATCGGAACAATGCGATTCTCGTGAATCTATTGCGCGCACTTCCGGAGGGTGCACTCGAAGTCCGGGCACGTGAGGATGGGCCGTCGGTCGCCGAGATGTTCACGCACATGCACTACTGCCGCGTGGTGTTCGTCTTCGAGGACGCACCCGAGATCGAGGGGGGCCGGCCGCACAACGAGTGGGCCGGCGAGCGGGACCCCGATCGCATCGGCGAGGTGGCGCACCAGCGCGTGGAAGAACGCCGCTCCGGTCCCGTGCGCCGTCCCCTCGACCATCGCGCGCAGCGCCGCCAGTTCGTCCGGCGGCGGGACGCTGTCAAACCTCGGTTGATCGTTCGACGCGCTCATGGGAACGGCTTTTCCCTGGAAGTTGGCTTTCGGCCGCGGCCGCAATAATCCTAACAAGCGCGGGCAGCCGCGCGAAAGCCTTCGGCGAAAAGGTCGTGTTCAAGGATCTGTCGCTCGCAGTCGGTCGCGCCGATCGCCTCTGCGTGATCGGCCCCAGTGGTATTGGCAAGAGCACGCTCCTCAAGATGATCGTCGGCGCGTTTCCGCGGCTCGACGAGGAGACCAAGGGCTTCGCGCTCGTGCCCGATG
>DAIOGN010000156.1:0-6640 GCA_036745245.1 Candidatus Zixiibacteriota bacterium
TGGGGCTAAATTGGTCCATGCATCTGGAAGTACGTACGGGTCACGAACTGGTCACGTCGGGTGTGTACGCGCGGGTTCGGCACCCCATGTACGCGGCGATCTGGGCGTTCAGCCTCGCGCAGTGGCTCCTGGTTTCAAACTGGTTTGCGGGCCCCGCCGCCGCGGCGTGCTTTGCGCCTTTGTACTTTATTCGCACGCCGCGAGAGGAACGGTTTCTGCGTGACGTGTTTGGCCCGGCGTACGATGCGTATCGGCAACGCACGGGCCGGCTGGTACCGCGGTTCGTGAAGGCCGGTCCCGGCGGAACATCTGCATGAACCAAGCTTCGGATCCAAACAGCGCGGCAGGCGTCACCGAGCGGTACGACCGCGACGCCGGAGCTTACGAATCCGAGTGGGCACCCGTGCTCAGAAAGGCGGGTCTCGTCCTGCTCCGTGAGCTGGCAAGCGGCTCTCCGAAGCGGATCCTAGACGTTGGCACGGGCGTGGGAACGCTGTTGCCAGAACTGAAGCAACTCTTCCCACACAGCGTCATCGGAGGTGTGGATCGGTCGACCGGCATGCTGAGTCGGGCCCCCCGCGGATTTGGCCTGGCGCGAATGGATGCTCAGACGCTGGGCGTGGCCAGCGACAGCTGCGATCTCGTGCTCATGGTCTTCATGCTCTTCATTCTGGACGAGCCGGCGCGCGCGCTGCAGGAGGCCCGACGCGTGCTGAGCCCGAACGGGCGGCTGGGATGCACGACCTGGGGTGAAGAGATGGAATCCAGGGCGAATCGTGTGTGGCTGGATTGCCTCGATGCGCACGGGGCGAGCCCCGCCGATCCGGAAGCCGATCGAAGGCACGCGCGCATGAACACTCCAGCCAAACTATCCGACCTGCTTGAATCCGTGGGGTTCACCGACGTGCGCGCCTGGAAGGGCGAGCTCAGTCACACCTACGATCTGGACAGTTTTCTGCAGACCAAGACCGCCATGGGCTCTTCTCGCACCCGGCTCGAAAGCCTGAACCCGGACGCGCGCGAAACGTGTCTTGCGGCTGCGCGTCGTTCTCTGGGCGCCCTGGATTCGACCGACTTCGTGGCGCGCAGCGGCGTGATCTTCGCTATCGCACGCCGGTAGGCACGGTCTCGAGACGTCGACGACTCAACGGAATAAAGAGGGCGTCAACGTCACCCAAAGATCCACGCGATGACCGCGGGTATCGCGCGCCGGCGAAAACCTGAGATGCGGGATCACCCGCTCCAGTTCGTCGCCTGAGATTCGAGCCAGGTCGGGCAGGCTGAGCGGGCCGAGGGCAGCACCATTCTCCCCGGAGGTTCGCGAAGCCCACGACAGGTACTCAAAGTCGGTGGCCAACAGCTCCGCCTCCGCGTCGCGCGCTCTGAACCACTCCACCACGCGGCCCGCGGTGTCCACATGCGCATTGTAGATCGGCAGTCCCAGCACGAGCTGCGAAGCGCGATCGAGCAGGGCCCTGTTGTAGTCCATCGTATCGGACCACACGCCCATCAGCTGTGGAGGAATGACATACGCCGCGCAGACAGGTGCCACCACGGGCGCCGGCCAGCCTCGATACGGAGCAAGCGCCCGGTCCACCGGTTGCGTGGGATAGAGCCACTCGGGCGTGAAGCCCGCGAGCACTCGAATCCAGCAGCCATAGCCGCGGCGCTGGAAGCGCGGCGGGAGGACCTGCAAGTCCAGAGCCGCCGCCAGAGCGTGTCGCGTGAACGCCGCCCCCGGGGACGAGATGAGTTTGCCCTCCTCCCGCGATCCGTCCTTTTGCACGAACACCTCGAACCTCACCACGCCGCCCTCCGAACCGCGTTCCTCCACCCAGTCGAAGGAACCCGAACGCAGAAGCAGCGGGGACAGGCCCTCGTTGATGAGGAGGAAGTGGTCGAGCAGCGCGTTCTGGTAGCGGGACGAATCGGTGGGATACCACACCTCGATGCGCCGGGCCTGTGTGTCGGTTTCGGGATGAAAGACCACATGGACGGGAACGCGCGCCGCCACGGGCGAACCGTCAAGTTTCGCCGGGGAGAACTTCGCACTCAGGAGGATCTTCTCCGCCCAGCGCACCAGCTCACCGTTCTCCACCAGGGTGAAGGTCAGGTCCTGACGCTCCCCGTCGCGGCGCAGCTGAAGTTCGGCCACCACGCGGCCGTACGAACGACTGCGAACGAGGCGTTGGGGGAAGTCGATGGTGTCGATCTTGAGAAGTCGCGGCACTTCCCAGCCATACACGTCCCCGGCCGGCGGAGGGGCCGGTGCAGCCAGCGGGGTGTCGGCAAGCGCTGCCCAGAGCAGGCATACCAGAAGCTTTTTCATGGAGGCGGGCGCACACTCAAGATGCGGCCCAGTGCGTGAAAACACAAGCTGCAACCCGCCGTTGTACCCCCACCGGCGATGCAACCGGCCATTGACAGGCGCTGGCGCTGCGGATTCATTGTTCCCCATGCGGCGCTTCGAGGTCGTCTCACGCCTCGCGGTGATTCTCCTGGTGGCCTGCGCGGTCACCTGTCTTGGGCTTCACCATCACGAATCGGATTCGTCCGAGCCGCACTGCGCAGTCTGCCACTTCGTGGCCGGTCTGGTCGCCACGGTCATACTGACCTCGGCCTTGTTCGCTGCTCCCAGAGTCAGGACGTGGGCGCTTCCCCTGCCGCCCGACCGAAAGCACGTAAGCCTGTGCCTTGCCGCCTGCGGTCTGCGCGCTCCTCCCGCTTCGCTCTAGTTCACTCCACGGTCAACAACAGGGCTTAACAACCCAAGCGACGACGGACTCAACGGTCCGCTCGTGGAGGCTCTATGGTGAGCAGAATTCTGTACGCTTGTATGCTATTCGTTGTCTGGGTGACTCCGGCGGCGGCGCAGACGACGCTCAACCCGGACATCTCTTTGGTGGGAGACATCCGCGCGTTTGAGATTAACGATCCGGCCTTTCCCGAACTGCACGACCGGCTCAACCTGGACCTGTCCGGGCTCGAGCTGGTGGTGGGGGGCTATCTCAATCCGTACGCTCGTGCGGACATCGTCTTCGGCTGGGAGGGTGAGGACAACGCCGAAATCGAAGAGGCGTACGCCACGTTTCTGAGGGGTCTGCCCCTGGACGCCAATGTGCGCGTGGGACAGTACCTGCTGGAGTTCGGACACCTGAATCCCAACCACCCTCACGTGTATTCATTCATTCACCGGCCTCTGCCGCACGAGGAGTTCTTTGGCGAAGAGGGGCTGCGCGACCTGGCCGTGCGTGCAGCTTTCCTGCTTCCCACCGGCAGCATGTTCACCGAACTGCAATTCGCCGTTCTGCAGGGGGGCACACTTCCCGCACCGGAACCCGATTCGTTGACGCCCGAGCCCGAACCTGAGAAGCTCGGGTACTTCGGTCGGCTCGGAGCGTCCGTCGCCACATCGGACTACGGCGAGCTGGCATTCGGTGTGTCGGGTGTGACGTCCAGGTACGATCCGCTCCAGAAACTCAGTGCCTGGGTCGCCGGGGCGGACGTGAAGTACAAGTGGAAGCCCGGCCGCAACACATCCCTTCAAATCGAATCGGAGCTGTTGCTGAACCGTCACGAGGATTCCTCGGGAGGGTCCTGGGACTCGTGGGGAGCGTACGGCTATCTCGATTATCGTTTCCGGCAACGCTTCAACGTGGGCGCGATCGCTGAGTGGACGGAAGGCGCGTTCGATTCCGGGTTCAGCGCCACGCGCACCGGTCTGTTCCTGGGGTTCGCCCCTGTGGAGGAAACCAGCGTACTCCGGCTGGCAGGAGACTGGACCAAGCCGGAGACGGAGGACGGCTACTGGAGTCTGACCCTGCAACTGGTATTCGGACTGGGCCCGCATCAGCCCCACACATTCTAAGAGAGAGACACTCACCATGAAAACACATGCACGAATTGCGATTTCAGCGCTGGCCCTCCTGGGGCTGTGCGGCGACGCCCGGGCCAGACTGAAGGTGGTGACCTCCACCAGTGACCTGGCCTACTTCTCGCGCGTCGTGGGGGGCGAATGGGTGGAGGTGCAGGCCATCGCTCCGGCCGCGGCCGATGCTCACTTTGTGGAAGTCCGCCCCAGCTACATGGTCAAAACCAAGAATGCCGACGTGGTCGTGAAAGTGGGCCTGGAGCTGGACCCGTGGATGGACAAGATCGTGGACGGTTCTCACAACGACCACGTACTCGTGATCGATGCGTCCAGGTACATCGAGCCGCTCGATGTGCCCACGTTCAAGGCCGACGCGCGATACGGCGATCTGCACCGGTTCGGGAACCCACACTACTGGCTTTCGCCGTTGAACGTGGATCCCGTCACGAAGGCCATTTGCGAGGGGCTGTCCAGCGCAGATCCCGAGCACGCAGAGGGCTTCAGGAAGAACCGTGACACCTATCTGCAGGAGGTGGCGGATGCCATCCCGAAACTGCTGGAACGCGCGGCCCCTCTGAAGGAAACGCCCTGCCTGTCGTACCACACGTCGTGGGCGTACTTCACCCAGTTCACGGGGCTGAGGGTGGCGGGGACCGTGGAGGAGTTTCCGGGCGTGCCGCCCTCGCCCTCCCACGTGGCAGAACTGATCGATCTGGTGAGAACCGCCGGCATTCGTCTCATCGTGGTGGAGCCGTACTTCGACAAGCGCGTCCCCGACAAGATCGCGTCCGAAACCGGCGCACGCGTCATCACGCTGTACCCTTCGCTGGGAGCGCGCAGGAGTGAGGAGACGTATCTCGAACTCCTGCGAAGCAACATCGAAGCTCTGGTGGCAGCGCCGTGAGTGCCTACCTGGACTTCCTGCTGTGGCCGTTTCTGGCCTGCCTGGTCCTGGTGGGGATCCATGTGTACTTCGGTCTGCATGTAATCCGCCGGGGCATCATCTTCGTGGATCTGTCCCTGGCGCAGGTGGCCGCGCTGGGGACCACGGCCGCGTTTCTCCTGGGCTTCGAGCTGAACGGCACGGCGGCCTACCTGTTCTCGCTGGGTTTTGCACTCCTGGGGGGCACGATCTTCGCTTTCACCAAGGGGATCGAGGGCAAGGTGCCTCAGGAGGCCACGATCGGCATCGTGTACGCGTTCAGTTCGGCGGCCTCCATCCTCGCAGTGAGCCACGCGCCCGAGGGCGCCGAGCACATACACTATCTGCTGGTGGGCAGCCTGCTCACGGTCACACCCATGGTCGTGCTCAAGACGGCCGCGGTGTATTCGGTCGTGGGGCTGTTCCACTACATCACTCGGGAGAAGTTCTTCGCTCTCACGTTCGGTCACGGGCCGAAGCCGAGCCGCGCACTGCTGTGGGAAGTGTTGTTCTACGCCAGTTTCGGAATCGTGGTCACAAGCTCCGTCAAGATCTGTGGCGTCCTGTTGGTATTCATCTTCCTCGTCGTGCCCAGCGTATTCGGCGCCCTGGCGACGGAGTCGATCGGACGGCGCCTGGTCCTGGGCTGGAGTTTCGGGCTCGCGGGGTCGCTTCTGGGCCTCGTCCTTTCGTTTGAGCTCGACACCCCGCCGGGCGCCACGGTCGTATGCGCGTTCGGCACCATGCTGCTCGTCTTCGCCCTGTTTCGAGTGCTCATGCGGCCACGCCGTGCGGTGGGCCAGGGGCCGGGCTAGCGTGTCACAAATCGAGATCGGCATTCTGTCTTGACGGCCCGGCGCGTCGTTCCTAGCTTGGCCCTTCACCTAACTCACGGTATCGGCTTGCAGGAGACTCACGTTGGACGCCACAGAAAAGCTACTCAAGGAACTCACCGAAGCGTCGGGTGCGCCCGGCCGCGAAGACGAAGTGGCCGCCCTCATGGAGAAGCGGCTTCGCCCCCTCGCAGGCGTGAGCTACGATAAACTCGGCAGTCTCATTGCCGAAAAGAAGGGATCCTCTGCCTCGCCCCGCGTCATGATCGCGTCCCACCTGGACGAAGTGGCGTTCATGGTGTCGGAAATCACCAAGGAAGGGTTCCTGCGGTTTCTGCCCCTGGGCGGGTGGTGGGGGCACGTGGCGCTGGCGCAGCGCGTGCGGGTCCATACGCGCAAAGGCATGGTGCGCGGCGTGGTGGGCAGCAAGGCGCCGCACGTGCTTCAGGCCGAGGAGAAGCGCAAGGTGCTGGACATCAACCAGCTCTTCATCGACGTGGGCTGCGCAGACAAATTCGACGTGAAAAAGAAGCTCGGCATCGAAGTGGGCGACGTGATCGTCCCCGAAGCGTCGTTCGAGATCATGGGCAACCCGGACATGTATTTGTCCAAGGCCTTCGACAATCGCATCGCGTGCGCCGCGGTCATCGACATTCTGGCTGGCCTCAAGAAAACGGGCCACCCCAACACGGTGTACGGAGTGGGCACGGTGCAGGAAGAAGTGGGCCTGCGGGGCGCCGGCACCGCGGCATATCAGGTGGATCCGGACGTAGCCATCGCGATCGACGTCACCGTGGCGCGCGACACACCCGGCATGGCACCGGGGGAGGCCCTGGGCAAGGGGCCGGTGATCATCGTGTACGACGGCTCGCACATCCCCAACTACAAGCTGCGCACGCTGGTGGCGGAAACGGCCGCGAAGATCAAAGTGCCCGTGCAGTTCGGAACCCTCGAGCGCGGCGGCACCGACGCGGGACGCATTCATATGACGCGCCGCGGCGTGCCCGTGATGGC
>DAIOGN010000157.1:0-5057 GCA_036745245.1 Candidatus Zixiibacteriota bacterium
CTCGGGGTTCTTCACCTCGCCCTTGGACCAGGACCGGATGGTCTCCGGCGAGGCCAGCTGAATCTTGATGGCCGTGAAATCGGACGGCTTCTTGCTGACGCGGTAGCCGAAATCCACCATGCGTCGCGGCGCTCTGCCTTCGGCAGGCACCTCGGGAAGCGAAAAGCCCGGGGCGGTATCCATACTCATGCCAACCCTTTGTCCCTTCACGTGGCGCCGGACCCGTAAGGCCCGGACGCAGCACGAACTTAGTTTTCCAACAGCTGGACGTCGAGGCCCAGCGACTTCAATTCCATGACCAGTACGTTGAACGACTCCGGCACCCCGGGCTCCGGCGGATTCTCGCCCTTCACGATCGCCTCATACACGCGCGAGCGCCCTGAGACGTCGTCGGACTTCACCGTGAGCATTTCCTGGAGTGCGTGCGCGGCCCCGTAGGCCTCGAGGGCCCACACTTCCATTTCGCCGAAGCGCTGGCCGCCGAACTGGGCCTTGCCGCCCAGCGGCTGCTGCGTGACCAGCGAATAGGGTCCGATGGACCGGGCGTGGATCTTGTCGTCCACGAGGTGCGAGAGTTTCATCATGTAGATGTAGCCCACCGTCACCGGATTGTCGAGCTCCCGGCCCGTGCGGCCGTCGTACACCTTGGCCTTGCCCGACGTGGGCAGACCGGCGCGCTCCAGCTCGCCGCGCAACTGCTCGAGCGTGCAGCCGTCGAACACCGGCGTCTGGTACATCACGTTCATCTTCTTGGCCGCCCACCCGAGGTGGGTTTCGAGAATCTGCCCCACGTTCATACGCGAAGGCACACCCAGCGGGTTGAGCAGGATATCGAGAGGCGTGCCGTCTTCCAGGTACGGCATGTCTTCCACAGGCACCACGCGGGCCACGACGCCCTTGTTGCCATGGCGTCCCGCCATCTTGTCGCCCACCGAGAGCTTGCGCTTCACCGACACGGTGACCTTGACGAGTTGCTTCACTCCGGGCGGCAGTTCGGCGCCGCGGATGATCTTCTCGATCTCGATGTCCATCTGCATCTGGCGCCTGTCGAGGAGCTTCTGCGCCTCGGCGGTCACGGCCTTCACCTTGTTGTTGTGCCGCGCGTCGCTCGTGTAGCCGTCGTCGGTGATGAGATTTTCCAGGTCGAGCCCGGCCACCAGATCCGCCGTGTACACGGTGCCCGCGCGGACGGCAATGCTGCCGTCGGCGGAGTGACGCAAGGTCTGCGCCGACTGCCCGTCGAGGATTTCTCCCACGCGGCGGTTGCGGAACCGGCGGATGTAGTCCATCTGCTCGTGGAACTCTTCCTTCACGCGTGCGATGGCGACCTTCTCGGCTTTCTTGGCGTCCTCGGTGCGCTCCTTGCGCGAGAACACCTTGGTGTCGATCACCACGCCCTTCATTCCCGGCGGGGCCTTGAGGGACGCGTCACGCACGTCGCCGGCCTTTTCGCCGAAGATCGCGCGCAACAGGCGCTCTTCCGGAGAGAGCTCGGTTTCGCCCTTGGGCGTGACCTTGCCCACGAGAATGTCGCCCGCTTCCACTTCGGCGCCCACGCGAATCACGCCCTGGTCGTCGAGGTTGAGCAGCGCCTCTTCCGACACGTTGGGGATTTCGCGCGTGAGCTCCTCGGCACCGCGCTTGGTGTCGCGCACCTGCAGCTCAAACTCTTCCACGTGGATCGACGAGAACACGTCCTGGTGCACGAGACGCTCGGAGACGATGATGGCGTCCTCGAAGTTGTATCCCAGCCAGGGCATGAAGCCCACAAGCACGTTGAAGCCGAGGGCCAAAAGGCCGCCGTCGGTGGCCGGACCGTCGGCCAGCAGATCGCCGGGTTTGACTTCCTGCCCCAGCTTGACGCGCGGCTGGTAGGAGATGCACGTATCCTGGTTGGACCGCCTGAACTTGGGCAGGGTGTAGATGTCGGGCTCGGGAATGCCGAGTTCGCCGGTGGCCGCACGTCCCGTGGGACGGATGACGATGCGATCGGACTGCACGGCCTCCACGATCCCCGCGTGACGCGCCACCATGGCACTGCCTGAGTCGACGGCCACCTTCTGCTCCATGCCGGTGCCCACCACGGGGGATTCGGTGCGGAGCAACGGCACGGCCTGCCGCTGCATGTTGGATCCCATGAGCGCGCGGTTGGCGTCGTCGTGTTCGAGGAACGGGATGAGGGAGGCCGCCACGCTCACCAGCTGTTTGGGCGACACATCCATAAAGTGGATTTCCTCCGGCTTCACCAGCGGGAGGTCGTCCTGATGGCGCGCACGGATCAGCTCGTTGGTGAAGTTCCCCTTGGCATCCATCGGCTCGTTGGCCTGCGCGATGGTGTAGCGGTCTTCCTCTTCGGCGTCGAGGTACTGGATCTCCTCGGTGACGCGGCCCTCCTTCACGGTGCGATAGGGCGTTTCGAGGAAGCCGAACTGATTGATGCGCGCAAACGTGGCCAGAGAGGCGATCAGGCCGATGTTCGGACCTTCAGGCGTCTCGATGGGACACATCCGGCCGTAGTGCGTGTGGTGCACGTCGCGCACCTCGAAGCCCGCGCGCTCGCGCGTGAGTCCGCCGGGGCCGAGGGCCGAGAGACGGCGCTTGTGAGTGAGTTCGGCCAGCGGGTTGGTCTGATCCATGAACTGCGACAGCTGGGACGAGCCGAAAAACGTGTCGACCACGGCCGACACCGTGCGGGCGTTGACCAGGTCGTGCGGTGTCACGTTGTCGGCGTCCTTGAGGGACAGCCGCTCACGAATCGACCGCGCCACGCGGGAGAGTCCCACGGAGAAGAGATTGCCCACCAGTTCGCCCACGGAACGCGCGCGGCGATTGCCCAGGTGATCGATGTCGTCGGTGTGCCCCTCGCCGTTTCGCAGGCCGATCAGGTAGCTGATGATGGCGAGAAAATCCTGCTTGTCGAGAACGGTCTTCGCCGCATCGATCTTCTGGAGGAGGCGCTGATTGATCATGTGGCGCCCCACCGAACCCAGGTCGTACCGCTTTTCGTTGAAGAACAGCCGCTCAAGCAGCGAGTGCGCCATCTCCATGGAAGGCGGCTCGCCCGGACGCATGAGTGTGTAGATGCGCACCAGGGCCTCGTCCTGCGACTTGTCGGGATCCTTCCTCAGCGTGTTGATGATCACGCCGATCTGATCGGTGGACTGCTCGAGGTCGACCACGTGGAACGAGTCCACACCGAGCTCCTTGAGCGATTCCAGGTGCGACGCCGACACGGTGTCGCCCGCCGCCAGCACGACCTCGCCCGACTCGGGATCGGACACCGTGGACGCGGACGTGCGCGCGAGCGCCTTCTCCGACTTCTTCCCCTTCGCCGACACTTCTTCCAGCGTATAGAACAGGCGCAGGATGTCTTCGTCGGACGAATATCCCACCGCGCGCAGGAGTGTGGTCACCGGCAATTTGCGGCGCGAGTCGATGTGAACGTACAGAATGTCGTTGATGTCGAACTTGAACTCCACCCAGGAGCCGCGGTACGGAATGATGCGACCGGAGAACAGCTTCTTGCCGTTGGGGAGGATCTCCTCGTCGAAGAACACACCGGGCGAGCGATGCAGCTGCGACACGATCACGCGTTCGGCGCCGTTGATAATGAACGTGCCCGACGGTGTGATCTTGGGAAGCTCCCCCAGGTACACGTCCTGCTCCACGATGTCTCTGACCGAACGATCTTCCGTGGGGTGCTCCTTGTCGAGGGCTTCCCGGGAGACCAGACGCAGCGTGGCCTTGAGCGGGGCGGCGTAGGTCATGTTGCGCTCGCGGCACTCGTCCATGCTGTACCGCGGCTCGCCCACGCTGTACGAGACGAACTCCATGATGAAGTTCTCGTTCACGTCGGTGATCGGGAAGATCTCCCGGAAAATCTGGTTCAGGCCCTGGTTCTTGCGCTTGTCGACTTCGACGTCGGCCTGAAGAAACGACTCGTAACTCTCGGTCTGCACCGACAGCAGGTTGGGCAGCGGAATGGCTTCGGCGAGACGGGCAAAGTCCTTCGTCTCGCGGGATGATGCAACAACGCTCACGTTCATACCTCCGCCTGGGGTAAAGAAAACTCAGAAACGCAACGGACACGCCCTCGTGGGACCGAACGGTCACACGACGCCGGCCTGACACACGAGGGCCCGGTCGAGCGCACTCCTGCACCACGGGGGTGATCCGGGGCGTGCGGCCGGCCTGTCCTGCCCGACCGCTCCAGGGGGGTCCGAACGACCGCCTGCACCACGTGCGAGGGCCGCAGTTACTTGATCTCTGTGGACGCGCCGACTTCTTCGAGCTTGGCCTTGGCCGCAGCGGCCTCGTCCTTGCTCAGGCCTTCCTTCACTGGCTTGGGAGCCCCTTCCACCAGATCCTTGGCCTCCTTGAGTCCCAGGCCGGTGAGCTCACGCACCACCTTGATCACCTGGATCTTCTTCTCGCCCGCAGCGGTGAGCATGACCGTGAACTCAGTCTGCTCCTCGACCGGCTCGCCGCCGCCGGCACCCGGTGCCGCCGCCGCGACAGCCACGGGGGCCGCCGCCGAAACGCCGAACTTGTCTTGAAGCGCCTTGGACAGCTCCACCAGTTCGAGCACCGACATGCTCTCGATGGTGCCGACCATTTCTTCGATTCTCGCCGTGTTTGCCACTTGCTTCTACCTTCTTTATGGGGAGTGAGTTGCTTCCCGGTTCACGTCGCGTCGCGGGCGGGCTCGTCCCGAACCCCGCGAGGCGTCCTTATCCTTTCGCCCGCCGCGCTTCCGCGAGCGCGTCGACGGTTCCTATAAACTCTCTGATGATCCCGTGCAGCGTGAACACGAAGTTGGACAAGGGCGCCTGGATGGACCCCACCACGCGGGCCACCAGTTCGTCCTTCCGCGGCAGATCGGACACCGCATCGAAGCGGGCCGCCGGCATGAACGTGCCGTCCACCACGAACCCACGTACCACGGGTTTCTCGGTTTTCGCCTTCTTCTTGAAGTCGCGAAGGATCCGCGCGGGCACCACCGGATCGTCGAACCCGAAGACGAACGCGTTGGGCCCCGAGAGCGTGGCGGCCAGTTC
>DAIOGN010000157.1:5067-6608 GCA_036745245.1 Candidatus Zixiibacteriota bacterium
GTTCGCCGAATCCGCGCGCCTCGAGAGCGCGCTTCACGAGCGAATTCTTCGCCACGCGCATCTTGATCCCGTGCACGCGCAACTGCGCGCGCAGTTCGGAGATCTGACTCACATTGAGCCCCTGGTAGTCGGCCACGTAGACCGACTGCGAGCGCCCGATGTACTCGTCGAATTCCGCTACGACCTGTTCTTTTTCCGGACGTGCCATGTGTTCCCTGCGCCTACTTCTTCGGTTCCGCCACGAGAGCGGCCGTGTCGAGCTTGAATCCGGGCCCCATGGTGGAACTGATGGAGGCGTTTCTGACATACGTGCCTTTGGCGGTGGAGGGCCGGGCCCTCATCACGGCGTCGGCCAGGGCCTGTGCGTTTTCCACCAGCGCCCGGGTTTCGAAGGACGCTTTGCCCACGGGAGCCGCCACGTTGCCCGTCTTGTCGACCCGATATTCGATGCGGCCGCCCTTGAGTTCGCGCACCGCCTTGGCCACGTCGGTGGTGACGGTGCCGGTCTTGGGATTGGGCATGAGGCCCCGGGGTCCCAGCACCTTGCCGAGACGTCCGAGCTGACCCATCATGTCGGGCGTCGCGACGATCGCGTCGACATCGGTCCAGCCGCCCTGGATCTTGGTGAAGTACTCGTCGGATCCCACCATGTCGGCGCCCGCCTGACGGGCTTCTTCTTCCTTTTCGCCCTTGGTGATCACCAGGACGCGCACCGACTTGCCCGTGCCGTGCGGCAGGGACACCGTGCCGCGCACCATCTGGTCGGCCTTGCGCGGATCCACGCCGAGCCGGAAGACCATGTCGACCGACTCATCGAACTTGGTGAACTTGACCTTCTTGAGTTGCTCCACGGCCTCGGGAAGCGAGTAGGTGTCCTTCTGCTTCGCCTCGGTGTGCGCCGCCTTGAATTTCTTTCCGTGTTTCATAAGATCTGTTCCGTGGAGCGAACGCTCCGTGCGGTCAGCCTACCTCCAGGCCCATGGCCTTGACCGTGCCTTCGATCATGCGCATGGCCGCGTCGAGATCCGTGGCGTTGAGATCGGGCAGCTTGAGCTGGGCGATCTCGCGCACCTGTTCGCGCGTGACCTTCCCCATCTTGGTGCGGTTGGGCTCCATCGATCCCTTGTCGAGCTTGGCCGCCTTCTTCAGCAACACGGAGGCGGGGGGCGTCTTGAGGATGAACGTGAACGACTTGTCGCCATACACCGTGATGATCACGGGGATGATGAGGCCGGATTTGTCCTGCGTGCGCGCGTTGAACGTCTTGCAGAACTCCATGATGTTCACGCCGTGCTGGCCGAGCGCGGGGCCGACGGGCGGCGACGGGTTCGCCGCCCCTGCCGGGCACTGCAGCTTCACGATCGCGACGACTTTCTTCGCCAACTCGGAACTCCTACGCCTTCTCGACGTTCGTGTAGTCGAGCACCACCGGGGTCGCGCGACCGAACACGTGCACCATCACCTTGAGCTTCTCCTTGTCCTCCATCACCTCGTCGATGTAGCCGGAGAAGTTCGCGAACGGACCGGACACGACGCGCACG
>DAIOGN010000158.1:0-6456 GCA_036745245.1 Candidatus Zixiibacteriota bacterium
CCCGGACCACTTCTCGCGGTAGCCCTTGAAGTACTCTTCGAACTCCTCGACGGTTGCGAAGACAGGGCACTCTCCTGGAGGGCAGGAGTCATTCCGGACGTACTGGATGACATTGCGCAGGTAGGTCCAGCGATTGCCGATGTCGAGGGGGTAGAAGCCACGGGATTCGGGATGCTGGGCGCCGGAAAGTGTGGCACCTTCAAAGTCGCCCTCTGCGTTCGTGGCCACTGTCGAGGTGCCGGGTTCAGTGGGCTTGCTGCCAGTACCGCAACCCGACGCGCCGGCCATGGCAAGCGCTGCCAGAAACAAGACAAGCAGTAACCTGGGGGACGCCATCTGTATCGGATACATATGCTCGACCTCCGGCCTCCCTGCAGAAGCGCGGGAGCGCCTTTCTAATCCAGCCCGGTGTGACCGCTGAAAGATACAAAGTCGTGGAAGCTTGTCAGCAGAAATCAGACGCCGAGTCGCCGCCCATCGATGGCTCTGTCGCGTTCGGCACAACAGCTGGATCGAGCAGGTGACGGCCGCCGCGTGTATCTTGACCGAGTGACCTCTCCAGACTACTCTGAACCAGTGCTATAATGGATCGAGTCCCCACTGGACAGGTGGGACACCGGTCGCTCTCTAGTTCACCCCCACATCCAGCGAGGTACCAGTCATGCACAAGCGGTTCGCATCATGGGCACCAGGGGCCTTTTTTCTTGTATTGACTCTGTCATCAGGTTTGTGGGCGGCTGTGCCGAGCACAATCAACTTCCAGGGGATGCTGAAGGACGGTTCCGGAGACCCGGTTTCGGACAGCTCGTACTCCGTCACCTTTCGAATCTTTGACGCACCTACTGGCGGAACGGCCTTCTGGTTTGAGAATCAAACCGTGAGTACCAGTGCAGGGCTGTTCAACGCGGTGCTGGGTGCCCTCACGGCGATTCCCGATACCGTGTTCAACGACACCGTACGCTATCTGGGGATCACGGTCATTCCGGATGCGGAAATGAATCCCAGAGAGCAGCTTCGTACCGTGCCCTACGCGTTTCGCGTGGCCTCCGTCAACGGCGCCACCGGTGGGGTCATTTCAGGTGACGTTTTGATTCAAAGCGATCTGGAGGTGGATGGTGCATTCATCAGAACCATTGCGCGAGCCCACGGATACTCCAACGACGCTACCGATAACGGCGCGCTGGCCACCCGCAGTCTCACCTTTAACAAAGTACATGCCAATACCGGCATCCGAGTGACCTACACCGACAACATGCGTGTGCTGGGGAATGGAGCGGGGCGCTGGGAAATCCGGGTCAATGGTCAACCGTGCCCGAATCCGGGTGCCCTGGTGTACGACTACTACGAAGACGGCGTCAATTCAAACTACATGCATCAGAGCCAAACGGTGTGTGGCACCTGTTTCGACCTGCCCGCGGGCTCCACTACGGTACAGATTTACGTCAGTCCCTCGCCCGGCTATGGTCCTATGGATCTCTACACTGGTTGGAACAACAGCTATTGGTCGATCGAGGCGGAAGAGGTCAGGTAGCTTTCAGTCCGTATTCGACCCGGTGACCCCGGGGGGAAAAAAGGGCCAGGACTCATTTCATTGAAAAGGGTCCTGGCCCCTTTTTCGGAAGTGTGCAAACCGACAACTGGGGTCTGACCCCAGCTCTAGCCCTTCATCGACTCCAGGAACTTGTCGTTGGTCTTGGATTTCCGGATACGGTCGAGGAGGAACTCCATGGCTTCGATGGGGTTCATCTCCGCCAGGAACTTGCGCAGCACCCACACCTTGTTGAGCACGTCTTCGCTCAGCAGAATCTCTTCGCGACGCGTGCCCGAGCGATTGATGTCGATGGCGGGGAAGATGCGGCGGTCGGCGAGACGGCGATCCAGCACCATTTCCATGTTCCCGGTGCCCTTGAACTCTTCGAAGATCACTTCGTCCATACGCGAGCCGGTTTCGATCAACGCAGTGGCCACGATGGTGAGGCTGCCGCCCTGCTCCACGTTGCGCGCGGCGCCGAAGAACCGCTTGGGGCGATGCAGTGCATTGGAGTCCACGCCGCCCGAGAGAATCTTGCCCGAGTGCGGCACCACGGCGTTGTGGGCGCGCGCCAGGCGCGTGATGGAATCGAGCAGAATCACTACGTCGTTCTTCTGCTCCACCAGGCGCTTGGCCTTCTCGATCACCATGTCGGCCACCTGCACGTGACGCTCGGCCGGTTCGTCGAACGTCGACGAAATCACCTCGCCCTGCACCGAGCGCTTCATGTCGGTCACTTCCTCGGGGCGCTCGTCGATGAGCAGCACGATGAGCCGCACCTCCGGGTGATTCGTGGTGATGGCGTTGGCGATCTTCTGCAACAGGATGGTTTTGCCGGCCTTGGGCGGCGACGTGATGAGCGCGCGCTGACCCTTGCCGATGGGTGAGAGGAGGTCCATGATGCGCATGGCCACCTCTTCGGCATTCGTTTCGAGCACCAACCTCACGTCCGGGTAGAGCGGCGTCAGGTTGTCGAAGAACACCTTGTACTTGCCGATGTCCGGATGTTCGAAATTCACTGCCTCGATCTTGAGCAACGCGAAGTAGCGCTCGGTTTCCTTGGGCGGGCGCACCTGGCCCGAAATCGTGTCGCCCACGCGCAGGTCGAACCGCTTGATCTGTGAAGGGGACACGTAGATGTCGTCGGGCCCTGGCAGGTAGTTGTAGTCGGCCGAGCGCAGGAATCCGTATCCCTCTTCCAGAATCTCCAGCACACCCTCGGCGAAAATCAGCCCGTCGCGCTGCGTCTGGGTCTCCAGAATCTTGAAGATGAGCTCCTGCTTGCGCAGGCCCGAGACTCCTGGAATGTCCAGTTCCCCGGCAATGTCGAGAAGGTCGTTGAGCGACTTCCCTTTCAGTTCAACGATGTCCAGTGTTTTCACGAGCAGATCCCCTTTGTGATGCGAAGCGGTGTTCGAAGCGATTGGAACGTGCCCCCAGGGACGGTGGGTTGACGCCCGCCCGAAGGCGGGGTCATTCGTCGAAGGGGGTCCGGGGCGCGTCGCCCCAGAGACGTTCCAGTTGGTAGAATTCTCGTCTCTCCTTGAGGAAGATGTGGCATACGACGTCCACGTAATCGAGCACGATCCACTGACCGTTCTCGTAGCCTTCCCGGTGCCATGCGTCCTGTCCGTCCTGCGCCAGGCCCTCCTCGATGCGGTCCGAAATCGCCCTCAACTGGGTATCCGCGCCGCCTGTGGCGATCACGAAGTAGTCCGCTACCCCTGAGATTTTTCGGAGGTCGAGGATGATGATGTCTTCGGCTCGTACGTCGGCCGCCAGTTCGGCGCACCGGCGGGCGCATTTTTTCGAGGAGTACGTCTTGGCCGGCTTAGGAGACTGGATGGATGGCAATGGTTTCTGCAAATCCGGTGAGACTAGGGCCTCCTTTTTGGATACAGGCTGATGTCTTTGCCGAGCAGAATCGAAACTTCAATGTCGAGGATGTTGTCGTTGAGCGCCTGGCGCACCACCCGGTCGCGGGGGAGGCCGTACAGAGAAGCCACTTCCAGCGCGGCCTCGGGAGAGGAACCGCGGTCGAGCACCAGGGTCTCTTCCACGTCGAAGGTGGCGAAGTTGGTGTGTTCCACCACGTCGAACTCGAAGTGCACGTTGCCGGCGGTGCGCAGCTCGTCGGCGATGCGCCCGGCCACGCCCGCAAGGCCGCAGCCGTTGAGCACCTGCACGCGCACCAGCTGGGCCGGCCCGGCCGACTCGGAGGTGGTTTCCGCGAAGCCGATCTTCTTGGCGAAGGAGTACGTGTAGATCATGACGCATCCCAGCAGCACCACGATGAGGGCCTCCCACATGGGGGCCGACTTCACCTTGAAGCGCTGGCGGTAACGTTTGAGAAGTGGGACTTTCTTTCGGGAAATCGCCATGGGGTTATCGGATCCAATACGAACTGCCGTATCCGGGATAGGCTCCCGAATACGGGCTGTAGTACGAAGGCATGGTGCGCACGTCGACCATCAGATTGAACTTGGGCGACGGCGTGTAACGCAGACTGAAGTTGGGCAGGATGCGGGCCGCGTTATTGGGGTTCCCGTGTCCGACCAGAGCGCCTGGATCGTGCACCAGTCCGATGTCGACCTGGAGATACAGCGGCCGCGCAATCTGATACCCGATGGAATTCATGTACATGCCCACCGACTGGCCGCCCGCCGGCCCGCTGAAGTACGAGAGCGAATAACTGTGATTCATCGTGAGTCGGCTGGGGTCGAGAAGTCGAAAGGGCGTGTTCGCGTTGAGGAGACTCGTGGCCTGGGCGTTGGCGGCCGCCTGACCGGTGTTCTGTTCGGGGGCGGGAACTTCAACCTCGGCCCGGGCGGACGTCACCGCCAGAACCAACCCGCACGCCAAAAAACATAGACGTTTCATAAGGCATGCTCTCTTACTGTGATGAAAGTGGTGCGTATCCCCCCGCGCCGCAGGCAATATATCCGACCCTGTGTACCTGTCAATGTCTATCTCCGCCCCCCCCGCTCCCTGAATATACGTTCAAGATGCTCAAGCTGTTCGGGAGAGTTGATGCCGGTGACCTCCCAGGGGTCGTCGACGCAGTAGGCGCACACCTTCCGTCCGGCGGCCCTCAAAAGGCCGACCAGGTCGGTTAAGTAATATTCCGACTGACTGTTACCTCTGGACAGGCGGCTTATAAAGTCCCACAGGTCGGTGGATTCGAAGGCCAGGATCCCGGAATTGATCTCCCGGATCTGGCGCTGAGCAACGGTCGCATCCTTGTGTTCGACGATGGCCTCGAGGCTGCCGTCGGCGGCCCGGACGATTCGGCCGTAGCCCGTGGGGTCGGGGAACTCCGCCGTGAGTACGGTACAGGCGCAGCCCGACTCGGAGTGCAGCCGCAGCATGTTCGAGAGAGTGGAGGCGCGCAGAAGTGGCACGTCACCCACCAGCACCAGGACGGTGCCAACGAAACCTGCGAGTTCATCTGCGCACTGTTGTACCGCATGACCCGTGCCCAGCTGTTGCGCCTGAAGTGCGTAACGCACCGGGCGGCCGTCGAGCGCTGCGCGCACCCGCTCCGCCTGATGCCCGATCACCACCAACGTGTGCGCGGGTTTAAGCGAGCCCACTTCGTCGAGCACGAAGTCGACGATCGTGGAACCGGCGAAGGGGTGAAGCACCTTGGGCAAATCGGACAGCATCCGTTTGCCCTGGCCTGCGGCCAAAATGACTACGGCCGGTGCCGTCATGCGCGGGAGATTTTCTTGACTCTGTTCTTCTCGGTGACGAACACGAGCGTGGGCTGGAACTTTGCGGCTTCCCGGGGTTCGGCCAGCCCGTACGAAATCACGATGACCTTGTCGCCCTTCAGCCCCAGCCGGGCGGCGGGACCGTTGAGGCACACTTCGCCGGCCTTTCCCTTGATGAGGTAGGTCTCGAATCGGTTGCCGTTGTTGACATTCACCACGTGCACCTTTTCGCCCACCAGCATGCCGGCCGCCTTGAGCAAACGCGGATCGACGGCGAGGCTCCCCTCGTAGTCGAGCTCCGCGCCCGTGACGGTGGCGCGATGGATCTTGGCGCGCAGAATCTGAATCAGCATAGCCTGTGAGTATACACTTCGGGCGGGACTAGTTCAAGAACACGCGCAGGTTGTCTATGAGGCGCGTTTTGCCCACGCGGGCGGCCGCCAGAATCACCACCCGGCGGTCTTTCGGGCTGCACGGGAGGAGCGTATCGGCCTGGCGCACTTCGAAATAGTCGGGAACGAGGCCCTTCACGCGGGATAGCGCGGCCCTCCCTCGTCTTTGTGCCGCCCGAGGCGTGGCCCGGCCCGATCGCAGGACCCTGGCCGCCTCTCGAATGGCCCGCGGCAGGGCTAAGGCGACCTCCCGCTCCGCGGCCGACAGGAAGCGATTGCGCGACGAGAGGGCCAGACCGTCCAGGTCGCGCCGGGTGGGGCACATGACCACTCTCAAATCGAGGTTCAGATGGTGCGCCACCTGCTCCACCACCAGTGCCTGCTGGTAGTCCTTAGCGCCGAAGTACGCGCGATGTGGTTTGCATATGGTGAAGAGTTTCACACACACGGTGGCCACGCCGGCAAAATGCCCAGGCCGATGCGCTCCCTCCAGTTCGGACGCAAGAGGTCCGGGCACCACCATCGTGCCGAATCCCTCCGGGTACATGTCGCGCACGCTCGGTGCGAAGACCAGGTCGCAGCCCTCGCGGCGCAGGAGTTTCAGGTCGTTCCCGAGTGTACGCGGATAACGGGAGAAGTCTTCGCGTGGTCCGAACTGAGTGGGGTTGACGAAGATCGAAACCACCACCACATCGCACTCGCGGCGCGCGCGGCGCACGAGGCTGGCATGTCCCTCGTGCAGTGCGCCCATCGTGGGCACCAGCCCCACCCGGCGGCCCGCTGCACGGTGCTTCTCCACGAGCCGCTGCACGGCCGAAGG
>DAIOGN010000159.1:0-1454 GCA_036745245.1 Candidatus Zixiibacteriota bacterium
CACCCGTCGGCTTGTGGCCGCGAAGTTGTACATGCCGCGCTCCGTGTCCGGAAGCGACGGCCACTCGGAGGGAAAAGCGGGTCAGAAGTTCAGGTCGGGTGCTTACAGGTGAGCAGAGATCTGCACACTGTGCTCCCTGCCTCCGTGACTGCCCGTCGTGCCAGCGATCCAGGCGGCACCGGGAGGGTGGTGGTTTAGCCTTGCCCGCCAGCGCCTTGCGCGTACTCTGGGCCCTATAGCGTAGACAGTACCTATCAGTCCCAGTATTTGGGGCCTGCCGTCGTCGCGAGCTCGTGCACCAAGAACTCCCTCGAGTCCTCCGAGCAGGCTGATTCTAGTTTCTGAAGTTGCCGTGCCCCGGCGGGCCGCGAGTGTTCTAGCCACCGGGACAGCGTGACACATCTCCCTGTCCGCGCGCGGACGCGTGGTTCCCGCGGACGGGCGACAGTGAACCCTGTGCCAAGAGGAGAAGCTCGGTCCAATCACGGCGGGTCGGCCGTGTCCCATTCGAATTCACACACACACCCATAGTCAACCCATTGGAGGAGTTGTACAGATGAGACACCTGCTTCGTGTATTCTGCATGGCGGCGAGCTTGGTCCTGGCCACATCGGCGTGGGGCGCGGTTCCGCAGTTGATCAATTTTCAAGGCGTGTTGAACACCCCCGGAGGGACTCCGGTCGCAAATGGCAACTATGCACTCACCTTCCGAATCTATGATGCGCCTGCGGGCGGCGTTTTGCTTTGGCAGGAGGGTCAGGCCGTCAATACGACGGGCGGCGTGTTCAGTGTACTGCTAGGTTCAATCAATCCCATTCCAGATTCGGCGTTCGGCGATACCGTCCGCTATCTCGGAATCTCAGTTTCACCCGACGCCGAAATGGCTCCTCGCCAGCGCATCTCGTCGGTGGCCTACGCCCAGCGCGTGGGCTCCCTCATGGGAGCTTCGGGCGGGCTGTCCGTGGAAGAGGGCGACCCGGGTGACACGGCGTTCGTAAGTCTGCTTGACGAAGGCACACCCGCCATCGACATGGCCTGTCCCGTGCCGCCTCCTGTGGTGGGACCGTGCCCGCCGTGGATCAACGCGACCGTCGGTAACCCGTCTGCTCCCGTGGGACAGCGGGCGGGCAGGCTTCGCGTACTCGACTGCAACGGGGCTCAGAATTTCGTAGTGAACGGCTGGAGCGGTGACGTTCAGGCCCGCGGCAAGGCCACTTTCGGGTGGGGTCAGTTCAACGCCGGCTTCTACGGGTTCACGGCCGGAGCGTACAACACGACCGCCGCGAACACCTGGCAGCTGCAGTTCGATCTCGCGACGGGCAACGTGACGTTCGTGTGGCAGACGATGGTCGCGTCCGGCAGCGTCTGGCTCACCGGCTTCGCCGCGACGGCGCCCAACGACGACCTCGGCAGCATCGACATCTCGGCGTCGCTGCCGGGCACGTTCCGCACCG
>DAIOGN010000159.1:1464-6329 GCA_036745245.1 Candidatus Zixiibacteriota bacterium
CAAGATGCCCACCATCCCCGGCGGGTACTGCAACATTGCCTCCAACGATTATACCTCCGTGGGCGGCGGCAACGGCAATACGGCCAGCGGCATCTACGGCCATGTCGGCGGCGGTTTCAGCAACCTCGCGAGTGGCGCCGCATCTACGGTAGGCGGCGGGCAGGGGAACCAGGCCACCATTCAGAGCGCCACCGTTGCAGGAGGCGACTTCAACACCGCGATGGGGAATTTCTCCTCGGTGGGAGGAGGACACCAGAACGTGGCCGTGCTCGACTTTGCCACCGTGGCCGGCGGCGAAGTCAATCGCGCCAATAACATGTGGGCCTCCATTGGCGGTGGTCAGAATAACGACGCAAAGGGCCTGATCGCCACGATCGCTGGCGGCCGCAACAATATCGCAGCGGATACGGGTTCCACCGTGGGTGGTGGCATGAACCACCAGTCTGTGGGGTTCTTCTCCACGATCGCGGGCGGTAACGGTGACTCGGCCAGCGGGGCCTATTCCACCATCGGCGGCGGGCAGCGCAACATCGCAAGCGGTACCTGGTCCACCGTGCCCGGGGGCCTGGGCAACATCGCGTCGGGCTCGGGCACGTTCGCCTGCGGCACGGGCGCTCAAGCATTACTTGATTGTTCATTTGTCTGGGCCGACTGTTGCGTGGACGCACTGGGCGTGAATCAGCCGTTCTTCAGCCAGAACTTCAATTCGTTCAACGCGCGCGCGACGGGCGGCTTCTACTTCTCCACCTCGTGCGATATGCCCGGAACACCGATCTCTTCAGGCGTGTCTGTGCCTCCGGGTGGTTCGGCGTGGGTCGCACTGTCCGACAGCACCGCGAAGCACAGCATCCGTCCTGTGGATGGGATGGAAGTTCTCGAAAAGTTGGAGCAGTTGAACATCCACCGCTGGAAGTACAAGGCCCAGGGCGACGGTGCCGATCACATCGGACCCATGGCGCAGGACTTCTACCGCTTGTTCCAGGTGGGCGAGGATGACAAACACATCTCCACGCTCGATCCCGATGGCGTCGCGCTCGCGGCGGCCAAGGCGCTGTACGCGCAGAATCAGTCGCAGCAGGCCGAGATCGAAGTCTTGAAGGCGCAACTGGCGGGCCAGTCAGACCAGATGGGTGCGCTCAAGGCCCAGATGTCCGCCCTGGAATCAGCCCTTCAGACCTTGCTGGCCCAGGCGCCGCAGGGTGATCTGAAGTGGTCGGCCGTCACGAACGCGGAACAGACAGGACGCTGACCCATGAAGAAGACCCAACACCTGGCCACGCTGGCGGTGGCCGCAACTTGCGCGCTTTTCGCAAGCGTTAGCTCGGGCTCCGATGACCGAGGGGCACCCGTGCACCCGCCCGACGAAGCGGCCACTGCGGAACCGGCCGCAGCGGTCACGATGCCATGGTATTCTCACAACGGTGGTGGAGTCGTGGGACTGGCCTCGTCCAATTACGGGTTGAACTACTCCATTTCGCAACCTGTGACGGGAAAGGCCGCCTCGGCGTCGTATGGAATGGGCATCGGGTTCTGGTACGTCGCGGCTGCGGCGTGCCCGATTGCCATCACCGGTGACATCAATGTGAGCGGAGCGATCACCTCGGCCGACATCATCCTTGAAGTGAACTTTTGCTTCAAGGGTGGAGCTCCGCCTCAGCCGTGCGTCGCGGCCGGGGACGTGAACTGTACCGGCACGGTCACGTCGGCCGACATCATCTTCCTGGTGAACTTTGTGTTCAAGGGAGGACCCGCGCCATGTGACGGCTGTACGAGCCCACTGGCGTCGTCGTGCTGAGCTGGAGTACTGAACCCTGGTAGTGTTAAGGGCGGGTGTTTACCCGCCCTTATTCATTTCGACTGGCGCGACCCAGCAGATCGAGGTGTTCCGACTCGAGGCGAAGATGCGGCGCGGCCACCAGCTCGGCGAGCTGTTCGCGGCTGGTGGCGCTCACGATGGGAGCCGTGACGGTGGGCCTGGAGAGCAGCCAGGCCAGCGCCACCGTGGACGGGGCGCATTCGAGCTGCCGGGCCACGTCTGTGACGGCGTCGAGAATTCTCAGACCCCGTGGATTGAGAAAGTCCTTCACCCGGTTGCCGCGAACGCTCTTCGTAAGGTCGGCCTCGGAGCGGTACTTGCCGCTGAGAAACCCGCTGCGCAGGGATGAGTAGGTGATCACTCCGAGCCCGTGGGAGAGACACACGGTCTCAAGCGACGCTTCGTAGGCGTCACGGTCGTACAGATTGTAGAGCGGCTGGAGGCAGGCGTACGCCGGCAAGCTGTCGCGGCTCGATGCCTCGAGCGCAGTTCGGAGCCTCTCTGAAGTGAAGTTCGAGGCCCCGATGGCGCGCACCCGGCCCTGTTCAATCAGTTGCGCGTACGCAGACAACGGCTCTTCCACCGGCAGGTCAGGGTCGTCCAGATGCGACTGGTAGAGATCGATGTAGTCGGTCTGGAGCCTGTTCAGCGAATCCTCCGCCGCCTGGATGATGTAGTCCCTGGCCAGCCCCTTCCGGCCGTCTCCCATGGCCCAGCCCACCTTGGTGGCCAGCACGATCCGATCGCGCTTGCCGGTGCGCTTCAACCAGCGGCCAATGATGGTCTCCGACTCGCCGCCCTGATGCCCAGGCTTCCACACCGAGTACACGTTGGCCGTGTCGACGCAGTTGAAGCCCGCGTCCACCCACGCATCGAGAATCTCGAACGATTGTGATTCGTCGATGGTCCAGCCAAACACGTTGCCGCCCAGCACCAGAGGTGAAATGGACAGGCCCGATGAGCCGAGCGTTCGGTTCTGCATGCGCGTCTCTCGCCCGTCGTTCATTCCGACGAAAAGGGCACCACTTTCACGGGACCGTACTTCTCCACCTGCGGGAGCACCTCCTCCGCCTTGCCCACCAGCACCAGGCGAAAGTGCTCTCCCGGGAAGTACTTCTGGGCCACCGTCACGGCGATGGGAGGCTCTACCGCCCGCAGCCGCTCCTGGTAGTCCTCGTAGTACGAACGCTCGAGACCGTTGAGCCACATGGATGCGAACACACCGGCCAGGTCATCGTTGGTTTCGAAGTCCAGCGGATACGTTCCCGCGCGGTAGTTGGCACCGTCGGTGAGTTCAGAGTCGGACACGGCCTGTGTCTGCATCTTCGCCGCCTCGGCCAACACGATGTCGAGCACTTCAGCCACCGTGGCGTTTTTCGTGAACGTGGTGACATACACCACGCCGCCCGGGCGCATGCTGGTGGAGCGGTAGCTCACGCCATAGCTCAAGCCACGATTCACGCGGATCTCATCCATGAGCCGTGACGCGAACGAGCCTCCGTACACGGTGCGCGCCACTTCGAGCGCCGGGAAGTCGGCGTGCCCGAGCGGCAGGCCCAGGCTTCCGATGCGGATCTGCGTTTGCGTGGCGTCCTGCTTGTCGTACAGGATCACCTGCCGGCCCTCGATCGAGGCAAAAGGCGAAACCGCCTGCGAGGCCGTCGCCTTTCCCTTCCACGGGCCCAGATATTTGTTCACCCACTTCTTCACCAGGTCGGCCTTCACGTCGCCGCACACCACGAGCACGGCATTGTCGGGCGTGTACCTGGAGCGGGCAAACTTCACCACGTCGTCGCGCGTCAGGGCGCTCACCGTGGCGGCGGTGCCGCCCGTGAAGTGCCCGTACGGGCTGTCCTTGAGGAGGGTCTCCCAGATGGCGTCGTTGGCCACCAGGCTCGGATTCTCACGCCGACTGCCGAGCTGTCCGAGCACCAGGGACTTCGTCTTGTCGAACTCCTCCGCCGTATAAGAGGACCGAAGCACCAGGTCGGCCAGAATCTCGACGGCCTTCTCTCCCTGGGCGGTGAGAAACTCGCCCGACAGAGCGGCGGACTCGTAGCCCGCTTCGTTGGTGAGAGTTCCGCCCCCGAAGGCGACGTCTTCGGCGATCTGTTTGGCCGTGCGGGATTCGGTTCCCCGCAACAGCATGTCGCTGGTGAGAGAGGCCAGTCCCTCTTGTCCGGCGGGATCATATACTGAGCCAGCACGAAACACGAGTTGCATGGAAAACAGAGGCAGCTCGTGACGCGAGATCACGCGCACGGCGAGTCCGTTCGACAGCGCGAATTCCTGGGCCTTGGGCAGCGCGACTTTGGCTTCGGCCGGGGCGGTCCCGAGGCTGATCAGGGCTGCAAGTATCGAGAGGCGTTTCACGATTCGCCCTCCTTCGGCACCAGCACCACGGTGGTGGAATTGTTCGGCACGAAGTACTTTCTCATGGTCTCCTTCACCTGGTCCGCCGTGACGGCTTCCACCGCCGGCACATACTCGTACAGCCGTTTCCAGTCGCCGTACAGCGCCTGGAATCGAGCCAGCTCATGCGCGGTGCCGTTGTTCGTTTTGAAGTTCTTGTAGAAGTTGGCGGTGAGCCCGAACTTGGCCTTCTGCAATTCCTGGGGCGTGGGGCCCGCACTCGCAAACGCCGAGAGCACCGAGTCGAACGCCTTTTCCGCACGGTCGTGAGGCAGACCCGGCGTCACGGCCACATAGTAATAGAACAGCGACGGATCAAAGCCCCACTCGAAGCCGCCGTACAGATACAGCGCCACCTGAAGATCGTTCACCAGAGTTTGATGCAGCCGGCACGATTCGCCCGTAGTGAGAAGGAACTGAATCACCTCGAGGACGTACCGGTCGGGGCTGTCCTTGTCGCCCACGTGGTAGCCTCTCATGAAATGCTCGTGCTCGGCCTCACGCTCCATGAGCACGCGCTTGGCGCCCCGCTGCTCGGGCTCGTAGCGCGGAACGTTGGGCGGCGGCGGGCCCGACGCGAGCGGACCGAGGTAGGTCTGCGCCAACGTCAGCGTGGCGGCATCCTGAACATCTCCCA
>DAIOGN010000160.1:0-6218 GCA_036745245.1 Candidatus Zixiibacteriota bacterium
CCGCCGAGGCCAAGGTCTGCGAGTTGGGGGTCCGGGCCGAACCCCTGCTGCGCGAGGCGGCCACCGCCGGTTCCGAATCCCTGCGCGATGCCGCAAGCGGGTTGTTGCGCACGATCGCCTTTCCCGAGTTCCTCGACGTGCTCAATGAGTTCGCCGCGCGGGCGAACCACCAGATCGACCTGGAGGAGGGGGCCTTCCTTCTGGCGCGCATGGAATATCCCACGCTCGACGAGACGCCGTATCGGCGAAGGCTCGACCGGTGGGGAAAGCGCGTGGCTGCCCGGCTGTCGGGCGACGAGTCCCCCACGGTACAGGTCACCGAGCTCAACGAAGTGCTGTTCGAGGAAGTGGGATACAAGGCGTGCCACGACGAGTACTACGATCCCGACAACAGCTTTCTCAATCGCGTCATCGACCGGCGGCAGGGAATTCCGCTCACGATGTCGGTGGCCTACATGCTGGTGGCACGGCGGGCCGGCATTCCGCTTCTCGGGGTGGGCATGCCGGGACACTTCCTGGTGAAGCACGCCAATTCCCGGCGGGATCTGTTCATCGATCCCTTCAACGGGGGTCAGCTGCTCACGTATCACGACTGCCGGCAGTTCCTCATGAAGTCGGGCTACGGGTTCTGGAAGGGCTATCTCTCGCCCGTCTCCTCGCGCGCCATCCTGGTGCGCATGCTGCGCAATCTGCAGCTGGTGTATTCCGAGCGGCACGAACGCGACCGCGTGGAGCGGGTTTCGCGGGCCCTGAAGATTCTCGCGGCCGGCGACGTGCGCCGCGGAACCTAGTGCCGTGTCCCAGAGATCCCTTGAATTTCTCGTGGTCCTCGCGGAGCCTGACTTCGTTGTGACTCCTCACCGTATCTCACGTATACGCTTCGTCGTCACGCCTCGTCAGACTCCACGATGCCTCACGAGACGTATGCAAGTTGTCTCTGGGACACGACACTAAGGCCGCACGCGGCCGGGGGGAGTCACACCTTTTGCCCACGCTCGAGCAGCTCGAATCCGCGCTTCGGGATTCGCCGGAAGATCCCATCCTGCATTTCTCTCTGGCGAACGCGCTGCGCGACTCCGGACGATTGCCGGAATCCGCGCAGCACTACCGACTGGCCACGCGTTACCAGCCCGATTATTCGGCGGCGTGGTTCGAACTGGCGCGCGTGGCCGAGCGGATGGGGGATCTCAACGCGGCCCGGGAAGCCTACGTTGGGGCCCTGCAAGCCTCCACGGAACGCGGCGACGATCACCTGCTCAAGGCGGCGCGGGTGAGGCTTGCGCGCCTCGAACGGCCGGGCGGGTGAGCCCGCAAACGATCGACCTCAAAGCAGCCGCCGGGCCGGCCGCGTTCGACCTCTCGCTCGATGCCATTTTCCGGCCGCGCTCGATTGCAGTCATCGGCGCCACGCCACGCGCGGGCACGATCGGCCGCCAGATTCTCCATAATCTTTCGCAGTACGAATTCACCGGCCCCCTCTTCCCGGTGAACCCCAATCACTCGGTGGTGCACAGCTTCAAGTGCTACGCCGACGTGCGTGACATCCCCGATCCGGTGGACCTGGCCTTCATCATCGTGCCGCGGCACGTGGTCGTGCCCACCCTGGAGGCCTGCGCCCGCAAGGGCGTGCGGGGCGTCGTGGTGATCACCTCCGGATTCAAGGAGGTGGGCGGCGAAGGCGCGCGTCTCGAGGCCGAACTCCTGGACACCGTCCGGAGCTCCGGGTTGCGCATGATCGGACCCAACAGCTTCGGCATCGTCAATACGGAGCCGGCGTTTCGGCTCAACGGCACGTTCGGAAAACCCTCTCCGCTGCCCGGTCGCATCGCCCTCGTATCGCAGAGCGGTGCCCTGGGCGAAACGATTCTGGTGCACGCGGAAGAACTGGGCGTCGGGTTCTCGATGTTCGCTTCCATCGGGAACAAGACCGACCTGTCCGGCACCGACCTGTTGCAGTACTGGGGGCGGGATCCGCACACCGACGTCATTCTGATGTACCTGGAGAACTTCGGAGACCCGCGGCGCTTCACGCGCGTGGCACGCGAGGTGTCGCGCACGAAGCCCGTGATCGTGGTGAAAGCCGGGCGCACGGCCGCGGGGGCGAAGGCGGCGCGGTCCCACACGGGCGCACTCGCGGGCCGCGACGTGTCGGTGGATGCGCTCTTCGCGCAAACCGGCGTGATCCGCGTGTCGTCGATCCAGGACATGTTCGACGTGGCTCTGGGATTCGTGTCGGGACAGGTGCCGAAGGGTCCGCGCGTGTGCGTGGTCACCAATGCGGGCGGGCCGGGCATTCTTGCCACCGACGCGCTCGTGGCCGGCGGGCTCGAAATGGCCACCCTGGCGGACGAGACGAAAGTCGCATTGCGCAAAGAGCTGCCGGAACAGGCGTCTGTGGAAAATCCCGTGGATCTCATCGCCTCTGCCGACGCCTCACGCTACGCCGCGGCGCTCGATCTCGTGGCCTCCGATCCCGCGGTCGACGCCGTCGTCACGATCTTTGTACCGCCGCTCATGGTGGATGCCGAGGCTGTGGGAGGACGTCTGATCGAAACCGCCTCGCGGCACAGCAAGCCGATGCTGAATTGCCTCATGGGGGAGCGCCACGGAGCCGACTGGATCCGGAAGATCAAACGGGCGGGACTGCCGGTGTACGCGTATCCGGAGAGCATCGCGCTCACGCTGTCCGCCATGGAACGCTGGCGTGCGTGGCGAGCCCGACCGGAAGGTCGCACACCGACGTTCGATGTCGACGTCGCGACCGCTGCCCAACTCGTGCGGAGCGCCGGACGAGAGGCTCTCGTGGGAGCTCGTGCCATGCAGTTTCTCGAGTGCTATGGCATTCCCACCGTGCCCACGGGAGGTGCAAAGTCGGCGCAGGAGGCCGTGAAGCAGGCGCGCTCCTGCGGCTACCCGGTGGCACTGAAGCTTTTGTCACCCGACGCGATCCACAAGTCGGACGTCGGTGGGGTGCGACTGGATCTGCGCACCGATTCCGACGTGGAATCCGCCTTTGCCGAAATCGAGGCGGGACTGGCCCGCCACAATCCGAACGCGCGATTCGACGGCGTGTGTGTGCAGGCCATGGCCGCGGGAGGCACCGAGCTGGTGGTGGGGCTCACCACCGATCCGCAGTTCGGCCCGCTTGTGATGTTCGGGCTGGGCGGTGTGTTCGTGGAGATCCTGAAGGATGTGGTGTTTCGCGTGCACCCGCTCTCCGATCGCGACGCGCTCGAAATGATCACGCAGATCCACGGCTATCCACTTCTGCAGGGGGCGCGGGGCCGGCCCGTGATCGACCCGGCGTTAGTGGCCGACGTGATCCTGCGCGTATCGCAGATGGCCAGCGATCTGCCCGAGATCGATCAGATCGACATCAACCCGCTGGTGGCGGGCGCGGATCGCTTCAAACTCGCCGCGGTCGATGCACGCATCATCCCGCAAGCGGCTGTCACAGAGATGCCGCCGGGGACTTGAGGCCTCAGGCTCCGTACTTTGTCAAGCGGCCCGCGTGGGCAAGCAACAGGGACATGAGGTGTGACATGGGCCGGTGACCGAGCGTGCCGGCCCGGCACGCGCCCTCGCCAAAATGAGATCGTCCGTCGGGGCGCGCGGTGGCCGGAGCGTGCACCACGGCGGGCACCGGGTGCCACGAATGCTGCTTCATCCGCGCGGGCGTGGAGTGATCCCCCGTGACGGCCAGGACGTCCGGACCGAGCTCCAGAAGCCGGGGCACGATGGAGTCGAAGTCTTCGATGGCCGCAACTTTGCGATCGAAGTCGCCATCTTCCCCCGCCTTGTCCGTGTCCTTGAAGTGCAGGAAGTAGAAATCGCCCTCCTGCCAGCTCTCCCGAATCAGGCGACAGGCATCGTCAAGGTCCTGGTAGGCGTCCTGCACCCGCATCCCGAGCAGCCGTGCCACGCCGCGGTACATCGGATACTTGGCCACCGCCTGCGACCGGAGACCGTAGCGGCTGTCGAAGGACGGCCAGTCCGGCAGGCTTGCAAACCCCCGGAGGAGGACGCCGTTCGCCGGGTGATCGGAGGCGAGCAGGCGTTCGGCCGACTTCAAGATCTGATTGAACCGCTGTGCGGAAGCTGTTGCCGCAGGGGTCGGGGTGAGTGGCGCCACTTCGAGGGGCGGCTTTCCGAGGACCTGCGGGTCAGAGTCGGAGAGCTCGCCTGACAGTCCCTGGCCACGGGCCACCAGGAGTCCGCGGTGCTCCGCCTCGGTTTCCCAGAACAGCCGCACGTCTCCGGGCGTCGTGACCGTTCGCAATTTGGCCACGAGTTTCTTATTCGTGTCGGTGGGAATGCGGCCCGCCCGCCGATCCGTGATCCTGCCGTCTGAGAGCGTGCAGAAGTTGAAGCGCGCGGCCACGTCACCCGCCTGGAGCGGGAAGTCGATGCCCAGGGCGGAGAGCACGCCGCGACCCACCGTGTAACGCTCGGGACTGTAGCCGAAGAGCGCCAGATGTCCCGGTCCCGAGCCGGGTGTGACCCCTGCCGCCACCGGATCGAACAGTCCCACCGAGGAGGCGGGCAGAATGCGATCCAGCTCGGGAGTGTGCGCGGCTTCGAGTGGTGTTTCCTTCCGCCCGGGCCCCGGCAAGTCGCCGAGCCCGTCGAGGACGCACAGGACGATCTTCGAATCGTTGCCCACCACAAGCGAGTCGGGGAACAGGTCGCGCTCCATGGCGGGCGTAAAGACTCTCCGCGCCTCTTGCAAGGCAAGGCGTTTCACGGATCGGAGGTCGTCCTACACCCGAGATTAGTCGCACGGTTCGCACGAGGCGTATTATATTGCGCAACACCCGCATGGCGTCCTGGGTGGCCCGAGTCATGACCGACCTTCACGCCGCATTTGAGCCCGAATCGCCCTCCTTGTCGGGAGGGGAAGCCTGGACCGTCGCCGGGCTCATCCGACTGCAGCGCCATCTCTCGAGTCTCTCGGCCGAGGCCCATCTCTTGTCCGCCGATGCGCAGATCTCCCTCAAGGAAATCTCCAGGGTGCTTCACGACGCCTTGTCCATGGACCTCCTTGGATCCCGGATCGACACGTCGAAGTCGGCCTGGCCCCCGGGTGCGCTCAGCGTGCTCTGGTCCGGCGGCGACGCCAAATCTATCGAGTCCCTGTTGAGCGGACTCGCGTCAGATCACGGCTGGCCGCGGCTCACGATGGTGCCCGACCTGAAGTCGGCACTGGGTCAGCTGGAACGCCAGACGCACGACCTCTGGGTGGTGTCTCTTTCGTCCGATGGCGATCTCGATTTGCTCAACGGACCTCTGGCGTCGCTCGCACACCCGCCTGTGGTCGTGGTGGTGCCACGAACGATCGAACCTCAAGCCGCGGCGGGTTGGCCTGGAGGGCTCGTGGACGTCGTGCTTGAGCGTGAGCTCACCCCCGAGCGCCTGCGGGATCTGGCCGGGCGGGCGCTCGCCCGCAGGCGATTGCTCCTCGACCTCTCCGAGACGCAGAAGCGGCTCGAGGAACTGGTGCACCGTGATCCGCTCACCGGGCTGTACAATCGCCGTTACTTCGAGGGCCGCCTGGCCACCGAGTTTGCCCGGGCTGCACGCTTTGGCGAGGAATTCTCGCTTGTTCTGATCGACGTGGACCACTTCAAGGCGGTCAATGACACGCACGGTCATGCGGCCGGAGACGTCGTGCTGATCAAGATGGCCGAGCTGCTTCGGGCGGGCGTGCGTTCCATCGACCTGTTGGCACGCGTGGGCGGGGAAGAGTTTGCGCTGCTTCTGCCGAACACCGGACCGGAAGGCGCGCGCGGGCTGGTGGAACGCGTGGCCGAGCGCGTTCGCCGCGAACCCCTGGGATCCGCCTCGCGTCCCATCCAGGTCACGCTCTCCGCAGGCATTGCCACCTGTTCGAAATCGGACTGTGCCCGGCCGGCGCTGCTCTACGAGAATGCCGACGCCGCACTGTACCTGGCCAAACGGCGGGGCCGCGATCGCGTCGAAGTGTTCACGCCGGCTCCCTGACCACGCCCGCTCCGCTCTCGCCCCCGGCTCATCCCAGGTCCACGATGTCTCCGGTATCGGGTCGCGCCACGCCCGTGTAACCGGCGCGCAACAGTTCCGCCTCGAGGGCCTCCTGCGGCTCCGGTTCGCCGTGCACCAGGAAGATTCGCGCGGCTCCGGCTCGAGCCACGTAGGCCAGGAGCCCGGCCTGATCCGCGTGCGCCGAGAAGGCGTTCAAC
>DAIOGN010000161.1:0-6121 GCA_036745245.1 Candidatus Zixiibacteriota bacterium
ATCGCGCTCAAAGACAACATCGCCACGAGCTTCCTGCCCACCACATGCGCCTCCAGGATCCTCGAAGGGTACAGGTCGCCCTACGACGCCACGGTGGTGGAACGGCTTCGGGCCGAGGGGGCCATTTTTCTCGGCAAGACCAACATGGACGAGTTCTCGATGGGCTCCTCCAGCGAGCATTCCGCCTTCGGGCCGGTCTCGAATCCTCACGACCGCACGCGCGTGCCCGGCGGCTCGTCGGGCGGATCGGCGGCTGCCGTGGTCGACCGGCTCGCCTGCCTGGCGCTGGGCTCGGACACCGGGGGCTCGGTGCGTCAGCCCGCTGCGCTCTGTGGCTGCGTAGGTTTCAAGCCCACGTATGGACACGTGTCGCGCTATGGACTCGTGGCGTTCGCGTCTTCGCTTGATCAGATCGGACCGCTCGCGCGCACGGTGGCCGACTGTGCGTTGCTCTACGACTGCCTGGCCGGCCCCGATCCCAGAGACGCCACGTCCGTTTCGTCCCCACGGCCCGCCGCCCTGCCCGGGCTGGAAGAGGCGCGTCCGCTTTCGATCGGCGTGCTCACGGTGACCACCGAGGATGGACTCGAGGCGGATGTGGCAGACGCGCTCGACCGGGTCACCGAACTGTGCCGACGCCGGGGGCATCGAGTGAAAAACGTCGCCCTTCCGCATGCCCACCTGGGCACGGCGGCGTACTACGTCATTGCCAACGCAGAAGCCTCGGCCAACCTCGCGCGTTTCGAAGGCGCCAAGTTCGGACGCCGCGCCGACGGACATGGCGACCTGGCCGCGCTGTACGCGCGCACGCGCGGACGCGGCTTCGGCCCCGAGGTGAAGCGCCGCATCATGCTGGGCACCTACGTGCTCTCGGCCGGGTACTACGATGCCTACTACCGGCGCGCCATGCGGGTTCGCGAACTCATCCGCCGCGAGGTGCGACAGGCGTTTCGTGACGTGGACGTGATCCTCTTGCCCACCACGCCCACGCCGGCGTGGACGCTGGGCGAAAAACGCCAGAATCCGCTGGCCATGTACCTGTCCGACATCTTCACGGTGCCCGCGAACCTGGCCGGTCTGCCGGCCATTTCCCTGCCCGTGGGGCTCTCCGAGGCCGGACTGCCTCTGGCCGTGCAGCTGTGGGGCGATCTGCACGCGGATGCCGCCCTGCTCTCCGCCGCCCTGCAGCTGGAAGCGGCCATCGGCTACGACGCACACACGTCATGAAAACGACGTCCTGCACAGCGCGGAGCACACCCCGACCGATGAACGGCGCGACATGAGCTGGGAACCGGTCATCGGTCTCGAACTGCACGCTCAGCTGACCACCCGGTCGAAGATCTTCTGCGGCTGTCCGGCCGCCTTCGGCGATCGGCCCAACGACCACACCTGTCCGGTGTGCCTTGGATTGCCGGGCGCCCTGCCGGTGCTCAACCGAAGTGCCGTGGAGTATGGGCTCAGGCTGGTGGCGGCCGTCGGAGGGCGGGTCAATTCCACGTCCATCTTCGCCCGCAAGAACTACTTCTATCCCGACCTCCCGAAGGGCTACCAGATCTCCCAGTTCGAAGAGCCTCTGGGGCTGGGCGGAACGCTCACGTACATCTGCCAGGGTCGCACGTGCACTCTGCCTCTCACGCGCATCCACCTCGAGGAAGACGCCGGCAAGTCGATTCACGCGGGCGGCAGCACGTTGGTGGACTTCAATCGTGCCGGCGTGCCGCTGGCTGAAATCGTCACCGAGCCGGCTCTGCACTCGCCGGAGGCGGCCGCCGCCTGCGCACAGGCCATGCGGCAGCTGTTGCGCTACCTCAACATCTGCGACGGCAACATGGAGGAGGGGTCTCTGCGCTGCGACGCCAACGTCTCGGTGCGCCGCGAGGGAGAGGGCCTGGGCACCAAGGTGGAACTGAAGAACATGAACTCGTTTCGTGCCGTGGAGCACGCGGTGCGATTCGAGATCGACCGGCAGATCAATGTTCTCTCGTCGGGGGGCCTTGTGGAGCGGCAGACCTGGGCCTGGAACGAACAGACGGCCAAGGCTACGCTCCTGCGCGGCAAGGAGGAGTCGCTCGACTATCGCTATTTCCCCGACCCCGATCTCCCGCCTCTTTGCGTGGGCGATGCCTGGAAGGACGAGGTGTCACGGTCCCTGCCGGAACTGCCCCTCGAAAGCGTGGTGCGACTGGTGCGCGACTATGCGCTGCCCGAGTACGACGCCTCGGTGCTGTGTGCCGAGCGGCCTCTGGTGGAGTATTTCGAAGAGGTGGTGCGGGTGTGCCAACTCCCCAAGTCAGCCTCCAACTGGATCATGGGCGAGGTGCTCCGGCTGCTCTCGGAGGGCCACGGGGACATCCGCACATTTGGTGTGAGCGCGGAGCGCCTCGGAGAATTGATTCTCGCCGTGGAACGGGGAGAGGTCTCGGCCAAGGCAGCCAAAGGCGTGCTGCGCGAAATGGAGCGGTCGGGCCAGGCGGTGGGAGAGACCATTGCCGCTTTGGGGCTCGAACAGATTTCAGACGAAGAGTCGCTGTCGCGCGCCGTGGACCTTGTGCTCGAGCGCGAGGCGGATCGGGTGGCACAGTACCGTGCGGGCCGCATCCAGGTGCTGGGCTACCTCGTGGGGCAGGTGATGCGGGTCACCTCGGGGAAAGCCAATCCCCACGCCGTCAACGAAATCCTGCGTGCAAGGCTGGGCTGACCGGTGAACGTGGCGGTGCTGGCTTCGGGATCGGGCACGAATCTCCAGGCCCTGCTTGACGCAGACGAGGCGAAGACTCTGGAGGCCCGAATCCTCCTTGTGGTCTCCAACCGGGGAAGCGCTGGCGCGCTCGATCGGGCGCGCAAGGCCGGCCGCGAGGCCTTGCACCTGTCGCCCTCCATGTTTGCCACGGAGGAGGAGTATTCCGACCGGTTGCTCCAGGAGCTCGTGGGGCGGGACATTCAACTGGTGTGTCTGGCAGGGTATCTCAAGAAATTGCCGCCTGCGGTGGTGTCGGCCTTCGCCGGCCGCCTGCTGAACATTCACCCCGCACCGCTACCACGCTTCGGTGGCGACGGCATGTACGGCCAGCATGTTCACGAAGCGGTGTTGAAGGCAGGCGTGCCCCAGTCGGGCCCCACCGTGCACTTCGTGGATCAGAACTACGACACGGGTCCCGTGGTGGCGCATGTTCCGGTGCCGGTGCTCGCCACCGACACGCCTGAATCACTGGCCGCACGTGTGCTCGAAGCCGAGCACAGGCTGTATCCACGCGCCGTGGCGGCCGTGGCTGCGGGTCGAATTCGTCTGGTGAACGGCCGGGTGGAGGGGCGTCTCGATGCAACCTGACGTCCTGTGGCCACGCCTCGGACGAGCTTGAAGCCGCACTCGGGCCGAACGATCCGCCTCGTGCAAGCGGCGGGCCTTCTCTTCGCATGCACGGCCGCATCCGGCGTGAGCCTGGCGCAGAGCACGCCTCCCATCGTACGCAGAATTAAAATCGTTCGTCAGAACGTGTTTCAGAAGGGCGATCTGCCGTTTGGCCTGCACGGCCTCCTCAATTCGCTCCATGCCGTCACCACGGAGGGGGTGATCCGGCGTGACATTCTCTTCAGGGAGGGGGAGCCTCTCGATTCGTTTCTCGTATTCGAAACGGCTCGCGTCCTGCGACTGCGGCGCTACATTGCCGAAGTGGACATCCGCTGGACTCCCCCCGAAGGCGACTCCGTGGATGTCACCGTGGAGACGCGCGATGTCTGGACGTTCGAAACCAGCTTCTCCCTCTCAGGCGGCGGCGGTGCCTACGCACTCTCTCTGGCGGCGTCCGAACGCAATCTGCGGGGTCGCGCGCAGGAGCTGGGCTTCAGCTACTCGGTGTCGGATCGCCGTTCCTCCGGGAACATCTTTCTGTACGAACCCACGCTGTTCGGTAGCCGTGTGGGTGCGAGCGCCGGCTACAGCGCCTACATCGATGGGAACGCTTTCTCCATGAGCCTGCGGCAACCGTTCTGGGCCCTGACGGTGCCGTGGAGCTTCGGCATCGGGGTGACCAACGGGCGCGACAACTATCTTTTCTACAATGACCGGGACGGCGTCTACGCCTACCCGTACGCGCAGACCGGCGTGGCCGGCGACGTGGCAAGGGCCTGGGGCCGGCAGAACAGGTTCATCGTGGGAGGCGGCTGGGCCTGGCGACGCACGTACATGGGCGAATTGTACACGTTCAAGGAGACCACACCGGAAGACCTGGCGGACACTGCGCTGTTCACCCGGCCCGACGAGATTCGTGCGGGTCCTTCGGTCGGCGCGCGCGTCGAACATCGCGGATATGAGCCGGTGCGCTTCTACGACCAGTTCGGCCGCACAGAGGATCTGCCTCTGAACGTTTCGGCTGGAGTGCGCGTCGCGGCCATCCTCAAAGCGGCCGGGTCTACTCACGACAGGGCTCACGTCGGGGCGCAGGCTCAGGCCGGCAAGCGCCTGGGACCCGCCTACGTCAACGCCGACCTGCGCCTCGCATGGGAGAGTTCCGCGCCGGGAAGCGAGGGGGGCACCCAGGTGGCCACGGCCTTCCGCCTGTACCTGAAGCCGGCCTCACGACACACCTTCGTGGCGCATCTTCGACATGACGGCTGGTACCGCGCCAATCAGATCGGCCAGATGTTCATCGGCACGGGGCCCGGCGTTCCGGGCGAAGGCAACGCGTCGGGCGTGCGCGGCCTGCCCGCGCGCTACGGCGACGGTACGCGACGCTGGCTCGGAAACCTCGAATACCGGTTCTATTCGCCGCTACGGATCTTGACCGTCGACGTGGGCGGCGTTGTATTCAGCGATGTCGGGCAGGTGTGGGACGCCACCTCTCCCGTGCAGTTCTCGCGCGCGCCCTGGACGTATGGGTTCGGTCTGCGACTGGGCTTTTCCAAGATCGCAGGCGAGAGGATTTTCCGCATGGACTGGGCCCGCGGCCCCGAAGGCTGGATCACCACGTTCGGATTTGGAGTGTACTTGAATTTCAACCTCGACCCTGTCATAGGATTCTGACACATGACTGTAGCCATGGACCTGGTGCCTTTCACGCGCGGCAAGGTGAGGGACGTGTACGATCTGGGCGATCGCCTGCTCATCGTCACCTCCGACCGCATTTCCGCATACGACGTGGTGATGAACGAGCCCATCCCCGACAAGGGGAAGATCCTCTCCGCCATGTCCCTGTTCTGGTTCGACCTGCTCGCCGGGCTGTGCCGCCACCACCTGATCACAGGCGATGTGGAAGGGTTCCCCGAGGAGGTGCGGGAGCAGGCCGCCGGGTGGAAGGATCGCGCCATGCTGGTGACCAAGGCCCAGCGCATCGACTTCGAGTGCGTGGTGCGCGGGTACATCACAGGCTCGCTCTGGAGCGAATACAAGAAGGCTCGCGACCTTGCGCCCGGACGAGCGGTGCAACTCTACGGCTACGAGTTTCCTCCGGACCTCCGGGAATCGCAGAAACTGCCCGAGCCCATCTTCACGCCGGCCACCAAGGCCGACACGGGGCACGACGAAAACGTGTCCTACGAGTTCATGTCCCGGCATACCGGCGACGACACGGCGCGGCAGCTTCGGCGGCTGTCTCTGCGCATCTACACCACGGCCGCCGAGTACGCTGCGGGCCGCGGGATCATCATCGCCGACACCAAGTTCGAGTTCGGCTGGAAAAACGGCGAGATCATCCTCATCGACGAGGTGCTGTCGCCCGATTCTTCGCGCTTCTGGCCCCTGGAAGGCTACCAGCCGGGACGGTCTCAGGACAGCTACGACAAGCAGTACCTGCGCGACTACCTCACGCAGTGTCAGTGGAACAAGACGCCGCCTCCGCCCCCGCTGCCTGAGGAAGTCATTCTGCGCACACGTGCCAAGTACGTGGAAGCCTACGAGCGGCTGGTGCCGGAGGCGCGGCGCACTCTCCGCCTTTCATGAGCGAAAACGGTTTGGTGCCCATCCGGCGCGCGCTTTTGTCTGCGTGGGACAAGCAGGGCCTGGTGCACCTGGCGCGCGCCCTTCAAAAACGCGGAGTGGAATTGTGCGCCACGGGCGGCACCCTGTCGGCCCTGCGTGAAGCGAACCTCCCGTGTCGTGCCGTGGAAGAACTCACCGGACAGAAGG
>DAIOGN010000162.1:0-6096 GCA_036745245.1 Candidatus Zixiibacteriota bacterium
GGTGCGCAGCGTGAGCGCCAGACTGGCCTCGTCGTAGGCACGGCCGCCCGCATAGGTGCCCGGCGACGAGAGCCGCGAATAGTAGATCGGCGGAGTCCGAAGCGTTCCGCTGTCGGTGCGAATCACCAGACCTGCGCCGTCCGGGCCATGGCAATCCGCGCACGAGCGCAAAGGTGGACGCGGCATTTCGCCGAACTCCTCCGAAGCGAGTATCGGAGCGCCGGAATGCGTTGTGGAGGTGTAGAAGATCCGGGCGCCGTTGGACGCGTACACGGTTTCGCCGGACGGTTCGGAGTGGTCTCCCTCCTGCCGCGTCCCCTGGCAGGTCCAGACGGGCAGGCAAAAGAGAAGCAGCGCGAGTGAGGCAGTGCGTCGGGTCATGGATTGCACCGACCCCGGTGGTGTGTCACCCGGCCGGGTCGGAGGAACTGCGAATGCCGGAGGACGAGGAGGCATGGGCGCACCCGCTGCAACCGGGTTTGGCGCGTCGTGATTCCCGCCATCGCCACACGAGATAGGCGACGGCGCCCAGAACCACCGCTCCCGCGAACCACTCCTGCATCCTGCTCCTCAATTACACCAGAAGAGCCGTGCCCATCTGGAACACGGCCCAGGCGGCCACCACGGCCAGCACGGTCATATAGGTAAACACGAACGCCGGCCAGGTCCAGGAGTTGGTTTCCCGACGGATCACGGCCAAGGTCGCCATGCACTGACAGCAGAGAGCGAAAAACACCATGACGGACAACGCCACGGGAAGGTTGAACAGAGTCTGTCCGGCCAGGGGGCCGTCCTCCCAGTGTGCCGTTCGCAGTTTCTCAAGCAGGGTCTCAGACTCCTCCGAGACATCCGAGCCCAGCTGAAACAGCGTGCCAAGCGTGCTGAGGATCACTTCCCGCGCAGGAAACGAAGCCAGCACCGCCACGCTGATCCGCCAGTCCCATCCCAGATGCACGGTGGCCGGTTCGAGAAACTTGCCGGTCTGGCCCAGGTAACTCCCCGCCAGTTGTTCCGACGCGGCTTCGGGCGTGCCTGCCGCCGTGGTGATCTCTGCGCGGGGGTAGTACGAAAGCGCCCAGATCACGATGGCCAGGGCCAGAATGACGGAGCCTGCGCGCACCACGAACGCCTTCGACTGCTGGTAGATCTGGCTTCCCAGATTACGCAGGTTGGGCCTGCGGTAGGGTGGCAATTCCATCACGAACGATGCCGCGCCGCCTCGCAGGAGCGTGCGGCGCAACACGAGCGCCACCAGTGCGGCCACCGCCAGTCCGAGCACGTACATCGAGGCCAACGCGAGGCCCTGGAGGTTGAGGAAACTCACCACGGGCGTGGCGGGAACGAAGGCGGCGATCAAGACGGCATACACGGGCAAGCGCGCGCTGCAGGTCATGAGCGGCGCGACGGCAATGGTGAGAAAGCGCTGCGACCGTTGATCGATGGTGCGCGTGGAGAGAATGCCGGGCACGGCGCAGGCGAAACTCGAGAGCAGAGGAATGAGCGATCGCCCGGTGAGTCCGCAGCCGCGGAACAGTCGATCCGCGAGGAACGCCGCCCGGGGCATGTATCCGGAATCTTCGAGCAGCCCGATGAATAGAAACAGCACGAGGATCTGCGGCAGAAAGATCAGAACGGCCCCCACCCCCGACACCACACCGTCGGCGAGCAGGCTGGCCAGGGGGCCCGCCGGCAGGCTGGCGTGCACGGCCGTGGTGGCCTGCGTGGTGGCCCAGTCGATCGCATCCATGGCCGGCTGCGCCCACGAAAAGAGCGCCTGAAACACCACGAGCATGAGTGCGATCGCGATCAACGGACCGAAGAAGCCGTGCAACAGCACTCGATCCAGTCGCGATGTCCACGTGGCCGCGGGACCGGTGGGCCGATCGCAGACGGTGGTGGCCAACTCCGCGGCCCAGCTCGAGCGAACCTTCGCCTCGAGTCCGGGCCCGCCCAGATGCGCCATGCGGTCACGTTGATGCGAGAGCGACGTGAGAAACTCCTCCCCCCGGTCGCTCAGCAACCAGCGCGACTCCGGTGGGCGCTCGTCGAACAACAGGCGTCGAACCTGACCTGCCGACAGAGGCGGCCTCCTGCCTCCGTTGGATCGTGCGGCTGTGGACTCGACCAGTTCCCCGACCGACGAGGGCCAGTTCACCCTCAGAAGATGCGGCGTCGTTTCGGCGGCGCGCCGGATTGCGCGCCGAAGCTGTACAAGCCCCTCGCCGCGATGTGCAACCATCGGGACCACCGGCACACCCAGTCGCGTGGACAACTCCGCGTGATCGATTCGCAGGCCCCGGCGCTGTGCGAGGTCGTACATGTTCAGTGCGACGACGTAGCGCGCGCCGAGATCGGCGACCTGCGACAAAAGGTAGAGCCCGCGCTCCAGCCGGACGGCATCGACCACGATCAGCACCACGTCGGGCGGCGTACCGTCGGCGCCCATCAACACGTCGGTGGCGATGGTCTCGTCCGGAGATTGCGCGCACAAACTGTAGGCTCCCGGAATGTCCTGTACCTCCACCTCCCGGCCGTCCAGGTCGAAGGTGCCTGTGACACGCTCCACCGTGACGCCCGGGTAGTTGGCCACCTTGTGGTGCAGCCCGGTGAGGGCGTTGAAGAGTGTGGTCTTACCGGAATTGGGAACGCCGCACAGGGCGACTTTGAGGACAGCGAGCTCGGTCATCTCGTCCTGGCCCGTCGGGCCCGGGGCCGGCATCAGATAAGCCGAACTGTGACCAGCGCGGCCTCGTACGACCGCAAACTTACAAGCATGTCGGGCAGTGATATCTCCATGGGGTCACCCCACGGTGCTCTGCGCACGACGCGCGTGCGCGCCCCGGGAGAGATTCCCATGTCGAGAAGTCTGCGGCCGAGCGGCCTGGACGTGTCTACGTCGAGGATCAGGCCCGCTTCGCCCGAATCCAGCTGATCGAGCGTGCGTACATCCACCGCTGTCAGTTCAAGTTCGCTCACTGCCGGTTCCTTCCCCAACGTCATCCCTCACACAAAGAATTAGGCCGGCCTAACTTGTCAAGTGAAACCGGCCTGCGGGCTCAAAAAAAAAGAGGAACTAGTCAGATATAGGATGGCTAACTTGAATGCCGGCCTAACGGTAGCTGCGATAAGAGCTTCAGCCGGCCTTGTTTGGTGAGACGAACTTAGTTCAGAACAGACTACTTGAGCAGGAGCATCTTGCGGTTTTCGACGTACCCCTGTGACTCGAGGCGATAGAAGTAAACGCCGCTGCCCGAGACCCGCCCCTGGTCGTCCTTCCCGTCCCAGACCACCCGATGCCGGCCGGCATCGAACGATCCAGACACGAGCCGTCGCACGCGTTGTCCCAGCAGATTGTACACCGAGAGCCGCACGTGTGCAGGCGGACCCGTGCGCACGAACTCGATCGTGGTGGACGGATTGAATGGATTCGGGAAGTTGTGACCCAGCTGGAAGCCGTGCGGGCGAACCACTCCGCCCTCCTCCTCCACATCGGTGCCGAGTTCGAGGAGCCAGTCGACGGTGCGATTGATCAGCACGCTCTTCGGCGAGGCGCCGAACCCCTGAACGTTGTCGCCGATTCCTTCCACACCCCAGCCGAGAAACACCACTCTGTACGTGCTGTCGAAGCGAATGCCCGTCACACTGCCCGGGTCGGACTCCGTGAACACGACATCGGCCGTTCCGAGAGGCGCGATCCTGTCCTTGGCGAGCTGATTGCCCGCGCCTCCCGAGCCGCCAAGCACGTATAGCGTGCTGTCTCCGATCGGATCTCCATTCACGCCGATCGCGAAGATGTCATCGGCGGAGCCCACGTACGATGCGTGCAGGAAGTCCGATAAAAACGATCGGTCGAGGGAATCCAGGTAGCGCGCGATCTGCTGACCCGTGATGAACAGGCGCCCCCCGGCCGACAGGTAGTTGCGCAGGGCCGTGGCTTCCGAAGGCGAAATCAGCGAATCGCTGCCGCCGAAGAGCGTATCCCGCAGGTTACCGGTGTACCAGATCACCACGGGGTAATTCCCCAGCCCTCCGGGCGTGCCGCTCGTGTTCACTTCCCAGCGATCGTACGGAGTGCGCCGGACATCGAGCACGGGCAGGATGAAGGCCGAGTCGTGACTCGCCGTCGGACCCAGGTCACCATCATCGTCCACCAGCAGGATCATCTTCGGTCCCACGTCCACGCGAATGGTGTCAGTCACCAGGTACGCGCCGCCGTCGGCCTCCACGGTGATGTAAAAGTCGGTGATTCGAGGCTGCTTGCCGGGGGGCACGGAGAAATGAATGGGAACCACGTTGACCGACGTGTCTCCGGTGGGCACCGTCCCCAGGCTCGCAACGGAGTCGGTGAACACCAGCTCCGAATCGTCACAGGAGACGCGCAGTTCGGCCGAAGATGCAGCGGCCCACGCGTTGCGATGGCGCACGAACATGTCGGCCTGTTCCCCCGGGTCGGGTGTGCCGTCGGCATCCCCTGTGTCGTCGAATGTCCAGTCGAGAAGCTGAAGGTTGGGACGCGACCACGTGACGTCCAGATTCGCAGTCATGAGCGGGCCCGAGTTGGAGATGTTCCACACCGCCACCTGAGTGGTGGTGAAATTGTAATCGCGGGAGTCCGGCGTGGAGAGGTCGTCGAACGATCTGTTCACCGTGCTCCCCGGCCAGGGATCGCCGTTGTCGGCTACGAGAGGTCCGGCGCCCGGGGACTTTTCCAGCTCCCACAAGCCGTCCGCCTGTTCGAGCGCGATCTTGAAGTGCCCGGACGATGTGTGCCCGGGATACCACTCGTTGTTGTTTGGGGCCAGGCTGCCGATGTTGTCGTCGATTCTGTAGATCAGAAGTCCGCCGCCCGGCAGGAAAGAGTCGAAGAGCGTGCGCTGGCGGTTCTCCACCAGGTAGTATTGATTTCCGCCCGCACCTCCCGCCCACAGTCGGTACACCACCGTGTCCGACTCGATTTGCGGAATCGGAGCATCCAGCAGATTCGAAGTCACCTGGATGGGAGTGAGCCAGCCGAGCTGGATCTTGCACCAGGGATCGAAGTGCGAGGGAGAGGACCCGTCCGGGCGCGCGTAGTTCCCCGCGGCCATGAGCGACCACTTGTCGAGGCCCTGGGACGCCGTGTCGGGAGGAACGTCGGTGTCGTAGAGATCCGGCAGGCCGAAGAAATGCCCGAACTCGTGGCAGAACACGCCGATGTTTACGGGGGCCCCGCTGCCCTGTTCCTCCGGCTGCATGGTGTAATTGGAAATGGTCACGCCGTCCAGCGTGAGGGGCGTGGACAAGGACCACTTGTGCGAATGAATGTCGCACAGGTCACCGGTCTCCTCGAATCCGGGACCGGCGTGCACCACGAAAAAACCGTCCATCTGGCCGTCGTTGTCGTTGTCGTACTCGGAGAAATCCACGCCCGCCACGTTGGCCGCGAGCACGGCATCGGCCGCCAGCTGCTGCGCGTTGCGGGGCGGCGAGCCCAGGCCGCGATTGCATCCGGCCACGGGTCCGGCGTAGTAACGGTAGGTCTGCGGCATGCGCAGCCAGCCGATCACGTCGCCTGTGACGCTCATCTTGCCGTAAGAGTTCTCGATGTAAAAATCATTGAGCGAGCTGGCCGGAACGTTGGTGGAGAACAGGAGGTCCGAGAAGTAGGCCGTGTCGGTGACCGACCCGGCAGAGGCGACGTTGTCTGTGAAGTCGACCAGGATCACCAGCGCCTTCTTCACGCCAAGCACGGGCGGGGCGGGCGCCGACAGCCGGACGGCATCGGGCTGATCGAGGCCGCGGCGCCGCGCGGATTCGGTGACCTGCGCGTACTCGTCGAGCGTCCCGTCCTGCCGCATGCGCTCCATGACGTCCGCCGTGGGCTTGACAGCGAGCGCTGTGGACGACCCGCAGATCACCGCGAACACAGCCGCCCACCACGCGGCCAGAAACCTGATTGGGAACAAGGGCAATAACTTCATCGGCGCTCCGAGCAATGTATCCGGCAGACCCTGCCGGGCATCCTTATAAATAGGTATCGGCAGTGAGCCCCCCCGGGCTTACGGTGCAGGAGACACGCGAAGCAGGCGGCTATTCCGGTCAGCGAAGCAGGGTGAC
>DAIOGN010000163.1:0-5954 GCA_036745245.1 Candidatus Zixiibacteriota bacterium
TATGCTCCGGACAGCTTCCGGGGATAGTGGGGTGGGTTCCACGGGGGCGGGGAGAAAGCACCGCAGACCTTGGAACGTAAGATTCGAGTCCTACTGGCCAAGCCCGGCCTCGACGGGCATGATCGCGGCGTGAAGGTGATCGCCGCCTCCATGCGCGACGCCGGCTTCGAGGTCATTTACACCGGCCTGCGTCAGACCCCGGAGATGATCGTGCGCGCCGCCGTAGATGAGGACGTGGATGCCATAGGGCTCTCCATCCTGTCGGGTGCACATATGACCCTGTTCCCAAAGGTCATGGAGCTGCTCCGGGCGGAGGCATCCGATCACATCCTGGTCACGGGCGGCGGCATCATCCCGGAACAAGAGATGACAGAGTTGGAGAAACTTGGCGTTGGGCACCTCTTCGGGCCCGGCACACCCCTGCGGGACATCATCGACTACATCCGGGAAGAGGTGGCTCGACGCAGGTCCAAAGAGACGGCTAAATAAGGGAGCTTAATAAGATGAACCCCGTAGCTGAAGCGATACTTCAACCCCAGCCCAAGCTCGTGCACAAGGGCAAACCGGCCGACCTGACGGGCGTGACCCCTCCCTGGACGGTGGACCCACAGCAGGACGAGATCCGGAACTTCGCCCATGCCTATTGCCAGGAGCATGTGGCGCCCGTGGCGGCCGAGCTGGATCGCCGCCCGGAGCCTCAGCAGTTCCCGTTCGAGTACTTCAAGAAGCTGGCCGCGGCCGGCATCGTGGGCTACCCGTTCGCAAAGGAGTACGGCGGCTCGGGCGGCAGCATGCTGCTCTACAACAGCATGATGGAAGTGGTCACCTATTACGACCCCGCAACGGCGCTATTAGCCGCGGTGTCGGAACTGGCCGTCCACCCCATCGCCTACTTCGGCACCGAAGAACAGAAGCGGAAGTACATCCCGAAGGCGGCGCGCGGCGAGTCGATCCCGGCCTTCGCGCTCACGGAACCCGAAGCGGGCTCGGACGCCTCCAACCAGATCACGGTGGCCGTACCCGACGGTGACTACTTCGTGATCAACGGCGAGAAGACCTTCATCATGCACGGCGACGTAGCCGATGTCGTGGTGCTGTTTTGCAAGATCGACGACGGGTCCGGCCGCAGCGACCGCATTTCCACGATCATCGTGGACGACACGAAGCAGCCGGGCTTCACCCGCAAGACGCTCGAGCACAAAATGGGCATGCGCGCCGCCACCACCGGCCGCATCTGGTTCAAGGACATCCGCGTGCCTCGCGCCAATCTGCTGGGCGAACAGGGGAAGGGATTCCGCTACGCCATGATGACCCTCGACTCGGCGCGCGTGGGCGTGGCCGGGCAGGGCGTGGGACTGGCCTGGCGCGCCCTGGACGAATCCATCAAGTGGGCCAAGAAGCGACACGCGTTCGGACAGCCCATCGCCAAGCTCCAGGCGATCCAGTGGATGATCGCCGACATGTCCTGCCGCCTGGAAGCCGCCCGCTGCCTCTTCTACAAGGCCAGCCAGATGCAGGATCGGGGCGAGAAGTTCTCGCTGCAGGCAGCGCAGGCCAAGCTGTACGCCACGGAAGCCGCCAACTACTGCATCGACCGCGCCATGCAGATCCACGCAGGGTACGGCTACATCGGCGAGTTTTCGCTTATCGAGAAGTTGTACCGCGACCAGCGCATCATCGAGATTTACGAGGGTACTTCCGAAATACAGCGTCTGGTCATCGCCGGCACCCTTCTTCGGTAGGCGGCGGTGATCGTCCGCTACCGCCTGGGGGCGATCGAGGTGTTCTCCTTCGTCGAGAACCGGATGCGTCTCGACGGCGGCGCGATGTTCGGCGTGATCCCCAAGAAGCTGTGGACACGCGAGCTTCCCTCAGACGGCGAAAACCTGATCGATCTCGACCTCAATCTTCTGCTGGTCAAGTCGGCCGGCCGGAGCTTGCTCGTGGACACCGGGTTCGGGGATGTGCCCACCGAACGCGAACGAAAGATTTACGGTCTGGCGTCGGCGTCCAGGCTGGAGTCGAGCCTCGCGGCCTGCGGCGTGAGGCCTGAGCAGCTGGACTTCGTGGTGTTCAGCCATTTACACCTGGATCATTCGGGAGGCGGACTCGTGCGCAACGGTGAGGGGCAGGCGCGAACCCGGTTCCCTCGAGCCCGTTACATTGCGCAGCGGCAGGAGTGGCAGGAGGCCACTCACCCCAACGAGCGCACACTGGCCACCTACGTGCCGGAGTACATGAAGGCGTATGAAGATTCGGGGCAGGTGGACCTGCTCGAGGGCGACGCCGAGCTTCTGCCGGGTGTGTCCGTGCGCCGCACGGGAGGACACACGCTGGGGCACCAGTCGGTGTTGATTTCGGGAGGCGGTAGAACGGTGGGGTACTTTGCCGACATTTTCCCCACGCGCGTTCATTTGAAAACGGCCTGGGTGCCCGCGGTGGATACGCATCCCCTCGAATCGCTGAAGGTGAAAAAAGAGATATTGAAGTCGTGCGTGGACAACGCCACCTGGCTTGCCTTCGATCATGACGTCGAATATAAGGTGGCCCTGGTGGAGTGGAACGGGCGGGACTACGCGGCACGACCGTTGCCGGACGGAAGTGGAGAGGTAGTGGGATGACCAACCCGGACTTCGGACTGGAGCGGAAGATGGAACGCCTGCGCGCACTGCGAGAGCAGGCCAAGCAGGGCGGCGGAGAGGCCCGCATCGCGGCTCAGCACAAGAAGGGCAAGCTCACGGCGCGCGAGCGCCTGGATCTTCTTCTGGATGAGGGGTCGTTCGAAGAGATCGACATGTTCGTCACGCACCGGTCCACCGAATTCGGACTGGGCGAGAAGAAGATCATGGGCGACGGCGTGGTCACGGGTCACGGGACCATCGGTGGACGCCTGGTGTTCGTGTTCGCGCAGGACTTCACGGTGTTCGGCGGCTCGCTGGCGGAGGGGCACGCCGAAAAGATCTGCAAGATCATGGATCTGGCCATGAACGTGGGCGCACCCGTGATCGGCCTCAACGACTCGGGCGGAGCCCGCATCCAGGAGGGCGTGGTCTCGCTGGGCGGCTACGCCGACATCTTTCTGCGCAACACGCTGGCCTCCGGCGTGATCCCGCAGATTTCCCTGGTCCTGGGGCCCTGCGCAGGTGGCGCCGTGTATTCGCCCGCCATTACAGACTTCATCTTCATGGTGAAGGACACATCCCACATGTTCGTGACGGGGCCCAACGTGGTGAAGACGGTGACCCACGAGGAGGTGTCGATGGAAGCGCTGGGTGGCGCCATGACACACTCGTCTGTCTCCGGCGTGTCGCACTTCGCCTGCGAGAATGAGTCGGAGGCGCTGACCCAGACCCGCCGGCTGGTGGGCTTTCTGCCGCTCAACCATCTCGACGATGCGCCGGTGGTGTCCACCGACGATCCGCCCGATCGCATCGAACCGAAACTCGACTCACTCGTGCCGTCGAATCCCCATCAGCCCTACGATATCAAGGACGTGATCCTGGCGGTTGTGGACTCGGGCGACTTCATGGAGGTGCACGCCGACTACGCGCGTAACATGGTGGTGGGCTTCGCGCGCATGGCCGGGCGTACCGTAGGCTTCGTGGCCAACCAGCCGGCCGTGCTGGCCGGTGTGCTCGACATCGCCTCGTCGCTCAAGGGGGCGAGATTCGTGCGTTTCTGCGACGCCTTCAACATCCCGCTCATCACGTTTGTAGACGTTCCGGGATTTCTGCCCGGCACGGCGCAGGAACACGGCGGCATCATCAAGCACGGGGCCAAGCTTTTGTATGCATACTGCGAAGCCACCGTGCCCAAGCTCACGGTGATCACGCGCAAGGCCTACGGCGGAGCCTACGACGTCATGAGCTCCAAGCACGTGCGGGGCGACTTGAATTACGCCTGGCCCACGGCCGAAATCGCAGTGATGGGGCCTCAGGGTGCTGCGGAGATCATCTTCAAGGACGAAATCGAGAAGTCAGCCGATCCCAAGGCGGCTCTGGCGGCGAAGACCGAGGAGTACCGGGAACGGTTTGCCAATCCGTTCAATGCCGCGGAACGGGGCTACATCGACGACATCATCACGCCGCGCAATACTCGCCCTCGACTCATTCGCGGTCTGAAGCTGCTCGAGACCAAGGTTCAGACCGTGCCCGCCAGGAAGCACGGAAACATTCCGCTATGATCAAGGGCTCGACATGCTGAAGCGCGTCCTGATCGCCAACCGCGGGGAAATCGCACTGCGGGTACTACGGGGATGCCGTGACCTGGGGATCGAATCGGTGGCCGTGTACTCGGAGGTCGACCGGTTCGCGCCCTTCGCGCGCCGGGCCGACTTCGCCTTTCCCATTGGAGCTTCACCGGCCCTGGAATCCTACCTGTGCGGAGACCGCATCATCGCCACGGCGTTGCAGGCAGGTGCCGACGCCATCCACCCCGGCTACGGCTTTCTGGCGGAAAACGCGAATTTCGCGGAGCAGGTGGAGACTGCCGGGCTCGTGTGGATCGGCCCGCCGCCCGGCGCCATCCGCGCCATGGGCGACAAGCTTTCGGCGCGACGGCTCATGCAGAAGGCGGGAGTTCCGGTGACGCCCGGGCTGTACGTGGAGGCCGACGACGCGGATTCCGTGAAGCGGATGTGCGAAGAAATCGGCTACCCGGTGCTCATCAAGGCGGCCGCCGGCGGCGGTGGCAAAGGGATGCGCATTGTTCATGTTGCCGCCGAGCTGCCATCGCATCTCGAGAGAGCGCGCAGCGAAGCTTTGAAGGCCTTCTCCGACAGTCGCGTGTACATCGAAAAATACATCGAGCGGCCACGCCACGTGGAGATCCAGGTGGTGGCCGATCGGCTGGGGAACGCCGTGCACCTGGGCGAGCGCGAATGCTCCATCCAGAGGCGCTATCAGAAGGTGATCGAGGAGTCGCCGTCGCTGGCGGTGAGCGCGGACCTGCGCCGGCGCATGGGGGAGGCGGCCGTGCGCGCCGCTCTCGAGTGCGGCTACGTGGGAGCGGGCACCGTGGAGTTTCTGGTGGATCCGCGCGGAGAATTCTACTTCCTCGAAATGAACACGCGGCTGCAGGTGGAACACCCGGTGACCGAAATGGTGACGGGACGCGATCTGGTGAAATTGCAACTTCAGGTGGCCTCCGGTCAGCCCCTCGGCTTTGCGCAGGACGACGTGCGGCTCTCGGGCCATGCGTTCGAGTGTCGCATCTACGCCGAAGATCCGGAGTCGAACTTCATGCCTTCCGTGGGACGACTGATTCGCTATCACGAGCCCGCCGGACCCGGGGTGCGGGTGGACTCCGGCGTGGAGGAAGGCGACGAAGTGAGCCTCTATTACGACCCGCAACTTGCCAAGCTGATCACCCACGGAACCTCGCGGGACGAGGCGCGCTCCCGCATGGTGCGCGCACTGGGCGAATACGAGATCGCAGGCGTGAAACACAACGTGCAGCTCTTGCGTCGCGTGTTCGAGCATCCGGAGTTTAAGGCCGGGCGGCTGTCCACGCACTTTCTTGCGGATCACGGACTGCTTGAACCGAAGCCGACGGTCGCGGCAACAGAGGTCGACGCGGTCCTGGCCGCGGCGCTGTACGCGGCACGCAGGATACTGGCCGTGAAGGTGGGGAACGGCAAGACAGTTGACGCCCGGCCGGAGCCCTTGGTACGATCCAACTCGGGTTGGCGCTCGGCGGGCCGGCGTTCCGCCCTGCGCTCGGGAGGCCGAACATGAAGCTGACGGCCATGCTGGGCGAAGCCCGCCACGAAGTCGTCTTCGACGAAGCCTATCTCAAGCGAACGCTGACCCTCAACGGAGAGTCGCTCGACCTGACGCTGTTGCGCGTGCAGGGCTGTCGAGTGCGCTTCACAGTGAACGGCCGGCCCGTGGACGCGCTGGTGACCGGAACCTTGCCCGACCTGGTGGTGGACGCGGGCGGCGGGCCGGTGCGGA